>JBBEBC010000001.1:0-9195 GCA_040882555.1 Bacteroidia bacterium
CATGGGTACAAAAAGGCGCTGACATTGATGGGGAAGCGGCCGGTGATCAGTCAGGAGTTTCTGTTAGCATGCCCGATGCCAATACCGTGGCCATCGGAGCTACTCAAAATGGCGGAACCGGAATTCAAGCCGGTCATGTGCGAATTTATGAATGGAACGGAAGTGCTTGGGTCCAAAAAGGCGCAGATATTGATGGCGAAGCGGCCGGTGACTTTTCGGGAACATCGGTTAGCATGCCTGATGCCAATACTGCGGCCATTGGGGCCAATGGTAATGACGGAAATGGAAATTTTTCCGGCCATGTTCGTATCTATGAATGGAACGGAAGCACTTGGGTGCAAAAAGGGATAGACATTGATGGTGAAGCGGCTGCGGAACATTCAGGTTATTCAGTTAGCATGCCCGATCCCAATACGGTGGCCATCGGAGCCCCCGATCCTGCCATAAGCGAAAACAATGGTCGTGTTCGTGTCTTTGAGTGGAGGTGCGATGCATGGGTACAAAAAGGAATGGATATGGATGGAGAAGCCGTTACCGATCAGTTCGGCAACTCCGTCAGTATGCCCGATGCTAATACCGTGGGCATTGGTGGGCGTCAGAATGATGGTTTTGCGTTCAATGCAGGGCATTCCAGGATATTTTCTATTTCTAACTTGAACCAGTTAACACTTTCCACAGATTCAACAAATGCCATTTGCGGAGAGAGTAATGGCTCGGCAACAGTCACTCCAACGGGTGGCACAGCTCCTTATACCTACCTTTGGGATTTAAGTACAGCAAGCCAAACTGGTTCAACTGCAACCAATCTTACTGCAGGCATTTATTCGGTTACCGTTACTGATAGCGATTGCCTTACTGCTATTGACTCAGTTGAGGTGTTATCGTCAGGTGGCAGCGCACCCGACAGTATTGATATAACTCCTTCCGGCACGGTGATTCTTTGCCCTGGTGATTCGGTATTGCTAACGGCTGAAACAGGTTACGAAACATATAACTGGTCTACCTTACAAACCGGTGAATTTATCTGGGCAAGTGAGCCAGGGGAGTATACAGTTTCTGCCAGCAATTCTTTGGGTTGTTCGTCTGTTTCGGATTTTGTAATTATTTCCCAGGGATCGCTTCCTGAGGCATCTTTCACAACTGAGCAACCAAGCGGATACCTGGTAGAATTTACCAATACTACTTCCAACGGCACTGAATTCGAATGGACTTTTCCCGGCGCAACGACTACTGCGCAAAGTCCGACTTTTACTTTTCCTTTCGACGGAACCTATCCTGTGACACTCATAGCAAGCAATTCCTGCGGAAGCGATACCATTACCACCAATGTAGAGGTTCTTAAACTTGTTGGAATCCATGACATTGAAGTAAGAGGCCTGTCATTCGAGGTTTTACCTAATCCCAGCAGTGGAGCCGTATTGCTGAAAGGCGAAACAACGACCCCTATGATTTATGCGCTTCGTGTTTTCAATGTGATCGGTCAGGAACTGAGTAACGAGCGTTTTACAGGCTCAGGAAGCTGGGTTAGAAGCCTGGATCTTGGAAATGCTGGAAAGGGTGTTTATTTCGTGGTGCTTGAGAACGAAAAGGGAAGGGTAAGCAGAAGATTGCTGAAGTTATGATTTCGTAGGCTTCGACTCCGCTCAGCCAGCGAGCCATAGACCGGTTGCTAATACCTTGAAATTAACAACTAAACAAAAATGAAATACCTATTCCACCGTTTAGAAACGATCAACTGCCAACTGCCAGCTGTTTCTCTCATCATCTTCCTGCTGTATTTCAGCACTGGGGTAAGGGCACAAGACTGGGATGGGATCATTAAAGCCGTTGCCTCCGACCGCGCTACCAATGACTTTTTCGGTTGGAGCGTAGCCATCAGTGGTGACTATGCCATCGTAGGGGCTTTCAATGAAGATGAAGATGCCTCCGGTGGGGCTACACTCAGCGCTGCAGGCTCGGCCTATATTTTTAAGCATACCGGAGGGGTATGGACAGAGCAGCAAAAAATAGTGGCTTCCGACCGCGGAGTTAGTGATAATTTCGGCCGCAGCGTATCCATGAGTGGCGATTATGCCATCGTGGGGGCTCATCTGGAAGATGAGGATGCCTCTGGGGGGGCTACAATTGGTCAAACCGGCTCGGCCTATATCTTCAAGCGAACTGGAGCAGTATGGACGGAGACGCAAAAAATAGTGGCTTCTGATCGCGCTACCAATGACTATTTCGGCTACAGCGTAGCCATCAGTGGGGACTATGCCATTGTGGGAGCTTATAGGGAATCTCAAGATGCCTCGGGAGGCGCTACATTGAGCACTGCCGGTTCAGCCTATATCTTTAAGCAAACAGGGGGTATTTGGGCGCAGCAGCAAAAAATAGTGGCTGCGGATCGTGCAGCTTCTGACCAGTTCAGCATCAACGTAGCCATCAGTGGCGACTATGCCATCGTAGGGGCTAACTTTGAAGATGAAGATGTCTCCGGGGGAGCTACGCTCAGTGCGGCCGGCTCGGCCTATATCTTTAAGCAGTCCGCGGGGGTATGGGCACAACAGCAAAAAATAGTAGCTGCCGACCGTGGAGTTTCTGACAATTTCGGCATCCAAGTAGCCATCAGTGGTGACTATGCTATTGTGGGGGCTGACC
Source organism: Bacteroidia bacterium (assembly GCA_040882555.1). Lineage (GTDB taxonomy): Bacteria > Bacteroidota > Bacteroidia > M30B66 > M30B66 > M30B66. The sequence continues at coordinate 2,641 of JBBEBC010000001.1, forward strand.
AGGAAGATGAAGATACTTTCGGTGGGGCTACACTCAGCGCTGCAGGCTCGGCCTATATCTATAAGCAGACCGGAGGTGTATGGGCGCAGCAACAAAAAATAGTGGCTACCGACCGAGGAGCTGGTGACAATTTCGGCTTTAGTGTTGGCATAGATGGTAATTATGCCATCGTAGGGGCTTGGGCTGAAGATCATAATGCCTCTGGGGGGGCGGCAATGGCTGATGCAGGCTCGGCCTATATCTTTAGGCAAACCGGAGAGGTATGGGCGCAGCAGCAAAAAATAGTAGCTCCCGACCGCGGAGCTGGCGACAGGTTCAGCTATAATGGCATAGCCATCAATGGCTACCATGTGATTGTGGGAGCTTACGCGGAAGACCATGATGTTTCCGGAGGGGCAACACTCAGTGCAGCTGGCTCTGTATATTTTTTTTGTAGCAATGTGTGGACCGGCAACATCAATACCGACTGGAGCACAGCCGGCAACTGGTGCGGAACCGTGCCCATATCCACTACCAATGTGATAATTCCACCACTCGCAGACATAGCAAGTGGCAACCTGCCCCATGTAAACTCCGGCTCAGCTGTTGCGAACGACCTCTTAATTTTTGGCTCATCTTCGGTAACAATCGGTGATGTCAATTCAGGATCTACGCTGACTTTAAGTGGAAACCTTAATAACAATGGCACTGTTTCGATTGAAGCGACGAGTTCTCAGCTGGTGATGGTAGGCGATCTCAACAACAGCGGTACGATTAACATCGAATCTTCATCCGAACTAGAAGTAGCGGGAGATATCACCAACACGGGCACGGCATCATTCGGTGTCGGAACCGTTAGGCTAACGGGCCCCCTGGAGCAAACCATCGGAGGAACCACGACCTCGCAATTTGGAAACCTCTATGTTGCTAATGCTGTAACGGGTACAGCCCTCACACTCAATCAGGATTTGACGGTATCAACAAACCTGAATATGCTGAACATCAACGGCAAACTTGACCTAAATACTCATACCATCGACCTTGGTACAACCGGTACGCTTTCAAATGAAAGCAACAGCAACCGTATTTTCTGCAGTACTGGAACCGGTGTAATCACCGCGACGCGCACCCTTTCTGCAAACAGCAATTTATATTCGAATATTGCCGGGCTGGGTGTATCCATCACGACTGGCGCAGGAAATGTTCCCGGCGAAACGGATATTACACGAGGCTATGCATCACAGCAGACAGCCACACCTGCTGCCACTGCTCCAAACAACAGCCTCATGCGCTATTTCGATATCGATGCTGAAACTAACACAGCGCTGGACGCTACGTTGAAGATTTCCTATTTTAATGATGAACTATCTGCCAACGGAAGTTCACCAGTTGAAGACCAACTTATTCCATGGCGATCAGAAGATGCTGGAACAACCTGGGAGGGACAACATTTTCCATCACGCTTGAGCAATAGTTCTGCAGCCGACTGGGTTCAGCTTACCCAAATCCCGGCATTTTCGCGCTGGACCTTGAGTGACTGGCTTACCGAGCCACTTCCGGTTGAGTTATTAAACTTTTCCGCCACAGCGAATATGGATCTGGGCCAGGTGGATCTTAGCTGGGTAACTGCATCGGAAACCAATTGCCACTTCTTTACAGTAGAACGTAGTGCGAATGCTCAAACTTTCGAACCTATATTTAACAGGGACGGAGCCGGAAACAGCAATACGATCCGGACGTATGCAGGTATTGATCCGAATTCGCTGTCTGGAATTTCCTATTACCGGTTGCTGCAAACTGACTTTGACGGACAGTTCTCATACTCGCAAATTGTTCCTGTTTCATTCGACGGTGCGGAAGTGCAGGCGATCAATTCATGGGTAAACCAGGATCGCAATATCCAGATTCAGGTTACCGGCAGAAAAAGGGAAAATCTAAGTATGCAGATATTCGATGAAACAGGCAGACTAGTGCTCTCCGAGCAGCTTTCAATCGGTAAGGGTATGAATTCCCACCTGCTTTATAATCCAGGGCTGGCATCAGGAATTTACTTGCTGCGCATTGATGGTGGACGGAAAATGTATACTCAGAAACTGGTTATACGATAAACTATCTTTCAACAGCGAAAAGCCCTGCAAAAATGGTTTTTTTTTTACATAACACGAAACGCACACCTGCGGCATCTGCAGGTAACATTTGTTATTCGAGGATTTTGAGTTTAAGCCGGTCACCAAAAATAATTGATAATTGGGATATTTTCAAGTTCCACCTAATAGTTCATAATTGACACTTCGTCCGCCTTCATTTGTCTGTTGTAAAATCCCTTTTTCTATTAAATCTTTAATGTCTCGTAAAGCAGTATCTGATGATATTTTATTGATTTTCGCCCATTTTGAACTTTGTAATTTGCCATCAAAGTTGTCAAATAGCATGTTCAATACTTTTCTTTGTCTTTCGTTTATTGAAGTTTTTTCGTGCTGTTTCCAGAATTCTGCCTTTCTTAGTATTTGTTGAGTAGTATTTTCTGTTGTAAGCATTGCGTTTTTAAGACAATGCAGAAACCAATTTAGCCATTCAGTAATATCATATGAGCTGTGTTGGACTTTTTGTAGAACAGCATAGTACATTTTGCGCTCTTCAAGTATTTGACTAGACATACTGTAAAAACGCTCTCCGCTTCCTTCAGCGCGTGCAAGAAGCATATCTGTTATAGAACGTCCTATACGACCATTTCCATCGTCAAATGGATGGATGATGATAAACCAGAAATGAGCTATTGCAGCTTTTAGAACTAGATCGAGTGTATTATCATCATTAAACCAAGTTAAGAACTTCTTCATTTCAGCTTTTACAAACTCAGGTCTTACCGCCTCATAATGTACTTTCTCTTTTCCCATAGCTCCTGAAACGACTTGCATTTCTCCTGTACGATAACATCCAACCTCTATTTTATAAGGTCCGCTAAATCCAGATGGGAAGAGCGCAGCATGCCAACCAAACATGCGCTTTTCTGTTAGTGGTAATTCATATCGTTGTGTAGCATCTAGCATCATTTCTACAATCCCTTCAATATGTCGACTACTTTTAACAAGTCCTGCCGAATTAATACCTAATCGTCTAGCTATTGATGAGCGCACTTGTTCATAATTGAGTAATTCACCTTCTATTTCTGAAGATTTTACAACGTCAAGCGTTAATGCAGTGAGAGTGGCTTCCTCTTTTGCGGAGAATCCTAGAGCATTCATTTGACCGATGATTTTACCTTGCATTAATCGTACTTCTCCGAAAATTGAGTTGATTGCCGAATCTTGCCAAGTAAAATCAGTCCAGTTTTTATATTCGTAGATGTATTTTGCCATCGCCTTAATTGTTTGCGGCAAATATAAGAAACAAACACCGCTAATATGCGGCGAATAAATTCTGTTTTTAACGCACGCGTTAACAAACTAACTATACAAAATCATGATTCTTCGAATTTTAACCATTGACATAACTTTTTAATAAAGAAAAAAAGTACACCATGATCTTATATTCACCTTTTGTTGTAAGTGAGATTTTATAGCTTCTATATTGGTTACAGCTTGGTTTTGAGTTTCCTAATCAGCTATTCTACTTCATGAAATTTAAGCTTCTATCAAATTCATAACCTGACCTTTTGCTTTCTTTTTTATTTCAAGACCTAGCAACAGAACCACTTTCAAGATATGCTGTCAAGAATTGAGTGAGCTCAATAAGTTGCTTGGGTTCTATTTCATTTCTACTATCGGATTTTAGAAAATATTTCATTCCATCTGTTGTACCCACGAAAAAAGAAAGCCTTGCAAATTTCACTGAAAAGCTTTCTTATCTGAGTGCGAGAACTACTGAGTTCGAATCTTGACCCTCCCTTCGCGATTGTTATCGGGAGTCGGGGGGGCGTAATAGCAATCAAAACAGAATGGAGCCGTCAAACAATACAAAAACATTTGAAAGATTTTTCAAGTCATCCTTTACAAATGAAACAGGTTGAGCAGTTCAGGTTTATGGCTTCAAAAGTATTAGCTAAAGTTTTCAATTTTGCTGTAAATGGAGATATGGTAGCACCCAAGCTTTATTTCAGTGTTATGGGTGCAATCGACAAAGGTCAAAACTCAAAAAATACTTTAATGCAAAACCAAAACAACTACATTCAAATAAATGGCACTGTATTAAGCCAAGAATCTGTTAGGCAATTCAACTCTGATTAGCTTCAACAGAATAGAATCGGTTTTTGAAGCATCGGTAAATTTGGGAGTGTTCTTTTCATTGTGACAGAAAATTAGAAAGTTTATTTATCTGTCCTGATTTTGGATGCTAGCTCAAAGCAGTCTACGCAATTCGTTGCAAAGTTAGCCAAGCAGGGTCTTTAAATTTGAATAAGTTCTGTTTTTACAAAAGGTACACATTCAATTAGCATGTTTAAACATGAGAAAAATCATTTTTTAACATGATCAATGTTAATCTTAGTCATTTTGCTTCAGTTTAAATTTGTTTAATAATTTAAGTTATACAACGATGAATAAACTACAAATCGCAATTTTAACGCTTGTTTTTTTATTTTCTAATTATCAATCAACTGCGCAAACATGGAATAATATCGGCAACAATAGCTTTTCTGATGGTGAAGCTTTTTCTCAAAGAATTGCAATGATAAATGATGTTCCATATGTAGCTTATCAGGATAGAGCTTACTCTGACAAGGCCACAGTTATGACATTCAATGGAGAATCATGGCAAGCGGTAGGTTCTAAAGGTTTCACAGCAGACAAAGCAAGAAGTATTGATTTCAAAGCTGATAACCAAACATTGTATATTGCATTTAGTGATCTGAGCTTAGGGTCAAAAGCTTCTGTAATGACTTACAACGGAGCAACTTGGAGCTATCTAGGGGGTGGCGGGTTTACTCCTTCTATTGCCGATGTAGTTAGTTTAGACGTTGAAAATGGAACTCCTTGGGTAGCATTTCAAGATGCTATGCAAGGCTCAAGAATATCCGTAATGAAATATGAGGGTGGTACTTGGAATTTAGTTGGGGAAGCAGGATTCTCTACAGGGTTTATGACAAACGTAATTCACTTACAAGTTGAGAATGGTATTCCTTACGTTGCTTACAGAGATTATGATGCTGATTTTAAAGCTTCAGTTATGAAATTTGAAAATAATTCCTGGCAACTTATAGGACAAGAAGGCTTTTCTATCGGAACGTATGATTCATATCATGGTCTTGCGGTTAGAAATGGAATTCCTTATGTGGCTGGTTGGGGAACAGCAGGAAGTCTCACTGTTTATAGATACGAGGGTAGTAATTGGGCCACAGTTGGGGATGCTAACATTTCAGTTGGGGCAGCAAATTATAGTGACCTTAGATTCTCATCAACCGGCGATCTTTATGTTTTTTATAAAGATGTAGGAATACAAAATAAATCAATATTGAAAAAATTCAATGGGAGTGAGTGGGAACAAGTTGGTGAGCCCGTTACTCAGGGCGATGCTACATTTAATAGCTTAGCACTATATGAAAGTTCTGATGGTTCAATTATTCCGCATGTTGCATACAGAGATGATAATAGTATGAGAAGAACTTCTGCTAAAAAGTTTGATGTCAATACTCAAATTGAAATGCTGGAAGATAATTTATTAAACATTTTTCCAAATCCCACCTCAGCAAATTTATTCATCGATTTCAAAGGTGATTTATCGAAACAAAATACCTTTGAAATAAGAAATATTTCAGGTCAACTGGTAAAAACAGAGAAAGACTTAAAAGATCAATTAAGTTCTATTGATATTTCTGATTTGCACTCAGGTTTATACTTGTTAAGATTAACTATTGGTGAAAAAACATACAATAGAAAGTTTTTAGTTCCGTAGATGTATTTTGCCATTGCCTTATCAGATTACGGTAGATATAAGAAACAAACACCGCGAATATGCGGCGAATAAATTCTGTTTTTAACGCACGTGTTAACAAACTAACTATACAAAATCATGATTCTTCGAATTTTAACCATTGACATAACTTTTTAATAAAGAAAAAAAGTACACCATGATCTTATATTCACCTTTTGTTGTAAGTGAGATTTTATAGCTTCTATATTGGTTACAGCTTGGTTTTGAGTTTCCTAATCAGCTATTCTACTTCATGAAATTTAAGCTTCTATCAAATTCATAACCTGACCTTTTGCTTTCTTTTTTATTTCAAGACTTAGCAACAGAACCACTTTCAAGATATGCTGTCAAGAATTGAGTGAGCTCAATAATTTGCTTGGGTTCTGTTTCATTTCCACTATCGGATTTTAGAAAATATTTCATTCCATCTGCTGTACCCACGAAAAAAGAAAGCCTTTCAAGTTTCACTAAAGGCTTTCTTATCTGAGTACGAGAACTACTGGGTTCGAATCTTGACCCTCCCGACCCGATTGTTATCGGGACGGGATACTCTGAACCAGATAAAATTTGGTAAAACAAAAAAGCCCCGATTCGGGGCTTTTTTGATGTGGGAACTACTGGGTTCGAACCAGTGACCCCCTGCTTGTAAGGCAGGTGCTCTGAACCAGC
>JBBEBC010000002.1:0-2620 GCA_040882555.1 Bacteroidia bacterium
TGCTTAAAAAATACTATCGGTTTGGGGCTGAGAAAGTAGAACAATGGTATGGCAAACCCGATTTTGTGCATTTAAATGTAATCTGGCCTCTTGGAAATATTGCACTCAGCCTAAAAAAGAAATGGAAAAGCAAACTGATTATTACCGAGCATTGGACAGGATACCAGCCTGAAGATGGAAGATATAAAGGCTTTCTCATGAAATGGCTTACATCCAAAACCATCAAAAAGGCAAACTTTATTCTTCCCGTTAGTGATCAGCTCAAACAAGCTATGCTTACCCACGGCTTAAAAGGAAATTATGAAGTCCTTCCGAATGTGGTTGACAACGAACTATTCAAATCCGCCGAAGGCGAAAAACCTATCAGAAAACTTTTACATGTTTCTGTTATGGACGATAAACAAAAGAATGTCAGTGGCTTACTCAAGGCTTTTAAAAGAATCCATCATAAATACCCTGATGTTCAACTCACCATTGTTGGCAGTGGTCCGGATGAAAGTGCCATTAAGAGATTTTCAAACGAGCTAGGACTTACATTCAGAGGTGTTGAGTTTAAGGGAAAATTAACTGGGGTTGATTTGGCTAGAGAATACAGAAAAGCTTCAGCCTTGGTAATGAATTCGAGATTTGAAAATCAACCTGTTGTCATTCTTGAAGCATTATGTAGTGGTTTGCCTGTTATTGCACCAGAAATAGGAGGAATTCCTGAAGTAATAAATCAGAAGAATGGAATTCTCTTTCAAGCCAGCGATGAAAATGCTTTAGTAGAAGCTATTGAGAAATACTTGAAGCAGGAAAATGATTACGACGCTGAGCAAATCAGTGAAGAAGCCGCCCAAAAATACGGTGTTTATGCTGTGGGCGAAATGCTTAGCAAAGTATATTTAAAAGCTGAAGGAAAATGCTAAGATTGATGCTAATGACCTTCGCCAGCCGCTTGATAACGGCGGTGGTGAACTTTGGCACAATCATGTTACTTTCAAGAAAACTTGGTCCCGAAGGAAAAGGCATTGCCACGTTGATGCTGGTTATCGTAATAAGTGTTCAACTTATCTGCGATTTTATGGGTGGGGCTGCTATGGTTTATCTAGCTCCACGCTACAGGCTTAGAAATTTATTAATCCCTTCGTGGGTTTGGACTAGTTTCTGGTCTTTGTTGGCGCCTTTAGTGGTGTATTTAATTAGGCCTGATTTGTATGATTATTTCGGATGGCATATTGCAGGTTTATCTTTCCTGAATGCTAGCATGAATCAGCAATTGCACCTGCTTAACGGAAGAGAAAAGTTCAATCATGTTAATTTCCTCAATCTTTTAATTGCAACACTCGTTGTAAGTGCAATTTCATACTTTATTTGGAATAATCCTGAGCCGATACACTATGTATATGCGCTATACGCTGGATGGCTTCCTGCCTGGATTATTTCGCTTCTCATATTGGTTCAGCTGCCTAAAGCTGGGGATTCAATAGGAATAGGAAAATCATTAAAAGCGCTCCTCACCTACTCTTCGGCCAATCAATTTGGTCACTTACTCCAATTTTCTTCCCAAAGAATTGCTTATTTCCTTTTACCCGCTTTTAGTTTGGGTATTTATTCAAATGCAGTTTCTTTAGCCGAGGCAATGTGGATGTTATCTACTAGTATTGCGACAATTCAATATGGAAAGATTGCCAATTCGAATGATAAGAGTCAAGCAATCAAACTGACATTGCCTTTATTTAGGGCAAGTATATTATTAACTTTTGCTGCCGGTTCTTTTCTTTGTCTCCTTCCCGCCTCTGTTTATGGCATTTTATTCGGAGATGCATTTATTCCTGTTAAAGAAAACCTCCTTGTGCTTCTGCCGGGTGTAGTAGCTATTTCAGGCTATTTAATTTTAGGGCACTATTTCTCTGGAACTGGCCAATTCAAGAAAAACAACCGTGCTATAGCATCTGGACTCATTATTACGGTAGTTGGTTTCGCTTACCTTTCAATAACACAAGGCGATACGCTTTCCGAAAACCATGCTGCACTTGTTACTACGCTTGCAAATATTACCACATTTGTGTCTGTAGTTTATCTCTTTAAAAAGGAAAGTGGTGTTAAATTGAAGGAATTAAGTCCTAAAATATCTGATTTCACATCACTTTGGAATCGCCTACGAAAGCAGGTTCCAGATTAATTTCTTGTATTTTTGGCACTTCAGAATTAAAATATAATTTTTGAAATGCCCTACATTGCACAGCGCAAATAAAACTTATGCCGGGATTTAGCAGAAAAGCATCTAAATTTTTCAGGGCCTTAGGTGCTGTAATTAAAAATCCATTTTTATTAAATACGGTTCTCGACTCGGAAGATGAACACAAAGCAATTCTTCAGCAAAACCGTGGACTTGAAACTGGTTTTCCGGAAGTTTCATTCAATGATATTCTGGAAGGTGAAATTACGGTTAAGCCATTTGCATTTCTTGATGGTGGGTCGCTTCCCACCGATTTAGCTTTGCTCAAGCTGCTGGCCTTGAAAATTAAGGCTCAAAGCTATTTCGAAATAGGCACGTGGCGTGGAGAAAGCGTTAGTAATGTTGCTGAATTTGTCCCGAAATGTTATTCTCTTAACCTCTCTGATGAGGAGCTACAGC
>JBBEBC010000002.1:2720-8825 GCA_040882555.1 Bacteroidia bacterium
GCTGAATTTGTCCCGAAATGTTATTCTCTTAACCTCTCTGATGAGGAGCTACAGCGTAGAGGTTTACCTCAAAATTATATTGATTTACACCGGCACTTCTCACAAGGAAATCCAAGAATAACTCACCTTTTCGGTGATTCGCGAAGCTTCGATTTCACACCTTATGAAGGGAAATCTGATCTTGTATTTATTGATGGGGATCATCATTTTGATAGTGTTGTTGAAGACACCCGAACTGCTTTTAGGTTGGTTTCTGAAAAAGGAATAATTGTATGGCATGATTATTCAAACTCGCCAGAATCAACTCGTTGGAATGTTGCACACGCTATTTGGAAAGGGTGTCCGGATGAAAAAAAAGCCGGTTTGAGAGCAATATCCCATACTCTTTGTGCAGCTTATCTGCCATTTGAAATAAAGTCATCAGAGCGAATTTACCCTCGTAACCCAGGTAAAGGCTATGAAATAACTATTAGAAAATCTGAAGCTTAGTCATGTGCGGCATTGCAGGCATCATTTCGAAGAAACCATTGCATTCAACTATCCTCCTGAAAATGAGCGAGAAGATGAGGCATCGCGGTCCCGATGGTGAAGGTTTTGCTTTACTTGAAGACAAGCATTTTGTGCCATATTCTGGTAATGAAACTCCCATTGATTGTCTGAATCGGGAACTTGAGTTTTCGCCAAAAAAATCCCTTCCTGCTGAAAGCAGAGAATTTAAAACAGCCTTCATTCACAGGCGATTATCTATTATTGATACGCACTACACCGGTCACCAGCCTATGTGTGATGCAGCATCGAAAATATGGATCACCTATAATGGTGAAATCTACAACTACCTTGAACTGAGAGAAGAACTTGAAAATGTTGGATTTAAGTTCAGAACAAAGAGCGATACTGAAGTTATTATAGCTGCCTATCAACATTGGGGAAAAGATTGCCTCAATCATTTTAATGGTATGTGGGCATTCGCAATTGCCGATTTCAGTAAGAATTCATTGTTCATTTCCCGCGATAGATTTGCGGTTAAACCTCTTTATTATTTTCAAAACGACGAAGTTTTCGCTTTTGCTTCAGAGCAGAAAATTCTTCTGCATTCGGGCTTAGTGAAGGCTGAAATGAATCCCGAGGCGATTTTCGATTACTTCACTTTTGGAGAAATTGAATATCAAACTACAGGTTTTTTCAAAGAAATAATGGAGCTTCATGGTGGTTTCTACATTGAAACATCGCTCTCAAACCCAAAGGCCGAAGCAAAGCAATGGTATACCCTTAAAACGGTAGCTGATGATGCTCCATCAAACTTTGAAATGGAGAAGATTAATCATCTCATTAGTGAGTCTGTTCGATTGCGCATGAGGGCTGATGTGGAAGTTGGGTCATGCCTCAGCGGTGGATTAGATTCCTCAGCTATAGTAGCTTACATGGATAAACATTTAAAGGGACAGCCTTTTCATGTTTTCACTGCAACCTTTCCAGGACAAGACGTTGATGAGGGAAAGTGGGCAAAAATTGCTGCTGAAAGAACTTCTGCTATCAGACACGAAATTACTCCAAGTCAGGAAGGCTTATTAAAAGACTTTCAGGAATTGACTTATGCTCAGGATATTCCAATTTGGTCAACCAGTACATACGCTCAGTTTTGTGTTATGAAACTGGTGAAATCGCAGGGCATTCGGGTAGTTTTGGATGGTCAGGGAGGAGATGAGATTTTTGCGGGTTATCATCCCCATGAGTATTTCCTGATGAAAGGAATGTCTTTTTCAGAGAGGTTAAAATATATGTTTTCGCCTTCGGCGGAAGGCTTGGCGGGATTCTATTTAAAGCAATTTCTTAGGTTCGACGGTGCTTTTAGATTGTCACAACCTGCGAGTAAAAAATTATTTACTACTTATTTCAAGGACCTTCAGCTATTAAACCCCGATTTTAGAGATTCTTATTCGTCGAGGTTTGCAAGAGAAAATCACCCTTCGGGCGAAGACCTAAACAGCAGGCTAAGCTTAGAAATGCAAAATTCATCCTTGAAAGCATATCTAAAGTGTGAAGACCGTTGTTCAATGTGGCATTCAGTAGAATCGAGAACTCCATTTTCTGACGATCATCAATTAATTGAATATCTGTTTTCAATCCCCGGAAGGGAAAAAATAAAAAAACACCAGTTTAAGTATTTGTTAAGAGAAGCAGCGGGAACAAAAATCCCTGAAAGCATTAAGAACAGAAGCGACAAACAAGGATATACAACGCCAAATAAACAGTGGATTTATGAGTCTGCACCTGCCTTAAATGACCTTTTTACTGATGATTTAAGTGACATTTTAAATGTTAAGTCGATCAAGGCTAATTACAGTCAAATCTTCGGTAAAGAATCGAATATCGCTGAAAACCGGCTATTTAAATTCTTGAGTTTTGCCATGTGGTACAGAGTATTTATCTCTGAATTCAAATAACTTTTTCCGATTCAAACCATTTTCTGTTGTGAAATGTTAAGCCATTAATCATTAGATTTGCCGTTTGAGGATAATTAACATAAACATCACATGAAACACATTTTCTATTCAGCATGCTTAATAACTTCGGTTTTTGGATCTCAGGTGCTAAGCGCTCAGAGTTCTGAGAGAGCTAAGGTACCTGCCTCTTTGAAAACCGTAAGTCTTAAAAGAGCAGTACATAATCACATGGGAGTAAATGAATCTCCTGCTATGCCATTAAGCACTCCAAACCCAACAGTGCAAGCTTCTGGAGCAAGAGCTTTTGGCCCTGAAACAATTGTTGGTCAAACTTATTATGACTTACAGACCAATAATTCAATCAACTATCGTTTACAGAATCATGGCGACGGTACTTTATCTGCATCTTGGACACATAGCAGTGTTGAGACAGTAGGTTGGGCAGACCGTGGAATGGGTTATCATCATTTTGATGGTTCTTCATGGACTAAATTGCCAAATTACGCTCAGGTTGATAGCATTACTCGTGTAGAGGATGTTAGAACCGGCTTTGGATCAATTGCAAGAGTTCAAGGTGTAGGCGATATTATTGTTGCTCACCAGACAGCAATTAATGCGCTTCAGGTAAGCAGAAATACCAGTTTTACTGAAGAAAACTGGATTATTGATGCTCGCACAGAGATGCCATTAATCTGGCCAAGAATGAAAGTTGGCGGTCCTGATGGAAAAACTGTACATATTATTGCTTTAACTGAACCTGAAGGTGGAACTTTCACAGGAACACCATTCAATGGAATTAATGGAGCTCTTCTTTATAACCGCTCTACAGATGGAGGTCAGTCTTTCGACAAACTTTTGGTTCAACTTCCAAATGTTGATTCTTCTATTTTCGCAAGTTTCGGTGGTGATTCTTACGCCCTTGATGCGCGCGGAAACACTGTTGCTTTTGTAGCAGGAAGTTTAACTTCTCGTGTGGAGATGTGGAAATCAATTGATAATGGAGAAACTTGGACAAGTAGAACCGTTTTACCTTTTCCTTACGAGCCTTGGTCTGATCAATTGACAGACTTTGACGGTGATGGTGATTCTGATTCAGTATTAGTTAATGCTACGGTTTCAGCAATTGACACCACTTTCGATGATATTACAGAATACATTTCTGAGATTGATTCAATGGCCGTTGATTCTTTGTATGAATATATATTCGATGAGAATATGATTGCAATCGATTCATTCTATGTGTATGAATATGCATACGATACGACGATAGTAGATTCAATTACAACGACAATTATTGTTTCAATTGATACAACGTTTACAGGTGGTGAGTTTGTTCTTGAATCGGTATCAGTTAGTGATGGAACTTTTGATATAGTGATTGATCAAAATGATAAAGTTCATGTTTGGTTTGGAGCTATGGAAATGCAAAATGATGATGCTACTGATGATCAGGTTTCATACTTCCCGTTCCAAGAAGGTATTAGATATTGGAATGAAGATTTTGAATTGGATTCACTACCTCAATACATCTTATTTACTGTAGATGATGACCAAAATGGCATTCTAGATGTTGAAGCTAGATTTGCTAACAACGTAGTTCCTTACGGAACTGGATTAACTAGTTTCCCTAGTGCTGGTCTTGATGATGATGGAAACCTGTATGTAACTTATTCAGCAACAAAAGAAGGTGTTGATTACTTAAACTTAGGCGAAGGTCCAAGTTTCCGTCACATTTACATTTCAAAATCTACAGATGATGGTTTAACTTGGAGTGATCCAATTGACCTTGTAGATGATGAAGATGCTGGTTTTGATCAATTTGCAGAATATTCATATTGCTCAGTTGCAAGACTAGTAGATGATAAGATTCACATTCTTTACCAAAGAGATTACACTCCTGGTTCTGCAGTAACTATTGACGATGCTACTACTCACCCATTCGATATCCCTAACGACATCATTTATATGTCGGTAACTAAAGATTTCGAAAATGTTGGTATAAACAACACTCCTAATAAAGTTTCTGATTTGGCTTTACTACCTAACCCAACTAACGAGGCTACTACATTAAGATTTAAGCTTGAAGAAGCTGCTGATGTTACTATTAGTGTATTGAATATGCTTGGTCAAGAAGTAGCTTTGATTTCTTCTCAGAAAGCTGCTCCTGGAGTTCACAATGTTAACCTAGGTACTTCTGAACTTCCTTCAGGAATCTACCTTGTGAATGTTGAAGCTGGTGCAAAAAGAAGCACTACAAAACTTATTGTAAGACATTAATCTAGTTTCTAGATATTAAAAAAGCCCTTCAGAATATTCTGAAGGGCTTTTTTGTTGCCTAAATTTCGGCAGATTTCTTTTAGTACAATTCAAAAATATTTTTTAGTCCTGGAGTTCGTATTACCATAAATGGCTCACCAAAACCAAAACCTGCTTGTAAGCCAAACTCTGCAGCCCGATAAGTTATTCCATCGAAAAATTCTTTCGAAGCTATCAGAGTGGCAGGTTCTTGAGATTCTGGATTCCAGAATTGCGACTTATGAGCTTTAATTGCAGCAACCTTAACATCCATAACTTCTGTTATATCATATATAAAATCTGGCTTGTGATGATAAAACTGCATGTACTGGTAAATGGCTTTTGGTCTCCATGGCTCAGACGGAACCCCATCATACTGAAGTTTTATCAATCCAGATAAAAAACAGGCTTCTTCAACCAGTTTTGCAGCACGACCGTGATCGGGATGCCTATCATATGGTGCATTGGTTATTACTATTTCTGGCCTGTACACCCTTATTGTTGCAATAACTTTAGCCAAATTAAAATCATTAATAGCAAATTTCCCGTCTGCCATTTCTAGGTTAACTCGAATAGAAGCATCCATAACCAAAGCTGCTTGCTGAGCTTCTTCAGCTCTAATTTCTACTGTTCCGCGACTGCCCAATTCTCCTGCTGTCAAATCAACCAGCCCAATTTTTTTCCCCTTTTTAACTTCCGAAATTAACAATCCACCGCAGCCAAGCTCAATATCATCGGGATGTGCCCCAAATGCTAATATATCCAGTTTCATCCTTTTATTTTTTTGCTAAAGTAAGTGAAATCGGTTTGGCAGTAAGAACTCCAAATTTTGTAGGTTTGAAGATATGAAAATTCATTTCCACGGAGCAGCCCAAACTGTTACAGGCAGCAAACATCTCATAGAATTTGGTTCTCAAAAAGTATTGCTGGATTGTGGTCTTTTTCAAGGCCACGGTAAAGACACCGACTTTTTGAATCGCCACTTTGGATTTGATCCCAGAGAAATTGATGCAGTGGTTCTTTCTCACGCTCATATTGATCATTCTGGGTTAATCCCTGCTCTGGTTGCCCAAGGTTTTAAAGGTCCAATTTTCTGCACCCCTGCCACGAAAGACTTGTGCGATATCATGCTCCAGGATTCAGCTCATATCCAAGAAAGTGACGTTAGATACATCAACAAACGTAGAATTGCTCGCGGAAAGGCACCGATTAAACCGCTTTATTCTTCAGAGGATGTAGCTTATTCTTTGCGATTGTTTAAGGAGTTTGATTACAACACTGAATTTGAGGTACTTAACGATCTAACCTGCATATTCACTGATGCAGGTCATATTATCGGTTCTGCCATCGTAAATCTTAAAATTAC
>JBBEBC010000003.1:0-8702 GCA_040882555.1 Bacteroidia bacterium
TGTATTCATGCGGAAAGTATCTTTCACCAGCTGTTTCAGCATCTTTCCATTGCTTATAGATATGTTTCTGAATTCTTCTAAAAGCTTCTTCCTCTGGAATACACGTGTCAGTTACCCTATTATAGCCATCTTCAAGTAAATCCCATTCATCTTGAGGACTTAAATCTCTATAATTGGGAACTCTCTTGTAATGAGAGTGGGCAACCAGATTCATAATATCTTCTTCAAGATTAGCACCTGTGCATGAGATGATATCCACTTTACCTTGACGAATCATTTCAGCTAATGATTTCCCTAACTCAGCAGTGCTCATTGCACCTGCAAGAGTTACCATCATTTTACCACCTTCGGTGAGATGAGTTTCGTATCCTTTTGCAGCATCTACTAAAGCTGCTGAATTAAAATGTAAATAATGCTTCTCTATAAATTGTGAAATGGGTCCTTTCGACATAGCTATTTTATTTTGGGGGTGCAATTTAGTGAATTAGCATCAGCTTAAATTTTATCAATTCACATGTGATTGTTGACTTAGCGTTAACAAAACTTTAATTATTAACATTACAGGGTAGATTACTACACAAATGATTAATTTTGCTGCTTCAACAACAAAAACCATGATGAAGAACTACTTCTCTATTGCAATTTTATTACTTCTTTCTAACCACGCTTTCTCTCAATGTAGTGAGTTATTTTTTTCTGAGTACATTGAAGGATCAGGAAACAACAAGGCACTTGAAATTTATAATCCAACGAACAACCCAGTTGATTTGGTTAGTTACCGTATGATTAGATATGACAATGGTAATATTACGGCCTCAGAAAATGCTATTCAACCTTTACCTGCCGGAGTATTTATTCCATCAAAAGGCACCTATGTTATCGCATTGAATCTAACTGATCCTAATGGCGTTGATCAATCACAGCCAATTGATGTTGAACTACAAGCAAAAGCTGACACGCTATTCTCAAATGGCTGTGGTACTGAACCAGGAAACATTAGAACTATGTGCTTTAATGGTGATGACGCCCTTACGCTTGAAAGAAATGACAATGGCACTTGGATAAAAGTGGATATTTTCGCATCAATAGGTGAACGTCCGTCTAACAGCAATGGTACATTCTCTCCAACCGCAGGTTGGACTGATTTACTTCCTTTTTCAAGCCCTCCTGCTAACTATACAACAGCTGAATTTGGACCTTATTTCTTCAGATATTGGACTCAAGATCAAACGTTAGTTAGAAAAGCTAGCATTGAAGGCGGAGTTACTGTAAATCCCGGTCCTGAAACATTTAACCCTTCAGTTCAGTGGGATTCATTGCCTGAAAACACATTTGATTCATTAGGATTTCATACTTGCGTTTGTAATATTGTTGGAATAAATGACATTGAAACAGCTTCAAAATCAATTGTTTTTCCAAATCCAGCTATAAATAAAGTTACTGTTAGATCGGCTTTACCTATCAAGCATGTTGAATTGTACAATATGCTAGGGAATCTAGTGATTGTTAAAAGTACAGATGATTTAGAATCAGAGTTATCTTTTGATACATCAGCCATTACTCATGGGATCTACACTGTGAGAATCATTCACAAGAATGGACTTACATCTGCCAGAAAACTAATTATTAGGCAATAAAAAATTAGTTAAAATGCCAATTCTGAAAAGGATTGGCATTTTTTATTCAATCAAATTTTTCTTATGACCAAAAGAATTAAGGCTCTTTTGTTGTCTTTGCTCTGTTTAAACATAACAGTTGAAGCGCAAAGTACTATTCAGGGTAAGGTTACTGACGCTACAACCGGAGAAACCATAATAGGTGCTAGTATTATTTATGCACCAGGTAAAGGCGCAACTAGTGACCTTGATGGTAATTACATATTAAATCTTGAGGCTGGAGAATACACTCTAGGCTGCTCATTTCTTGGCTATAAAACAGTAAGTAAAACAGTTAACCTGAAGGAAGGTCAAAACCTAGAAGTTAACTTTCCCCTGAAAGGGAATACACTTAGAGAGGTTGAAATAGTTTCAGATATTGCTATTGCAAGAGAAACTCCTGTAGCTTTTACTAATATCGATCCTATTAAAATTAAGGAAGAACTTGGTTCACAGGATTTACCAATGATATTGAATTCAACGCCCGGCATCTATGCCACCCAGCAAGGCGGAGGTGATGGAGACGCACGAATCAGTATTAGAGGTTTCAATTCTCAGAATGTAATGGTTCTAGTTGACGGAATTCCGATGAATGATATGGTAAACGGAAGAGTTTTTTGGACCAATTGGTTTGGCCTAGATCAACTTACTTCAGGAGTCCAAGTTCAAAGAGGTTTAGGAGCTTCTAAGCTTGCAATTCCAGCAATTGGTGGAACGATGAATATTTTAACCAGCGGGAGAGAAAATAAAAGAATGATTTCTGTCCGTCAGGAAGTAGGGAATAACATGAACCTAAGGACGGTTGCAGCTTATAATTCCGGAAAACTCAAGAATGGTTGGGGAGTTTCTGCTGCAGCTTCATATCGAAATAATCAAGGTTATGTTGATCAGCTAGGCTCCGAAATGTTCTTCTACTACATCAAGGTTGAAAAGTCAATTAAAAATCATCTTTTCACCTTCTCTGCATTTGGCGCTCCTCAAACTTCCAAACAAAGAGATTTCAGGGTTGATCAACCAATCTATGCCTACAGTAAAAGATATGCAGCAAGTTTAGGTGTTGATACCGCCGGTAAAACAGAATACGGAAGACGTTATAATCCAAGTTGGAATTACCTAAGAAGGACTCGATTTGACGAGAATGCTCCTGCTAATATTTATAATACTAGCGAAAATCAATTTCATAAACCTATTATTTCGCTGCGCCATTTTGTAAACATTGGAAGCAAATTCTATTTGTCCAATATTTTATATGCCTCTTATGGCATTGGAGGTGGAACTCAGCCTAATAATACGCTGGCTTTAGACTCAACAGGTCAACAATCTATTCAGAATGTCTATAATGGCAATGCTTTTAGTGAGTTTAATATATATCAGGGTTTTGGTCCTGATAGCTTATACAAGGGACAGCGTAGAGCTGCAAATTTTGTAAGGAAAAACTTTAATGAGCACCAATGGTATGGTGGTTTATCCACATTTCAATATTCTCCAAATGAGTCGTGGGATATTTCCGGAGGTATCGACTTAAGAACATATAATGGACAGGTATATAGTCAGGTTCATGACCTTTGGGGGGCCGACCTTTGGGTTACGAGCGTTGACCAAAATACGGCTCCTAATCAACCAGTTTTTGAAGGTGATAGAATTATTCAGCATATTGAAAGACAAGTCAGGTGGGGAGGAGCTTTTGCATTAGCAGAATATAAGGCTGGTAATTGGAGCGCATTCTTAAATGTGAGCACTTCTCTAAGTTTTTACAAACAAATTAATCATTTCCTGAAAAATCAAAAAGTTGTAGGAGACACCATACTTGAAATAGGGTATAACGATACAATCTCCTATCAAGGTCAGACATTCG
Source organism: Bacteroidia bacterium (assembly GCA_040882555.1). Lineage (GTDB taxonomy): Bacteria > Bacteroidota > Bacteroidia > M30B66 > M30B66 > M30B66. Next base: position 3,511 of record JBBEBC010000003.1, read on the forward strand.
ACAGAGCATCGGAAGGTTTAAGACCTAATCAAACAGATTGGAGGCAAATGACTGGATTTACTGTTAAGGGAGGGGTTAATTACAACCTTACTGAAAGAGCTAATATCTTTGCAAATATAGGACATCTTAACAGAGCACCTTTGATACAGTTTGTATACAGATTCGACAACCGCGAATTTCAAACAATTGACAATGAGGTCATTAATTCAGCAGAATTAGGATATTCATACAAAAGCAAAAACTTCTCTGCAAACATAAATGGCTATTACACTCAATGGAATAATAGACCAACTACTGTTTCATTTACTGTTAGCGGAGAGCCTGTAAGTACAAATGCCACAGGCATGGGGGCATTACACAAGGGAATTGAATTTGATGGTGTTTATAGAATTTCCAAAAGCCTGAAAATTGAAGGAATGGTTTCTATTGGCGACTGGAGATGGAACAAGGTAGCTACAGGAACTGTTTTCGGAGATGATGGCAATCCGATAGATACAATTCAATTTGACCCAAGAGGCGTAAGAGTTGGTGATGCTGCACAACAAAGTTTTGCTTTTGGTGTCAGATACGAACCAATTAAAAAACTTTACATTAAGCCTTTATTCACTTGGTTTAGTAGAAATTATGCTAATTTTTCACCTGGGTCTCTTCAAATTACTGACCTTAATACGATGACAGGACCTAACCTAGGCCGTCAATCATGGAGAATGCCCGACTATGGCATTCTTGATGTAAATGTTGGTTATAAATTCATTATTAATAAAGTTACCTGCGATGTGCGGTTAACTGTGATGAATGCCCTGGACTCGTTTGCAATTACTGATGCCCAAAGCAATCAATTTGGCAATAGTTCAACCTTTAATGCTGCTAGTTCAAGTGTGTATTTTCTTATGGGAAGACGATGGATGAGTTCTGTAGCATTTACTTTTTAATATTATGAAGAAGTTAACGATCCTCTATTTATTTGGTGTTTTGATTCTTTCAGGATGCTACAAAGAACAGCGTCTGGCAGATGATTTAAAGGGTAATTGGGAGATTACCGATCTTGAATGGGCTAATGGTGCTGTTACTGAAATAGGCAATGACAAGCATAAAATAGAATTTTTTGATTGCGAAAAAGCATACACTTCAACATGTGGAGGAGTTTATTTCTTAGATTATGCTGATACAACCAGAACAGATCTCCGCGATACTTTTCAGTATGACATAAAAGATGATGAACTTGCGGTAACAAATGTTAAAGTAACAACAGGAACTAATCAATTCATTATTCGCTTTTTAAGACAGAGATTTAATATTAACCAGCTTGATGAAAATGTGTTACAGTTGAATAGGATAAAAACTTTCAGCGACAGCACTCAAGGATTTCTAAGAGCAACCAAACTATAAATAAACAACCCTTTTAATGAAAAATTCATTTTTAATTACAGCTCTAATTGCATTTGCTTTTAGCGTTTCTGCACAAAGTCCTGTTCCGACATCATGGGACTGTAGTGACGGAAATCCTCCTGCCGGATGGACTTTCGATAATATTAGCGGTGGGAATACAAATTATTCTGCTGCGGCATCTTGCGACGGTGTTTCATCATTGCGATTGGATGCTGATGGGGAAAATCTTACAATTTTCTTTGGTCAGCAACCAGGAGAGATTACATTCCAAATAGGAGGTTCAACAACAGGAAGTCCCTGGGAAGGAACGTTTACTGTTGATGAATCAGTTGATGGTAGTACTTGGGTTAATATTTTAACTTATAATGATGGCGAACTCCCAGTGGGAAGCACACCTTGTCTTGAGGAAACTATCACACTATCTAACCTTGCCAGCAGGTATGTTCGCTTCTTTTATGAAGATAAAGTTTCAGGATCTAACCTTAAAGTTGATGAGATTTCTATTGCAGCTGCTAACATAGCAGAAGCTACTATAAGTGTTTTAGATACAGAATTAGGGAATCCCGTTTTGGCAAACACCATTGCTCCTCCATTCAACACTACAACAAGAACCTTTACTGTTAGAAATGAAGGAACTGAAGGAACTTTGACAGTCACAGATATAAGCTTTGGTGGTCAGGATGCAGCTAGCTTCGCTAATGCGTCTACGATTTTTCCTTTTGATGTTCTACCTGGCGAATCTGCTGATGTAACCTTAGACTTCACTCCTATCGATGGCCCGGGCTCTTACACAGCTCTAGCTACAATTTCTAGTAATGATGCAAACAATCTTGAGTATAGCTTTCAAATCTATGCAATAGATGGAGATTTTGCGACTGAGCCAAGCACTGGCATAACAAACTTACCAGCCTCAATCAATAAATCATATAGAACCATCATTGGAGTATCTGGTACAGGAGTTATTGCAGATGATATCTTAGGTGGATATGTATTGCTTCGAAGTATAGGAGCTGCAGTTTCTACTGCTCCCTCTGACGGACAAACATATGCCAGAGGAATGAGTATTGGAAATGCAAAAGTTATGTTTGCAGGCAGACCTGCGGGAGATTTATTTTCCGTAAATGCTCGCTATGTTGAAGCAGGAACAGAGTATCATTTCGCAATCTTCCCGTATTATGGTTCTGGCGTTTTCACAAACTACCTTAATACGATCAACGATAATATTGTAAACAGCCCAGAAACGATGATTTCTGCAACAGAATACGATGCAATTTCAACTGATGCTCCCACTTTTGTAGAAGATCTTAAAGCAGTAATTAATCCTCATACTTCGATTTTCTATAGTAACTACACAAACACAATGGTGAACCTGTTTCTTGCTAGAGATACGTTTGCCACAGTTGGACCCAATTCTTTTTCTCGCGTAATAAATTGTGTTTACAGTGGAGAAACAAGATTGTTTAATGATCCATTTGATTGGAGTGCGTTGGGCTATAGTCGTGAGCATACTTTTCCTCATTCTTGGATGCCATCATTCCCGGCAGATAATCCTGAGCAGCCTGAGTATAACGACCAACATAATCTATATCCAGCTCGTCAAAGTAACGTAAACGATCTTCGTTGTAATTATCCTCTTGGTGAAGTGAATATTGTAGAAACTGAGTTCCTAGAAGGTAAATTAGGTTTAGATATCGACGGCAATCGTGTTTATGAACCACAGGATAGTCATAAAGGAAGAGCTGCGAGAGCATTAATGTATATGGCAACTTGCTATAATAATGGGAATGCAACTTTCAATTTTGAGCAACCATCTGGATTAACTTGCAGTGGAGTGGCAATCAATTATGGGCAAGACCAAAATCTTATCAAAAAATGGCATTTCACTTATCCACCAGATAACTTCGATCATTCTCGTAATGACTTCCTTGATTCATTGCAAACAAATAGAAATCCATTTGTTGATGAAGTTGATTATGCTTGTTATATTGATTTTAGCAATATGACTAAGATTGAAACTCCGGCAAATCCTTGCTATACAACTTCAGTTAAGGATATTGAAAACATGCACCTTTTAGCTTACCCGAATCCTAACAACGGAAACTTTAGATTGAGTTTTAAAGGAACAGGGGAAGCGCTTACATTGAATATTTCAGATTTAAGTGGAAAGATTGTTAAATCACAAAACATTGCATCAAGCAGTGAAGTGATCGTAATAGATTTCGCTCAGAATGATTTACCTTCAGGAATGTATTTAGTTAATGTTATCGGAAATAGAGGCTTTGCTTCAAGCCCGATAATTATTACTAACTGAAATTGATTTAATTAAAAAAAGGAGGTCTGTGAAAACAGACCTCCTTTTTTTATGACTTTTCTTTGAGAGTATTCTTCAAACGCCTAACATCTCTTTGAAGCTGCATCACAGTATTAGAGATTTCATTTCGCTCCAAGTTTGGTTCAGGCATTTCAGAACTTATATAATGAGTAAACTTCCAAATCTCATGAATATCGTTCACAGCAATTTCATAAGGCTCGTATGCAGGATTTGTGGAGCATAATAAGAACGTTCCGTTCTCTTCCAATTGGTTATATATTATTTTAAAAACGATTCCCTCATCTTTGGTTATTACGATGTAAGGATTGCCATCTTTAATAAAGTTCCAGTTTTGCAAATATTCACCAGTCACCCAGGAGCCCTCAGCCACAGGGGGCATGGAATCTCCAATTATTGGGAATGTGCGGTATTTTTTCTCTGCACTTAGAAAAGGTAGCTGAAAAGTGGGGAGAACTCTAATGTAATCCGGATCAGCATAACCACTTGTATAACCTGCACGTGCTTTTAATGGCACAAGCTCGATATTATCTACATTATCAGAATTTACGGTTGTAGCAATAATTCTCAAATTCTCGCCGCTAACATCTCTTGCATGAAGCTTTATCATATTGCTCCAATCATCCTCTGAACGAAGTGAAAGATCGACCCTCAAAACATCATCCACACTCACTGAATAGAAATCGCACAAACGTATAAGATTTTCCGAATTCGGCTCTGCAGAACCATTCTCATAACCACTTAATGTAGTGCGTTTTATATCAAGTTCATTGGCGACTTCCTCTTGAGATTTACCTGACTTTTTTCTGAGAAATTTCAAATTTTGAGCTATCATTGCCATGTTTTTTGTCAAAAATACAAATATGTCCGGATTTCCGTCGATCAATTGTTGAAAATCCAAAACTTTTGTCTCCAACGTATGTTCTTTTAATGTCCGATATTCGCAAAAGAATGAGGTTTTTAATAGTTTTATTTTTATTCTCCATCAGCCCTGTTGTTCAGGCTCAGAAATTAATTGAGTCTGAATTGTATGAGGATAGCTACCTTCCCGGAGTAGTTGAAGTCAAACTCAAAGCACAGATTGCTCCTGAAAATGATAGCAATCTTTCAAGCCTTCTTTCCAAATGGAATTGTATTTCTATCTCTAAAAGATTTCCCAGAGCTAAAAGCCCTGAGAAAGAATTTAACTCGAGGTCAGAGAAACTTGCTGATATTTCAAAGCTTTATACTATAAAGCTGCCAGAGTCTGCCAATCTGCAAAGCTTCCTTTCGGAACTCATTAAACTTGATATCATTGAAATTGCAGAGCTGCATTTTTTGCCTAATCTTCTTTATGTTCCCTCAGACGATAGTGTTGATGTTCAATATGCTCTAAATAGAATCCAAGCTTTTGCAGGCTGGGACTTGCATCAAGGCGATACAAATACAGTTATAGGTATTACAGATACAGGAGTTGAGATATATCACCCTGATA
>JBBEBC010000004.1:0-8701 GCA_040882555.1 Bacteroidia bacterium
TGTTTCGCATTTTAAAGCTGGGCTCGTTCCCGGAAATTTGCGCTAAAATATCATCGCCCGATGCGCTAAATGAATTGTGCGCCAAGAGTAAATTTGAATTCCCAAAGGCATAAAGAAGCTCTTTTTCCCCCTCAATAAAATTATTTGTAATGAGAATGGGATTAGCAGCGGAACCTTCACAAGAATTAACTTCTATTCCGCGCAAGCATTTGAACATTTTATTTGCGTTAACTATTACGCTTCCAGTGCATAATTGTAATTTTATCGCATTAATTTGATACAGTTCTCCTTGCATTAAATTATTTTCACAAACCAATCCAATTACATTAAAGAGGCTCACAGCATTGGCATCGAAAAATGTACTATTTCTAATTTGAATATTTTCACTTGCATCTGAAAACTGATTTGTTTGTACTGAATAGCTGCACGTTGTGAAATATGAATTGCTTATTGTAACATTCTTCGAGGATCCGCCAAAGAATCCTGTTTCTGCAAACGCAAGTGAAATTGCCGGATCATTACGATTGCCAGCAAATGAGATGTTATTGATTTCTATATTTTCACAAACACCGCGAAACAACATACCTGTTCCATACTCAAAATCCGTTGTGTTAAATGAAATGTTTCGAATTGTGAGTTGAGATGAATTTATAAATTCTAACTGATAGTCTTCATTCTCAGTTTCATCTGCAACAGAAAAAATCACATCATTGGGATTTCCACTCAACGATTCAATTGTTAAATTACCAGAGCTGTAAGAAAATGAGGCTCTTTGCGTATAAGTTCCAGAACTAATTTGAAGGACTAAATTTCCAGATATTCCTTGTGCATTAATAGCCGCTGCAGCTTGAGCAAGCGTTGCATAATCTGCTCCCGAACCTCCGATTTGTTTTGTTCCGGAAAGTTGAGCATTCGTTATAAATGGAAGGAGTAAAATAGCAGTAAGGAGGAGTAGACGTTTTTTCATATTGCGCATTTAATGCAAATCAGCTCTCAAATTAGAAATTAAAGACTTTAATTCAAGCTCTTTTTTAATCAATGGAAAGATAACATTTTATTTTTAGGAGGCTTTTTAAAACGAGACTTGCAATTTTCGATAAACGCTATCCAAATGCATTATAAAATACAATTCCGATTGTGCGTATTATTCCTGACTTTGCTTTAGGCACGCTCAAGTTTAAAAGCGATTGAGATTTTAAACTATCCGAATTCTTTGCAATCAACACAAAAACTAACTTTCAATTTGTGAAAGGATGAATTGATTAGGATCGGATTGAACGATGATTAAGGGAGACTAATTCAAGTAATTCTTAAAATTCAAAGATTAAGTGAAAGTAAATACTCAACTACATTTTTAATTTCGGAGGCATTAAATTTGGGTATTTATTTTTACTGGTTTCCGAAAAGGGAGAGGTTGACATGAAAGTGATTAATTAAGAAATATAAGAATTATTGACTCGAATAATATCATTTAGGCACAAAAAAAAGCGCAATTCCCAAAAGGAATTGCGCTTTGAACGATGTCAAAGTTTAAATCAATATTCATCCTCATTAAAGAAGAAATCCTCTTTTGTTGGATAATCCGGCCAAATCTCATCGATGCTCTCATAAGATTCTCCTTCGTCTTCAATCTCCTGAAGATTTTCAATAACTTCAAGTGGAGCTCCTGAACGGATTCCGAAGTCAATTAATTCATCTTTTGTCGCCGGCCAAGGAGCGTCTTCCAAATAGGAGGCAAGTTCGAGTGTCCAGTACATAACTTAAGTATTTTGATGGTTAACGTTGAATTACGCCAATTTGTTGGATTGGTTTCGTTTTTCAACTTTCCGCAAAAATATAAATTCTTAGCTTGGTTTAACGTTAAGTTTGAAATTTTACATCCTTGGTTTCCAGGGAGTTTCGATTGCATCGAATTTTAAAGTGATTTTTCGAGACAAAACAAAGAGGTAATCCGACAAACGGTTCGTGTATTCGAGCACAATTGGAGGAACTTCACTATGCTCAGAAAGGTCAACTATAATTCGTTCTGCTCTTCTGCAAACACACCTCGCAATGTGGCAAGATGAAACCGCTGGATGCCCTCCAGGTAGTACAAAACTCCTCATTTCAGGCAACACTTCATTCATAGCGTCAATTGCCTTCTCAAGAAATTCTACATCAGAGTCTGAAATCAAAGGGATTTTCACTTTGCTCTTTCCTGGTTCAGAAGCCAATAAAGAACCTAATGTGAAAAGTCTATCTTGAATCTCTAGCAATTCATTGGTAATATCGTCTCCTAAATTAAAATCCCTCAAAAAACCAATGTGAGAGTTTAGCTCATCTAATGTTCCGTAGGATTCAATTCTTAGGTGATGTTTTGGAACTCGGCTTCCTCCTAAAAGTGAAGTTTGACCTAAGTCTCCCGTTTTAGTATAAATCTTCATGGATGTAGAACGTTGTCTTCAATGACTTGTTTAAGCTTTTTGATAAACTTTCACGTCTATATTTTTGTGATCATCTTCAATGACTCCATCTCTCAGCCTAATTATTCTATGCGCATGCTGCGCGATATCTTCTTCGTGAGTTACAATGATAATCGTATTCCCATTTTGGTGAATCTCGTGCAAAAGCCCCATGATTTCAACCGACGTCTTGCTATCGAGATTTCCTGTAGGCTCATCAGCAAGTAGGATAGAAGGATTATTTACTAAAGCTCGAGCAATGGCAACACGTTGCCTTTGTCCACCGGATAACTCATTAGGTTTATGCGTTATTCTATCACTTAACCCAACTTGCTCTAAAACTTTTTTCGCTTGGGTATCTCTTTCAGACTTGGTTTTACCTGCATAAATTAAAGGCAGAATTACATTGTCTAAAGCAGTTGATCGAGGGAGAAGATTAAAGGTCTGGAAAATAAATCCGATCTCTTTATTTCTAATATCGGCAAGTTCATTGTCATCCAGCTTAGATACAAGCTGACCGCTGAGGTAGTACTCTCCACTTGTAGGTGTATCTAAACATCCAATAAGATTCATCAAAGTTGATTTTCCTGATCCCGAAGGACCCATCAAAGCAACATATTCACCTTTTTCAATATCAAGATCAATTTCTTTGAGAACTTTAATAGTTTCACTGCCAAGCTTGAAATTCCTAACTATTTTCCGGAGTTTGATGACTGTTTCCAATATGCTTAATTTAATTTCAAACCTACATTAATATGATACAACGTCAAAGTGATGCAGGTAGTTCGTTACTTATAATATAATGTAAAATTCTCTCTTGCCTGCGATGGTCGAGTAAATAATAAGCCCATTCTCATTAAATCAATATTTACATGGAAATTATCCATGGATTTCAATTTCTTCCAAGCATTCCACATCTCCGAGCTCCAACGTATATCATCAACCACAATAACGCTGTTTTCGTGAAGATGAGGTATTAGTTTCTGAACATATCCGAGCGTAGCGTCCAATCTATGATTCCCGTCAAGATACACTAAATCAAATTTGGTTTCGGGCTTTAGAATAGTAGGCAGAACATCGTCAAACAATCCATTGTAGAGCTTCACATTTACTTGATTTAGAGAATCAAATGTTTCTTTAGCTATCTCAGCAATCTCATTTCTACCTTCTATAGTATACACAAGGCAATCAGAACTATACGAAGCTAAGTAAGAAGCAGAGATGCCTAATGAAGTGCCTAGTTCCAGAACATTTTTGCATTCGAGCTTCCTTGTTAATTCAAATAGAATCTTTCCGAAATCAGGACTCACAAGGCTTTTTCGTGCAATTTCGGAAACAAGCTGCCTCTCGTTTTTACCTGCCCCCGGGTCATTGCCTTCAATGGTTCTTCTGTCAATCAATAGTTGCTTTCTTCTGTACTCAATTTTGTTGAATACGTAATAATTCTTTTCCGACTTGATGCAGTCCTGATACAAATCAAAAACAAATGGAGAATGAACTCTATGCAGGTTTTTGGCCTTTATTAAATATGCGAGATAACTCTTAAAAACCTGCAGCATGAAGCAAAAGTATTAAAAAGACTCGAACTACTAAACAGTCACAATATGCTATGTTTTTTGGTTAAGGGCTTCCAATCGAAAGGAGCTTATTACTCCTTTGAAATATTGACTGCGTAAGAGTCACTTTGGGTTTAATTGATTTCTCCGATGATATTGCACAAATTTGAATAGTAAATAAATCTATGCTATGAAAAAGCTCTTAGTGCTTTTAACTTATATTCTGTCATTCAGTGCTTTAGAAGCACAAGTTTCAAATTCACTTACCATTAGTGGATATGTAACGCAGGCCTCTACCGGTTGGGCATTACAAGACTATCCTGTTACAGTTACAGGCGATAATGGTTTAACCAATGTGGTTGGATTGACTAATGATAATGGCTGGTACAATATCATCATTGAAAATGGAAGTGTTACTGGTCCAAATCAGTTGTTCATTGTTTCTGTTGTAGACTCTTGTTCTAACGCCTTTCTGGCGGATACAATTTCGAACCAACAAGGTACAGTGGATGAAGCGGTAGTTAATTTTCAAGTTTGCGCTAATTCAGCTGAAGGATGTCAGGCTTACTTTATTTGGAATGTGTCTAATAACAATCCTTTGAGAATAGTCTTCATGGATGATTCTTATGTCGAATCAGAAGCAACATATTTCTGGGATTTTGGCGATAATACAACTGGATTAACAGCAAATGCTGAACACAACTACGCGGAGGCTGGTAGCTATCAAGTTTGCCTAACCATAACAACTGCTAATTGCACGGATACCTATTGCTATGAAGTGGTAGTTCCGGGAGAAAATACAGGAAATGATTGCAACCCATTCTTTGAATTCAATGTAGCAGGGCCAAATCCTAATGGAGTTTATGAAGTAGCATTCTTTTCAGTAGATGTGCCACCAGCAAATGAAGTTCAGCATGTTTGGATATTTGAAGGTTTTGAAACTCAAACTTCCTCAAATCCCCAATATGCAGTTACTGAATCAGGTGAATACACTATGTGTCACATAGTATATGGAGTAAATTGCTCTGATACATTATGTTCAACAATTATTGTTGGAAATAATTCAGGGACATGCGAGGCAAATTTTGCCGCAACTATCTCACAATTCAGTCCTTTTCAAGTGAACCTTGCTAATCAAAGTTTTACAAATAATACGGAAGCTTCCTACGTTTGGGATTTTGGTGATGGTTCAACTGCAACATCCTTTCATGCTGAACATACATTTAATCAATCAGGTCCATATTATATCTGTCTTACTGTTAGCACTTCAAACTGCACAAACACATATTGTGAAACTGTTTATATTCTTGGAACTTCTCCTCAGGACTACGCAATTGGGGGACAAGTATTTGCTGGAGCTAACGTTGCCGATATTGGTTCAGTTAGATTGTACAGATTAGATCAAACTTCATTAGCTGTAGAATTAATTCAAACTACACCAATCGACTCGGGTGGTTTTTATTATTTCGAAAATGTTGAGGAAGGTGTTTATCTGATAAAAGCTGGATTGAATGTGCAATCGGATTACTATAATTCTTATGTTCCAACTTATTTCGGAAGTCAGTTCTATTGGTTAGATGCTGAGCCGGTTGCGGTAAATGAGAATGGTTTTTCTTACAATATTTCTTTAATTTATTCAAACAATCCTGGTGGAGAAGGCTGGGTGAATGGGAACATTGATGACGGACCTTACCGCTTGAGCGGTGTAGCCGGTTCATCTGCAAGTCTTATTGCAGATGCGAATGTATTTGTAGTTAACCTTTCCGGCAATCCACAAAAACATCAACTATCTACAGAGAATGGAGAGTTTTCCTTCAGTGATTTAGCATATGGCACGTATAGACTCTTTGCAGATGTTCCAGGTATGATTTGTGTACCAGTAGAATTTACATTGTCAGGAGAAAATCCTGGGTTTACAATTGAAATAGTAATGGGCGATGAGATTCTTTCTGTTGCAGAACAACAGGAAATTTTAATCGGTCATGTATATCCAAATCCTTCAAATGAAGTTGCTTCAGTGAATCTGAGTTTAAGGGCAGCTCAGAAGATATTTAGTTCTTTAACCACCACAAGCGGACAACTTGTTTGGCAAGATTCTCAGCAGTTTACTGCTGGAACTCAAACCATCAGGGTACCATTAAATCAGGTAGCGAAAGGTTTTTACTTCCTGGTTCTCAGAGATGCTCAACAAAAGCAAATCGGAGTATTTAAGTTAAGTGTGATTCATTAACCGGTTTCACTCTTGGTTGTTTGCTAGAATCCGGAATCTGAATAAGGTTCCGGATTTTTTTTACTCATAATAAATGGGAAACAAGAGCAACAGATGAACTATGTATCTTTGGCAACTTATGAGTCCAATCAGACTTTTGCTTTTAGCTATATTCTCAGGAGTGCTTTTGGCATTTTCCTGGCCAGAAATAGGCCTTTTGCCTCTCATCTTTTTTGCTTGGCTTCCATTATTTTTCATTGAGGATTACTTTAGGAATGCACCTGTGAAAATGGCTGCATTGAAGCTATATGGTCTTTCATATTTAACATTTCTTATTTGGAATGTTGGCAGTACTTGGTGGATTAAAAATGCCTCATTTGAAGGAGCATTGCTTGCATTTCTTGCTAATTCTGCTTTAATGGCGGGCGTATTTACACTTGCTTTTCAACTAAGAAAACGTCTTCCTTCCAATAGATCATGGATTTACCTGCCTATTCTTTGGATTGCATTTGAATATATTCATCATGATTGGGACTTATCCTGGCCTTGGTTAAGTTTAGGCAATGCAATGGCATCTATGCCAGAACTAGTTCAGTGGTATGAATTTACTGGAATTGCAGGAGGCTCAATTTGGATTCTTCTAATCAACATTCTTTTTTACAAGGCTCTTAGAAGAAAAATAACCCAACCTGAAACTCCCATTTTAATGGGCTTAAGGTTTCCTTTGCTTGTATTCCTTATTCCTTCCTTACTGTCTTTACTTCAATACAGTACCTACGAAGAAAAATCAGATTCTTCTATCAAAGTAGCAATAGTTCAGCCGAATATAGATCCTTATGGGATGAAGTTCAATAGCTCAACTTTAGATGCTCAGCTTGAGTCCTTTCTTCAATTGGCAAAAGGAGTTACTGATTCAAGTACAAATTGGCTTTTTGGTCCTGAAACGGCACTCGTAGGTTCAATGGATGAAGCGCATCTTGCCGAATACCCTCGCATTATTCGACTTCAGGAATTCATGCAATCTTATCCTAAGCTGAATATTCTCATCGGAGCTGAAACGCATCAATTTTATATGAAAGGGGAGGAGATGCCCTACACTGCTCGACAAACAAGAGACCCCGAAGTTTTTTATGACTCATATAATACAGCATTGCTTTTAAGCGGAAAACGTATCGAGGTTTATCATAAATCTAAACTCGTTCCTGGTGTTGAGCAAATGCCTTTTCCTTGGATTTTTAAGCATATAGAATCACTAGCTATTGATTTGGGAGGTACCACCGGGACTTTAGGAAGACAAGATGAACGCACTGTATTTGTTGGAAGAGACTCTTTACAGAAAGTTGTGGCCTCTATATGTTACGAATCTGTGTATGGCGATTTTATGCAGAATTACATTCGGGGAGGTGCAAATTTCATTGCCATAATTACAAATGATGGTTGGTGGGGAGATACTCCTGGATACAGGCAGCATTTGGCCTACGCTCGACTAAGAGCCATTGAAAGCAGAAGAGATGTGATCCGGTCTGCTAATACTGGAATTTCGGCAATTATTAATCAACGCGGTGATATCATTGAGCAAAGAGCATATTGGACTCCTGCAGCGATAGCTGGTGAATTAAATTTAAATAATGAACTTACAATTTACTCCTTAACAGGTGATTTCTTGGGCTTGAGTGCCTTAATTTTAAGTGTGTTCCTTTTACTTTTTTCTTTACTGAAGAACTTTAAAGCAAGAATCAAAAAAAATAAGGTTTAGCCCAATTGCTGGATAGAATAGTATTTATATACTAAAATAAGTGCCTGCTTTTTAGAACACACGATATTTATTGAAGGGAAATTAGTGCCTAGCTTCAATGAAAAGGGGGTGAAACAGATGAAAATCATTAGTTTCAATGATAAACAAACTTGATATAAATTTGTATGTTTGAAACTTCTTAACCTTAAAAGATATGGCAATAAATCTACTAAAAATCTCCAAATCGATTAAATCCATTGTTTTATTTATGTCTTTTACTATAATTAGTTCAGGGCTTAAATCTCAATACGCCTATAATTTTTCATTAGGCGATAATAAAGTGATTTCGAAAAAAGATAGAAAAGACATACCAAATTCAATCAATGATGATGGAATAGTTAACAGAGAGAATGCATCGTATGTGGGTCTCTATTTTGGCCAACGTAATTTTATGAATGTGCCTAGAGATGTTTTTTATCTGACCCCAGATACGAGTAATGTATCCTATACAAATGTTGATTTAGGGAAAGGTAGACCATTCATTATTGGCTTACAAATGATGTTTCAGAATGCAGATAGAGGCTTTGCATTTCCAGTTCAAATTGAGGGGTTTCTTGGTAATTCTTCTGGATTTACTTTAAATCTAGGAGGCGGATATAAAATTGGAAATCCAAGATTTTCATTTACTCCAAATTTAACAGCGGGTCTTTGTAGTACTCCCCGAAATTCCGACCAGTGGTTAAGTTGAGAGAATTTAATA
>JBBEBC010000005.1:0-1829 GCA_040882555.1 Bacteroidia bacterium
ACAGAGCCTTTGGTTCATGGCGATTTGAATCACCTCATTTCCAACTCAATACCTCTTTTCGTTCTTATGATGGCTATCATTTATTTTTATCGAGGTGTTGCATTTCGCGTTTTCGGCTGGATTTGGCTTCTCACAGGCATAGGCGTTTGGATTTTTGCCCGCGGACATTTACATATTGGTGCAAGCGGTGTGGTTTATGGCTTAGCTACTTTCCTAGCTATTAGTGGATTTATGCGTAATGACACGCGACTGATGTCGATTTCTCTTTTGGTAGTTTTTCTTTATGGAGGAATGGTTTGGGGTGTACTGCCTCTGTTTCAACATATTTCTTGGGAATCTCATCTTATGGGTGCCTTAGCTGGAATCTTTTGTGCTATCAAATACCGTCACGAGGGTCCTCAAAAACCTACTTATTTTGAAGATGAGGAGGAAGACGATGAAGAATTTATCGGCTCATCGCCGGATGACAGCTCTGATTCTCATAGCACTTTGCCGCATTACGGAGGAATTCAATATCACTACCTTCCGAAAGAAGATAAGAACCAATCAAAGTCATAACTTCGCCGCGTGAATTTTGTACAGGTAGAAGGACTATCGAAATCCTATGGAGAGCGTGTCCTGTTTGAGAATATAAGTTTTGGACTGCAATTAGGTCAGAAAACAGCATTAGTAGCAAAGAATGGAGCAGGCAAATCAACGCTGTTGCGCATCATGATGGATAAGGATGTTGCTGATTCAGGACAAGTAGTTTTTAGAAACGATTGTGTTGTAGCCTATCTTGATCAGAACCCAGACTTTAATCCTGAGGATACCATTCGTGAAGCGGTTTTCGCTTGGAATGACCCAAGAATTGATGCCATTAGAGATTATGAACTTATCCTAGAACAGGATGAATCACCTGAAAGGGATGCTGAGTTAGAGGCTATCACACGTAAAGTGGATGAGCTAAAGGCTTGGGATATGGAAGCTAAAGTGAAGGAAATTCTCGGAAAGCTTAGCATTCACGATCTTAATCATAAAATGGGCTTGCTTTCGGGTGGACAAAGAAAGCGAGTTGCTTTGGCAGCCCTCCTAATCAGAGAGCCTGATATTATGCTTCTTGATGAGCCAACCAACCACCTCGATATCGATATGATTGAGTGGCTTGAAGGGTGGTTAAGTCAAAAGAATCATACCATTTTAATGGTGACTCACGATAGGTATTTCCTTGATAAAGTATGTAATGATATCATTGAGATAGATAGAACATCTATACAACGGTATAAAGGTAACTACGCTTACTATCTCGAAAAGAAGGAAGCAGCGCGTGAAGCATTTAACTCAGAAGTAGGCAAAGCGAGGAATCTATATTCTAAGGAACTTGAGTGGATGCGAAGAATGCCTAAAGCACGCGGAACGAAAGCAAAAGCACGGATTGAGCAATTTTATGATACCAAAGACAAAGCATCACAGCGCATTCAGGATGATAAAGTTGAGTTAAGTGTAAAGATGAATCGTTTGGGAGGTAAAATTCTCGAATTGATAAAAATCTCTAAGTCTTATGGCGATATAACCTTCATTAACCCATTCACATATACCTTTAAGAAAGGTGAGAAGATTGGAATTGTAGGTAAGAACGGATGTGGTAAATCTACTTTATTGAAGATTATCATGAGCCAACTTGAGTCAGATACCGGAAAAGTGGTAGTAGGTGATACTGTTATCTTCGGTTATTATTCTCAAGAAGGAATGAATCTAGAGGATGATAAGCGGGTGATAGAGGTTATTAAAGACGTTGCAGATGTAATTCCTTTGGCTGATGGCCGAAATATGACGGCTTCTCAACTGCT
>JBBEBC010000005.1:1929-4066 GCA_040882555.1 Bacteroidia bacterium
CATCTTTTCGTTTTCGAGGGTAACGGAGTGATTCGTGATTTTAATGGAAATTATACTGATTACCGCTTAGAGCGGGATGAAATCGAAAAGCAACAGAAAGCAGATAAGTCTGTTGAGAAGGAAATTTTTCGTAAACAGGAAAAGCTAAAAGGTAAACCTAGCTTTAAAGATGTGCATGCGTATGAGCAGTTGGAAAAAGAAATCCCGGCATTAGAAAAAGAGATTGAAGGGCTCAGTTCTAAGATGAATGAGGGAGTTACTGATCATGAAGAGCTTTTAGCCATCTCAGAGAAAATAGCGGTATTAACCAAACAGCTTGAAGAAAAAGGTAGCCTTTGGCTTCAATTGGCTGAAAAACTGGAATCCTGATTATTAACTATTTATCACAATAGTTTTTGCAATCTGGTCGTGAAGTCCTTGCCTTTTCAAGGTAAAAAGAACCATCACGCAACCAAAACCAGCAAGAAAAAACGAAAGCAAGCGACTCACGTAGCGGATACTTGCTCGTGGAAAACTTATTCTTGTCCCACGAACAGTGGTAACCTTTATTCCAAGCAACTGTTTTCCTAAAGTGCCTCCTTTGTAACTGCTTTCAAATGCAGCGCTATACACATAGTAGAATAAAAAAAAGATACCATTATTCACCCAATGAAAATCATCATTGCCAGCGGGTTTACCGGTTACCGCATATGCAAGAGCTCCAGATAAAGCAGCAAACAAGGTCCAGTCGATAAGCGTTGCAACTACACGTTTCCAAAAGCTTGCATAAATCATTGGCACAGGATTGGGTTAGCACGAAAATAGTGATAAGAGAGAATGATTTTTACGGTCTTTGTTCGAAATTATTTACACTTCATTAACAATTAGATTATTTCATAATATTGATAAGCCTATTTTCATATGATTCGAATAATAACTCTTTCCCTAATTCTTGCCATCGTCTTACCGGCTTGCAGAACTAGCGTTGCTTACACAGGACTTCGCCCTGCTGATATCACTCTCCCTTCAAATATAAAATCTGTAGTTCTCGTAAATCGCTATAAGGCAGATAGGCGTAACAGCTGGATGAATATCGTAGAAGGAATATTTACTGGCGAAATGCTTTTTGCTGATCGAAGAGGTGTTGAATATACTCTTTCGAGTTTACAGCAGCGTTTAATGAGTGGTCCTAAATATCAGGTTGTTATTGCAAATGAGCAACTTTCGGGCACGGGAACAGGAATGCTTCCTCCACCTATTTCTCAAGGAGACGTGCAGCGCTTACTTACAAATCATGACTCACAGGCCGTTATTGCTATTGAAGCTTTCGACTCAGACATAGCCGTTAGAACTGAGCCCCGAGAAAGGAAGCGCACTGTGAACGGCAAAGAAGTTTTGGAAACATACTTTGTAGCTTTTGAGGTTGTTAGAATTACTATTGGTTGGAGAATTTATGGTTTAAATGGCTCAGTTATAGATCAGCATCAAATCACAAGTGCTAGAACTTTTAGTGCCCGAGGAAACACACCAGCTTTGGCACAATCGAATTTGCTTTTTCCAATGGATGCAATTATGCAAACCGGAACAATAGCAGGCGATGCTTACGGAGTTCGTATTGCTCCTTCTTGGGTCTTCTATCGGAGGAATATTTATTCAAAAGCTTCCGGCTCCGCCGGGATGAAAAAAGCAAGACGAATGGCTCAGCGAGGCGATTGGAATGAGGCAACTGCAATCTGGGAAAGATTAAGCTCATCTGACGATACCCGTCTAGCAAAACGTTCTACCTATAATTTAGCTGTTGCTGCTGAGATGGAAGGGGATTTTGATAAAGCATTAAGCTATGCTCGGAAAGCAGCTAATAATTATGGACTAAGGGAAGCTGATAGCTATATTTTCCAACTTAACCGTCGCCTTGAAGAGTTACAAAGGCTGGATATGCAGATGAATGAAGAGCAAAATGAATGATTTTCTACTGCACTTCCTGAATTTATAGATACGAATTGATGAGTTGATAATTCCTTCTGAGTTTATTCATTCGAGCCAACTCAATACCAAATTCATTTATTTTGATTAGCCCAAAATGTAATTGTTGCTTTTCGTTCAGTTTTTAACAAGACCGTTAAAAACTAAGACGTCAATTTTGAAATATTGGCTTGAC
>JBBEBC010000005.1:4166-47580 GCA_040882555.1 Bacteroidia bacterium
TAACGGGCTTTTCATTGGAACAGCCGTTTTATAAATATGTATAAACGTTTAAAACGATTGTTAGAATTTTTACGCACTTTTTCTTGAATCAATCAATGCAAAAAATCATAACAACTAGCCTCTCACTACCTCCTGCTTCAAGGATATCTGATCAAAAAGGCATTCCTCTATTCTAATAAAGAAATAAATTCACTTTCCCTTTAAGGCAGCATTTTTCATAGGTTTGCATTTCCAAATCCAACCAAATGCAGCAATTAATTGAATGTGTCCCTAACTTTTCCGAAGGGAGGGATATGAATATAATTCGTCAGATTACCGATGAAATCGAATCTGTTGAAGGTGTTCTTCTTTTAAACGTAGATCCGGGAAAAGCAACTAACAGGACTGTTGTAACATTTGTTGGTCCGCCGACTGCCGCTATAGAAGCCGCTTTTCTTGCAATTAAAAAAGCATCAGAATTGATAGATATGACCAAGCATAAAGGGGAGCACCCTAGAATGGGAGCTACCGATGTTTGTCCCCTGATTCCGATTGCTGGAATATCTATGGAAGAAGTTTCTGAATATGCTCGCAAACTTGCCAGAAGAGTAGGAGAGCAGCTCAATATTCCAATTTATCTTTATGAAGCTGCTGCCATAATCGAGGGTAGAAATAATTTAAGTGAAATTCGTGCTGGCGAGTATGAAGGGTTTTTCAAAAAGATTCATCAGCCTCAATGGAAGCCCGATTTCGGACCGGTTGAAATGCATGCAAAAGCTGGTGCTTCGGTTATTGGAGCGAGAGATTTTCTTATAGCATATAATGTAAACCTGAATACTACTTCTGTAAGAAGAGCTAATTCTATTGCCTTTGATGTGCGCGAACGCGGAAGGGTGAAACGTGAAGGAGACCCTGTTACTGGTAAAATTGTAAAAGATGAGCAAGGTAATCCTGTTCACACCCCTGGTTCCCTAAAAGCTGTTAAAGCTATTGGATGGTTTATCGAGGAATATGGCGTGGCTCAGATATCTATGAATCTTACCAATATTTCTAAAACCCCCGTTCATATTGCGTTTGACGAGGTTTGCAAGCGTGCCGATGCTCGCGGAATACGGGTTACAGGCTCAGAACTGGTTGGATTATTACCTCTTCAGTGTTTATTAGATGCGGGGAAATATTTTCTAGAAAAGCAACAACGTTCCATTGGTGTTTCTGAAGCTGAGCTTATTAAAATTGCAGTAAAATCAATGGGTCTCGATGAATTAGGTCCATTTGAACCTGAGAAGAGAGTAATTGAATATTTACTTCAAGATACAGCATCAGAGCGTTTGGTGAATATGTCGCTTAAGGCTTTTGCTGATGAAACGGCGTCAGAATCTCCTGCGCCTGGCGGCGGTTCAATTTCTGCTTATGTTGGAGCGCTTGGGATTGCCCTAGCGGGGATGGTTGCCAATTTGAGCAGTCACAAAAGAGGTTGGGATGCACGTTGGAAAGAATTTTCAGACATCGCCGAAAAAGCTGAAGCATTTAAAAAGCGTTTGATTTTCCTAGTGGATGAAGATACAAGGGCTTTTAACAGGATTATGGATGCTTTTGGTTTGCCGAAAGGAAGTGATGAAGAAAAGCAAATTAGAAAATCTGCAATAGCTGAAGCAACTAGAATGGCAATTGAAACTCCATTAGAAGTGATGCAGCTTAGTCTCGAATCAATGAATCTTATTTCTGAAATGGCTGAAAAAGGAAATCCTAATTCTGTCTCAGATGCTGGAGTTGGAGCTCTTTGTGCTAGGACTGCCGTTCTTGGAGCTGGTTTGAATGTGAAAATTAATTGTGCTGGTTATGAAGATTCGAAATTTGTGAATCAATCGCTTGAAAGAGCAGATAGCATGATAACTGAAGCTAATCGAATGGAAAAGGAAATACTCGCCATTGTTGAGTCTAAGATAACAGCTACTGCATAAACCTTTATAGAAAGCCCGTGTTTTATGAATTGTATGAAATTCAGGCTTTTCATTTTACTTGCTTTCTCAATTACTAGTGCTCAAGCTCAGAGTTGTTGCGGTAATCATATTGATGAGTCATTTCCTTCAGTTTTTACCCGCGATTCAGTTTATGCAAGTTCTCAGGAAACCTATTCAGGAAACTTGGTTAATCTAAGTTTAAGGATTTACGATACCCAAGAAAACACCTGCAATAGCAGGCCTCTTTTACTTCTTGTTCATGGTGGAGCCTTTGGCGGAGGTAGTTATACGCAAATGGCTGAACTTGCCAATCGTTTCGCTACTAGAGGTTATGTAGTTATCTCTGCAGGCTATCGCCTAGGATTTGCATCTTCGGGCGCTCTTTGTCCTACAGATACTTCAGAATTAATTCGTGCTTGGTATCGTGGGATGCAGGATATTCGATCATCCATTCGCTGGGCAAAGGAACGTCATGCCTCGCTTCGAATTGATACAAACCTTGTATTTCTTGCTGGCTGGAGTGCCGGAGCATACATTTCATCGGGCATCGCATATCTTGATCGAGCTCAGGAAAAACCTAATCAATGCTTTGAGATTAATTCAATAAATACAAATGGAAATGATTTGTCAAGGCCAGATTTAGGACCAATAGAAGGACTAAGTAACCTCAATGACTACTCCGATAATATTGTCGGATTTGCTTCCTTTTCGGGCGCATTTCTATTCTCTGAGAACATAGAACTAGGTAGAAAGCCAGGTGCTTTATTTTTTAATAACAAACAAGATGACTACAGTGTGCCCTATGAAACTTGTGAGCAGGATCTTTGGCAATACAATTGCCTTCAAGGTTATCCAACAGTATGTGGTATCGAGGCAATGACCCCTTTATTAGAAGAATTGCAAATTGCATACGATTATAGGGTTTATGACACAGTTCCTTGTGGACATAGCATGCATCAATCTTGCTTCCCACTTTTCGATGAAGAGGTTAGTATTATGGCTGAATTTTTTAATCAATTGATGGATTGTAATTCCACTACTTCCATCCTTCAGAAAGAAGAAAACAAAGCTATTCGAAATCTTTTCCTCGAGTCAGGAAATGTGTCGATTCCTTGGGATAATCAGAAAATTCCATGTTCTATTCTTAATTCTAATGGCTCCTTTGTAAATAGTGTTTATGCCAAAGATGGCCGATTGAAACTTCCGAATTTATTACCTGGAATTTATTATCTAAAATCATCAGAAAATTTTGATTCTCCTTCAGTTATAAGGCTGGTTATTCGATAAGAGTTACTCTCCCAAGCAGCTGCTCACTCTTTTTAAGGATGTTAGTATAGGTTAATCGCCATGCATATACATCTTCCTGTGCAGGATTACCTTTGTAAGTGCCGTTCCAGCCAAAATCAGGATCAGTAGAAAGGAAAATTAATTCACCCCATCTGTCAAAAATTTCCAGCTGAAACTGTTTCACATAGGTGAGCTTGATATTAAAAATATCATTTGTTCCATCGCCATTTGGAGTAAATGCATTCGGCGCGTAGATGGTCGGGTAAGGATTAACATCTAGGTATTCGCAGGTATAGTCTTCACAGCCGAAGCTGGTGCTAATTTTAAGGCAAACATTGTAGCTTCCTGTATCTGAAAACTCATGTTCGGGGCTTTCAATCAAAGAAAAATTTCCGTCTCCAAATGTCCAATAATAAGTATCAGCTAATTCACTTTCATTGATGAATCTGAATAGAGGTTCCATTACATCTACTTCATCAGGAGTATAACTAAACTTTGCCACAGGCAAAGGATGAACATTCACTATTCCTTCTGCAGTCAAAGTGGCTTTGCACCCATAAACATCCTCCAGTTGAACTTCAATATCCTGAAAACCAGACTCCGAAAAACAGTGCTTAGGAACACTTTCTCCTGCAGTGTATGAATCCTCAAAAGTCCAAGAATAGTTTGCAATTGCTGCTGCACTTATAGGATTAAAACTAAAGTTCACGCAAATAGGCGAACAGCCTTCAGCTACATCTGGAACTATGGTTCCATCGGGACTCAGTCGCATTAATATTACTGTACTATCTCGATCTTGACAACCAAGAATATCTGTAGCTAAAGCCACATAATTAGTAGTACTATCAGGAGTATCAATAAGTGTTTCCCCTGAATGCGAAAATGCTGGCCAAGTGATATCCAGATGACCCGAACCACCTTCAACACTTGCCTGAAGCATCACCTCATTACCTTCACAAACATATACAGGTGCATTAATATGAACATCTATTTGAGCTGGTTGAGGTAAACTTGTGCTTGAACTTTCTGTGCATCCGTTAGAATCAATCACCGTAGCTGTATACGTTCCAATAAAAAGTGAATCTGAAATGAATCCTGAATCTCCATTACTCCAAGTAACTAAAAAAGGAGGAGAGCCTGAAGGAATCTGATCGGTAATTTCTCCATTATTATATCCAAAGCAGGTTATTGGATGTGAAATGATTGTATTTATTTCAACATCAGGTACAGCTACTGTTTGGACTAAAGTATCAAGTGTGCAACCGTTTGAATCAATAACGGATAATTGATAATTTCCAGCGGCAAGGTCGCTAAATACAGTATCAGCAGTATATGTTCCTCCATTTATTGAATAGAGTATAGGCGTTGTACCACTGGAAACATTAGTAACTGCGATTATTGAATTGTCTAATGAGCAGGTTGCGTCAATTATATCTGTTGAAATAGATGAGGGGCCAGGATATCTGATAACATAATTTATTGAATCTATTAGACAATCGTTGGCGTCCTTAATTGTGATAAGGTAATCACCTTCAGCAAGATTTTCAAAGTTTGCAGGGTAGCTGTTCAATAAACTAAAAATACTATCACCAATGGCAACATAGAGTGGAGAAGTCCCACCTGTAACTCCGTTAATACTAATCACGGCATTATTCTCAGCGCAAACTGCATCAACTATCTGTGTTGTCATTTGAGTTGGGAATGAGGGAGTGATTAGGATTCGACTCGTGCTATCTATGCATTGTTGAGCATCTCGAATGTACATTGAGTGGTTTCCATCAGATAAGTTAGTATAACTTGTAGCTGAAGTCCAGTTTGAATTGTTTAGCCTAAACGAATAGGGAAGAGTTCCCCCGGAAGCAGAATCAATAGAAATAGTTCCATTTGATATCCCACATAGTGGATCAGTTCCTGAAATAAAGAAAGCTAAAATACCTGGATCTACTAAAGATACTGTATCAATAGAAATGCAAGAGTTAGCATCAGTGGCAGTAATAATATAAGTGCCTGCAGGCAGATTTGAAACTAAACTATCAGAACTACCTTGCGACCAACTAAAAGTATAAGGTCCGGGACCTGCATTAACTTCGGCATGAATTTCACCATTGCTGAAACCATGACACGAAGGGTGTTGATCAGCTAAGGCAAGTACTTCAATAGGTTCAATGGCAGGTACAAAAACTATGGTATCGAAAGGACAAAGATTCACATCTTGCACAGAAACTGTAAATGTCCCCGGAGTAAGTCCACTGAAAGTTTGCAAACTTGAAAATGTTCCTCCATTTATACTATATGTGTATTCAGGAATTCCTCCGGTAACGGAGCTAATTGTTATTTCGCTGTTTGACAAACCACATGTTCCGGGCACAGTAGTAATAAGTGGATTCGATGGTGACCCTTCTTGGAGTATTTCAGCAAGGGTATCCAAGGTGCAGCCGTTACTATCAATTAAAGAGATTTGATAAAGATCCTCAATGAGGTTCTCATAAAAAATAGGTAGTGTTACGGATTGACTAACAGCTCCATTTAGTGATACAGAATATGGAGCAAAGCCTCCATTAATCTGCATCAATTCGATGCTTCCATTGGCTGAATCACAGGATGCATTTGCTAAAGAATACGTTAAACTTTCAGGCGGTGATAATGAATCTACAAAGACTTGATGCGAATCATAACATCCGTTTATATCAGAAATGGTAACGCTGTGATTTCCTGGACTAAGAGAATTAAATAGAGGGTTTATAAAAGGTCCACTGCCATCCATGTTATATGAATATATAGGAGTTCCTCCCTGAACATTTGTTATTTCAATACTTCCATTATCGAGATTACAGGTAGTTGCACTAATGAGCAACTCGGAACTCAATAATGGTGGTTCGGTTACTAGGAAACTTGTATCTGCATTACAGCCAAATCTATCAGTAACTTCAAGCGCATAAGTGCCGCTAGCAAGATTATCAATGAATTCTGTTGTACTTCCATTTTGCCAAGAAATACTAAAAGGCCCCCAACCAATAACGCCAGCATCAATACTTCCATCTAGAATTCCAAAACAGCTAAGGTTTTGAACACTTGAGTTGAAAAAAGCCGCTTGCGAGAATGTAATCATAGCTGTATCTGTAGCTATAAACCCATCAGCGTCGGTAACCGTTATAGAGATTATTTCATCCTGCGAACTGCAAACATTTATAGAATCATCGGTACTTCCTGTTGACCATAGATACGAGAATGGTGGTACTCCATACGCCATACTTGGAACAAAGTTTATACACGTGCCTAAGCAAATTGTATCGCCAGTTATGGCAACTCTAAATACACATGGAGGAACTATAATATTTTGAGTTACTGTTCCAACACAACCCGAAGCATTTGTTTCAGTTAGCGTTACCGGGTAAGTTCCAGGTCCTGGAAAGTTCGCGGTCAAAATACCCAGCGCAGAACTAGCAGGACTGCCCAAAGGGGCTAAATTCCATAAATACGTCGAGCCACTAGTTGTATTATCTCCTGTAATTTGCACAGGTAAATCGCATGCGGGAGCTTGATAAGTAAAGCCAGCATCAGGAATCTCTGCAACAGTAATAGGAACTTGAAAAGTCGCTGGGCAGCCGTTGAAGGCTGTGAGGCTAAGGGTATAAGTTGTTGAGACAGTTGGACTAACAGTAATTGTTTGAGTATTTATATTTCCAGGTTGCCAGTTATAAGATGAATAACCTGTTGGAGCAGTTAGTGTAACAGACTCGCCTGGACAAATGGTATCAGCCAGGGCTGATAATGTTGAAGGAGAGCATTGTGCGTCAATGTAAGCATATCCATAATGCCCTCCCTGACTGCAATCTCCAGCAGTAAACTCGACTGTTACTGGTTGGCCTAAATAATTTGACAAATCAACGTTAACAGAACTCCAAGGTTTATACCTAACACCACCGTTGCAACTGAAAAAGCCAGGAAGATTAGCTGCGGCTGAAACAACGAAATCAGAACATGGAATAATTGCTCCCGTTTGATCTTTTAAGAGAGCCCTAAAAAAGGGTTGTTCATTCGAACCATGTCCTGGATCTTGAAATACAACAGCATATCTGTATGTGAAGCTTGAATTGTTTGGGCTTACCAAAAATGTTTGCCTCAATTGTTCTGCCTCAGCTCCTGTTTGATTATTCCCGAGCCTAACAGAAAAAGGCCCGCCTTGTGGATCAACTCTTGGGAATCCTCCGCAAGGATCATTGCCTCCGGTCATAATAGTATGACGGCCATTTACGATACCAATATTTGTTATGTTGTAAGTCGGAGTTGTAGCCCCGGTAGTACCTGTTGTTGCTATACCTGTTGTCCCCAGCCATCCATTGAAGTTATTGTTGCTAAAGTCCATGTTTGAGCATGACGGCTGAACAGGCACACCGGCGATGGAACCTTGCAAATCAAACTGGTAACAGTTAGCATAGAAACTAGAAGCAGTAAATGCGTCTACACCAATATAATATTGAGTTCCAGATTGAACAGGGTAAATCAAATTAACTCCATTATTCCCGAAGCTAGATCCTTGAACAGTTGTTAAACAGGCTCCAGGAGCACCGGGGCAACCTTGATAAAGTGAAAGGGTTGGATAGGCAAATGAATTTCCGCTTGTTTGGAAGTCGTCAAACTGAAGGTTTAAAAAACCTGATTCGTTTGCAGTGAATGAAAAGTACCAGTCTTGTCCACCGTAAGGGTTTCCCCAGCCAGATGCAAGACAACCATTGGCTCCAGTGTAGTCGTTACCATCGCCGCAGGTGCTTTGATTGTTTAAATTAAAGGGAAGACTTAATGGAGCAGAACCGGCGCTTGCGCATGTATTACCTCCTTGTGCAATAGCCTCAGAAAGGAAACTTATGCAACAAAAAAATAATATTAACCATGTTCTTCCAATCATCACTTTGGATGGTCTTAGTAATGTATATGTACCTCATAATCAGAACATGGTTAAGATGTTTCTCTGTTGAAGTAAAACGTGGCAATTTATAATTGGGTTACCTAAATAGCCCTAATTTGTAAGGTAGTAGGGGTTTTATGTAGTTTGGATTGGCTGTGTTTACTTGTTTATTGGGGATTTTGATTAGCTATGTAAAGAATTGACACTTTTTTTCATGTAAGTGCAGGGGCCAATTTCTTGTTGTAGCTCAATAGCAATTTATATCTTACAGTGAATAAGCTATTTAGAATGCATGCTTATTGACAAGTTGTGTTACTTTTCTGTTAGAAAGTAGTTTGATTTCCTATCTTGTATGCCTATTCAGATCATCTAAATGCCCTTGCTATCCTCATTAAAGTACTTCTTTCCAATAAAGCTTCTCATTGTTCATTTGAAGTATAATTTGGTGTTAGTAACTTTTTGGGTTGTATTATTTGGATTCATTCTGAAATGGTGGGGAAATAATTTCGGAGTGCCGCTTTTATTTCTAGATCCAGAATACCTTGGAAAAGTTGATTTCTTCTCTTACCTCGTATTAGGAGCCTGCTGCGGTGCCTTTATTATGGCATTTCAAATAGCAAGCTATATTGTAAACTCTCACCGCTTTCCTTTCCTAGCCTCAGTAAGCCGGCCTTTTGTTAAATATACCGTCAACAATTTTATTATCCCTGTCACCTTTATTTCAGTTTATCTGATTTCTGCATTTGGGTTTCAGGTTCATTTTGAAACTTCAACTAAAACAGATATTTTATTTAATATTTCAGGTTTTGTTTTGGGAGCGCTGTTCTTTTATGTGCTGAGCCTTACCTATTTCTTTACCGTCAGCAAAGATATTTTTAAGCTTTTTGGAATAGATATTCTTAAAAAAACAGACACTAAAAAATCACGAAGAGTTCAGTTAAAAGGTAATGTTTGGAAGCGAGTTTCACAACGCGAAAAGCTTGATCATGTGGAGCATATTGAAACTTACATTTCAGGAGTTAGGATAATTAGAGCGAGAGATACTGCTCACTATGATCACGAAATAGTGAAAAGTGTTTTCAGGCAAAATCACAAAGTGGCTGCTATTTTTGAATTAGGGGTGGTAATTGTAATGATTCTTCTAGGTCTGTTTAGAGATATCCCATTTTTTATGATACCTGCTGCCGGAAGCATTTTTCTTAGCATGACTATGCTTCTGATGGTGGCTAGTGCCTTTCATACCTGGTTAAAATCATGGTCGCTGCCTTTGTTTATTGTTTTGGCATTAGGGCTGAATTATATTTCTGGGTATGAATTTTTTGGTAAACGTAATCGCGCTTACGGACTAGATTATTCTAAGTCAGCTGCCGTTATTCCTGATTCTATGTTGTATGATCGACAAAAGAGTATACAGAAGAATAAGGATACAAAAAGCGGAATTCAATCGCTTGAATCATGGAAAAAGAAAGCACAAAGAGGAAGCGGCAATAAACCAACTATCATTTTCTTGAATGTGAGTGGAGGCGGGCTAAAGTCAGCTTTATGGACAGTGCATGCATTACAAGAGGCTGATAAAGCCTGTGGCGGAAGTCTTTTTAAGAATACCAAACTCATTACCGGCTCTTCGGGAGGTATGATTGGAGCTTCTTATTTTAGAGAGTTGTATTTAAGATCACTCAGTGATTCATCGATTGATATTTATAACAAAGATTACTGTGATAAGATTGCTATGGATTTGCTGAATCCAGTAGGTTTTGCTTTAGCTGTTAGTGATGTATTCTTTAGATTTCAGCAAGTTAGTATTGCTGGAAAAAGGTATACTCGCGACAGAGCTTATGAGTTTGAAAAAACGCTTCATTCGAATACCGATGAAGTAATGAATAAGGCTTTGATTTCTTATGCGGATAGTGAATTTCAATCAGATATACCTACCATGGTGTTTTCTCCAACCGTAATAAATGATGGAAGAAGGCTCCTTATTTCAGCTCAACCAATCTCCTATCTGGCACTTACGCCTTCAAAGACAGGTTCTATTCTACGGAGCTTACCAGAAGATATTGAATTCTCCAGGTTTTTTAAAGATCAAGGGGCAGATAGTTTAAGGTTTTCAACAGCCATAAGAATGAGTGCAACATTTCCGTATATCCTTCCCTCTGTTTCATTACCTAGTGAGCCAATTCTAGAGGTTATGGATGCAGGCTTTAGGGACAATTATGGAATCAAAACCTCCATGCGATATTTGTTTCACTTTAGAAAGTGGATTTCGGAAAATACAAACGGGGTTATTTTTCTTCAGATTAGAGAAAACCATAAGGCCTATGATTTGAAAACTCCTAATAAGAACAGCATTTTTGAGTTAATCTCATCCCCTTTAGGTAACGTCTACGAAAACATGTTTAGGATTCAAGATTACCAGCATGATGAGTTAATTATGTACAGTGATGCTTGGTTTGATGGAAAGGTTGAATACATCGAACTTGACTTGAACCCACCTTCTCATCCGAGCGATCAAATAATATCAATGAATTTTCATCTTACATCACTTGAAAAAAGCAAGGTGCTCATGTCAATCAATGCCCCAGAAAACAAAGCAGCAATAAATAAAATAAAGACAATCTTAAAAGGGAAATAATAGCGAAAGCCCCCGATTTTCGGAGGCTTTCATTACATAATACAACAACCAAATTTTATTATGTGAGCTTTTGTTTTACTAAATCTGCGATTAGTTTACCCTCTGCTCTGCCTGCTATTCGCTTTGAGGCTTCGGCTATAACCTTTCCCATTTCCTTTACAGAAACTGCGCCAAGTTCAGATACCACATCTATAATAATTTTCTCAACTTCTTGCTGACTCAATTGAGCTGGTAAGTATGCTTCTATTATTCCAGCTTGAAAGTCTTCAGCATCAGCAAGATCAGAACGGTTCTGTTCAACATAAATGGCAGCCGAATCTTTTCTTTGCTTTACAAGTTTCTGAAGTAGTTTTATTTCGGTAGCCTCATCCATTTCCACCCCGACCTTCTCAGTTTTTGCCATTAAAACAGCCGATTTTACTGCCCTTAGTGCCTCAAGTTTATCTTTCTCACGCGCAAGCATTGCTTGTTTTATGTCAGCATTTATTCTTGTTTCTAAATCCATCTTAAGGTGCTTTTTTCAATTAGTCAACACTATCATGAAGAAATGAGTTATTCTGCCTAATTTCAAGCTTCTTGTCTTCAGGGTTTTCACTCAAAGTATACCTTGATACTTCTGAATCAGTAGAATAATCAACTTTATCGAGAACAATATTTTTTCTTCTAAAAGCAGGAACATTTTCTAAATCGCTAACAGGTGAAGGTGTCTTTAATTTGGTATGTAACTTCTTAAGATTCTCCATCCTTTCTTTCGAACGACGCATGTTTTCTTCATCTTCAGAAGTTGTTGCTTCATTTTCAGTTTCTTCTGATGCAGCAGGCTTTGTACTCAATTTGAAATCAAGTTCTGGGCGACTGCTAGCATCTCCAAGAAAAATAACTTCATCTTTATCTGGCTCTGGCATTTTCTTAAATGCACGCTCTGTTTGATTATCGTTGTAGTTTGAATTAGTCTGCTCGTTTACTTGTGCACGATTAGCAGATGTTTCCTCCATTTTAACAACAACACGTTCTTCAACTTCTTGACCAGTAGTGAACCCAGTTGCGATTAATGTTACGCAAATTTGATTGCCAAGTGATTCATCAGTATTTGTCCCGAAAATAACGTTTGCAGTGCTTCCAGCCTCTTCTTGAACATAATCAATGATATCGCCAATTTCATCCATCATAACCCCTTCCGCGCCAGCGCTAATGTTAATTAGGATGTGTTTTGCGCCTATAATCCTATTATCATCTAATAGAGGTGATGCAAGTGCACCTTCAACCGCTTTCATAGCACGCCCTTCGCCTTCTGCAACTGCCGCTCCCATGATAGCTGCTCCACCATTATTCATTACTGTATGAACGTCAGCAAAATCAACGTTTACATAACCTGTAACTGTTATGATTTCAGCAATGCCTCTTGCAGCAGTAGTCAATACACTGTCGGCTTCAGCAAAAGCTGCATTAAGTGATAAGTTGCCGTAAATTTCACGAAGCTTATCATTTGAGATAATTAGAATTGTATCTACTGATTTTCTCAGTTCTTCAAGTCCTTCTGCTGCTTGTTGCTTCCTTTTCTTTCCTTCGAAAGTGAAGGGAATTGTGACAATACCTACTGTGAGGATGCCCATTTCCTTTGCTGCCATTGCAATTACGGGAGCTGCACCAGTTCCTGTTCCACCACCCATTCCGGCAGTTACAAAAACCATCTTGGTTTCTTTTCCAAGAATCTTCTTTAGCTCTTCGATGTTCTCAATTGCAGCATTTTTTCCTACTTCAGGAATTGAACCTGCACCTCTTCCTTCAGTTAGAGTTGAACCTAACTGGATTTTAGAAGGTACCGGACTTGCGTCAAGCGCTTGTTGATCGGTATTGCAGATCATAAAATCTACACCTCTTATTCCTTGGCGATACATGTGATTTACGGCATTGCTACCGCCTCCACCTACGCCTATAACTTTTATGATTGATGATTTTGAGTGATTAATTTCAAAAGTCATATTCACTTCTTTCTTTTCGCTCATGATTAATTAATTTATTGGGGTTTGGTTGTTGTCTGTTTATGTTTGATTATGAATTCCTGTCGTTGTCTTCATCAAAGAAGTTTCTCGTTTTAGCAAAAAGTGCATCGAAGATTCCTCCTGGCTTTACCGACTTTGGCTTTTTGCCTTGTCTTTCAAGATGATCTCTTACTTTTTTGCTATCGCTTAGCTCAAAACCCTTGATTACTAATCCCACGGCAGTGGCATACATTGGAGAAGCGATATCTTCATTTGCCTTAGCCAAGTGCTCGTTAGGATAACCGATACGAGTATCCATGCCAGTCATATATTCTATAAGTTGACCTACATGCTTAAGCTTTGCACCACCGCCAGTTACAACGATACCTGCGATAAGCTTTTTCTCGTAGCCAGAATTCTTAATTTCATAGTAGATATGCTCAATGATATCTTCCATTCTAGCCTGAATGATGTTTGCAAGATTTTTCAGACTTATTTCTTTAGGCTCGCGACCTCTAAGACCTGGAATAGAAACAATCTCATTATCCTTGCTTTCGCTTGCTAGTGCAGAACCAAAGCGAAGTTTTAGCATTTCTGCTTGATCTTTAATGATTGAGCAACCTTCTTTGATGTCTTCAGTAATAATGTCACCTCCTAAAGCAATTACCGCCGTGTGTCGGATGATTCCTTCCTGGAAAATGGCGATATCTGTTGTACCACCGCCAATATCAACCAATGCAACACCAGCCTCTTTTTCTTCTTTACTCAAAACAGCTTCTGCCGAAGCAAGAGGCTCAAGAATTAATCCTGACGCTTCAAGATTAGCCCTGTTTACGCATTTGTATATGTTTTTGGCTGCCGCAATCTGTCCGGTAATAATATGGAAGTTTGCCTCCATACGAATCCCGCACATACCAATAGGATCTTTGATACCTTTCTCATTATCGATGATGTATTCCTGAGGAAGAGCATGGATGATTTCCTCGCCAGGAAGCATCACTAGTTTGTACATATCCTGAGTGAGAGCATCAATGTCGGTTTGGGTAATTTCTTGTTCGTAATTCGAACGCATCAAAACACCATGGTGCTGAAGGCTTTTGATATGTTGCCCAGCAATTCCCACATGCACAAGTTTAATTTCAACTCCGTAATCTTCCGCTTCTTCAACAGCCGCTCTAATACTTTGAACTGTTCGTTCGATGTTAGAAACAACTCCGCGTTTTACGCCGATAGATGTTGATTTTCCGTGGCCAAGGATTTCAATTTTGCCATGCTCGTTGCGTCGGCCTACCATGGCGACAATTTTGGTAGTTCCAATGTCGAGACCTACGATGATTTCTGAGTCCATATTAATTTGTGTTTTGAGTGCAGATAATTTGGTTGTTGTATTTTAGGTTGAGGGCAGAGTAAGCATTCCATCCCGCTTGCGATAAACCTTGACGGTAAAAAAGCTCTAATCGAGAGAATTTATCATATATATCTTTCGAATCTCCAATAATAACGCGGCCGGGACCGATAGCAGGAATGAATTCTATCTCTTTATCAGGAAGAACATTAAGCTGCTCAAGCTGACACCAGATAAAGCTATCTTGCTTTGCAGCGGATGCGATAACATATAGGTCATCTAGAATATATAATTGCTGAAGGCTATCACTTTGCAACACATCCTTGAGATTGATTTTTCTTGCAGATTCAAAAATACTTCCCGATGCCACAGGAACTCTAGCTGTGTAATTATCCATTAATGGCATAAATTCACCATCTTCATTTAAATAATAACTATCTCCAATTGAATCCATAATCCTTAGGATTGGAATTCTTTGATCAACTTGAATCATTAGTTTGCTTTCTGGGCTAAAGAATGCTTCAGCCGACTTAATTGCCGGATGTCGGATGAGTTCATTTTCTACATCCATGAGGTTTATGGACGAAAGAGATTGATCTTCGAAGCGGAATCCTTTAGAATACAGAAGATCCAGGATCTCAGCTTGGTTCACAAATCTAATTTCAGGGTCACCTCTTAATTCTATATCAGTGCCTAGGCAATTGCTAGCTCTTCTTTGCTTATTCACAAAGCCGAATAGCGCAATGGTGAGAACTATAATTCCACCCCAGGTGATGACTTGCTTTATTTTACCTTTCATTTTTTCTTTATTGAAGGCTTAATATTTTTTTGATAGGTTCTACAACCTGATCAATATCGCCTGCTCCCATGGTAAGGAGAACTTCAGGTCTGTTTAATTTCAATGCTTCAGGAAGTTCCTGAGCCGATAAAACTTGTTTGTTTTTACAAGTGATTTTTTCAAGTAATGCAGCTGAGCTGATTCCTTCTATAGGCTTCTCCCTCGCCGGGTAGATGTCCATTAGATATACTTCATCAAGCACAGAAAGACTTTGTGCAAACTCATCCATAAAATCTCTTGTGCGACTAAACAGGTGAGGCTGGAATACTCCTGTAATCTTTTTAGAAGGATACATCTGCTGAGCAGATTGTATGCACGCATTTAGTTCTGCTGGATGATGAGCGTAATCATCAATATACATCAAATCACTTGAGCGAATGATATATTCAAAGCGACGCTTCACTCCTTGGAAAGAAGCTAACGAATCTCTTATCTGTCTTTCATCAAGACCCATATCAAGAGCTACTGAAATAGCAGCCAATGAATTCTCTACGTTATGAAACCCAGCTAATCCCAACTGAAGATTCTCGAATGTGGCTGACTTTGTTTTAACAGAGAAATGATATTTGTCACCATCTAAATACCAGTTAGAAAGACTTACATCCGCATCAGTAGAGGTGCTGTAAGTGCTGGCTTTGGTGTAAAGATTATCTGAAAGACCGAGTCCTTTTTTCAGAATGAGCTTTCTTTCTACTTGTGATGCGAAATCTTCGAATGACTTGATTAATTCTGAACCCTGTCCGTAGATATCCAAATGATCAGCATCTACCGATGTGATGATTCCTGTATCAGGGAAAAGCTTGAGAAAAGACCTATCGTACTCATCAGCTTCGGCAACTAAGACTGAGTCTGGTTTACCGGGTAAGTAATTGCTTGAGTAGTTGACAGAAATTCCTCCTAAGAATGCAACAGGGCTGAGCCCCGCAGATTCAAGCATATGAGCAATGAGCGTTGAGGTAGTTGTTTTTCCATGAGTTCCAGCAACAGCAATTGTTTTATGTGATGCTGAAATTAATCCCAAAACCTCTGAGCGTTTCATCAGGCGAAAGCCTTTCTCTTGTATATAATTGAGGATGATACTTTCTTTAGGAATAGCTGGCGTGTAAATCACCAACACATCCTCCGAAGGAGAACCAACAAGAAATTCAGGTAATGAAGAAATTGAATCTTCGAAGCTTATTTTAACTCCTTCTGATGATAAAGCAGATGTTAAGGTGGTTGACGTTTTATCATATCCACAAACTATTTTGCCCTGCATTAGGAAATACCTTCCCAATGCGCTCATGCCGATTCCGCCTGCGCCTAGCAAATAAATATATGTGAATGAGGACACTTTCATCAGTTCTTCATCAGTTTATTAATCTCATCTATAATAGCCCTAGTGGCTCCCGGTCTAGCAAAATCTTTAATAGAACTTGCTAATGCTTCTCTTTCAACATCGTTTGCAACAAGGCGAAGCACTTCTTCAGGCACTCGTTTAAAAGCTTCAGCATCAGGAATTAGCACTGCTGCGTTTTTATCTGCCAATGCCTTTGCATTCATTGTTTGATGATCTTCAGAGGCAAAAGGGTAAGGAATCAGAATGGAAGCCTTTCCAAGCAAAGAAAGTTCAGCAACAGCAAGAGCTCCAGCTCTAGAAACTACTAAGTCGGCAGCTGCATAAGCCACGTCCATTTCTTTAATGAATGCATGGGTAGTAAACCCTTTCACATGCAGATTTTTTATTCCAGCCATTGCATCGGCTGCGAATGGTTTACCTGTTTGCCAGATAAGTTGGATGCCTGCTTCTTTGAATTGAGGCAGCGCATTTAAAATACTATCGTTTATAGATTTTGCACCAAGACTTCCTCCAACTACAAGTAAAGTAGTTTTATTCTCGTCTAGATCAAAATACTTTTTTGCTTCAGCTTTTGAAACTTTTGCATCAAGAATATCCTGCCTAACAGGATTTCCGGTAACTACAATCTTAGAGGCAGGGAAGAATTTTTCCATCCCATCGTATGCAACACATATAGTTTTGACTCGTTTGCCGAGAAGTTTATTTGTGATTCCAGCGAATGAATTTTGTTCCTGAATTAGGCATGGAATTCCTTTTCTAGCGGCCATGAACAAGAGCGCTCCACTGGCATAGCCTCCAACTCCTATTGCAACGGTGGGTTTGAAATCGGCGATAATTTTACCAGCCGTTCTAACAGCTTTCAATACAGCGAAAGGAAGAGTAATGTTTGAAACACTGAACGAACGCTTTAAGCCTCTGATGTTTAAGCCTATAATTTTATAACCTGCTGCTGGAACTTTTTCCATTTCCATCCGCCCGTTGGCGCCAACAAATAAAATCTCACAACTAGGGTATTCAGCTTTTAGAGCATTTGCTATTGCTACCGCTGGAAAAATATGTCCTCCCGTTCCGCCACCTGATAAAATAAATTTAGGCGATAGCATTATCTCCTCCTTCCTCTTTTACACAGAATCTGCTCACGCAGAGTATAATACCTATCGAAATACTTGTAAACCAGATGGAAGTTCCTCCCATACTAACTAGTGGTAAGGGTTGGCCCGTTACCGGGAAGAGGTTTACAGCAACAGCCATATTTATGAAGGCCTGAAAAACGAGCATTAATCCACAACCTATGGCTAATAAAGTTGCAAATGTTGTTGGGCTATTTTTGAGAACAGCCATTATTCGATAGAGAAGGATGATGTAAAGTAGAATGACTGTGAAGCCTCCTATAATACCATATTCTTCAAGGATAAAGGCAAAAATAAAGTCTGAATATGCCTGCGGCAGGAAGTTTCTTTGACTAGAATTTCCAGGTCCGGCGCCAAATATTCCGCCATTGGCGATGGCAATTTTAGATTGTTCAGCTTGATAGTTAAGCTCTGATTCACCACTAGTGAAGTTCTCAATTCGGGCCTTCCAAGTTCCAATTCTTCCGGGTAGGTCAAAGTTGAGTGCAATGATTATGAATAAAGTAAAAGCTATGATTCCTGAAGCTACAAGAATCATGATATACTTCATATTTACTCTACCAATGAATAAAAGAACTAAACATGTTGCAAAGAGAAGCGCTGCAGTAGAGAAGTTAGCAGGAAGAATGAGTCCACACACTATTCCAATGGGAACCATCAAAGGGATAAAAGCCTGCTTAAAATCTTTAATCTGATCTTGTTTCCTTGAAAGCAATCTCGCCAAATACATGATAAGTGCAAGTTTTGCTAAATCGGAAGTTTGGAATGAAACATTAATGATGGGTAGTGTTAACCAGCGGCTTCCCTCGTTGAGACTTGTTCCTGTAACCAGCGTAACTGCAAGTAATGGAATGGCTATAAATAAAAGTAGCTGACTAAGTCGCGAGAAAACCTTGTAATTAGCAAGGTGGGTCACGTACATCAAGAATAATCCCGACAAAACCAGAAACAAGTGTTTGATTAAGTAATGTTCGGTATCACCTCCCTGTTTTGCATACGCAAGCGAGCCGGTGGAGCTGTAAACAGCAAGCACCGATATAAGAGATAACAACAGCACCACGATCCAGATACTGCGGTCTCCTTTTGCGTATATAGCAGGGATTTTCATAAACTGATATTATTTTAAAGTTCGCGGACTGCCTTTTTAAACTGGCGACCTCTGTCTTCGTAATTTTCGAATAAGTCGAAACTTGCGCAAGCAGGTGAAAGAAGCACTACATCTCCTTTTTTTCCTAGAAGATAAGCTGCCTTTACTGCTTCATTTGCACTTTGAGTATCGATAATATGCTCAACCATACCATGAAAAGCTTCATGAATTCGGTTGTTTTCTTTACCCATACAAATGATAGCTTTTACCCTTCCAGCAACAAGCTCAGCTAGCATCTTGTAATCGTTGCCTTTGTCAACGCCGCCAGCAATCCAGATTACCGGATTAGTCATACTTTCAAGCGCATACCACGTAGAATTTACATTGGTAGCTTTAGAGTCGTTAATGAATTCGATGCCATGCACCTTGGTAACAAATTCGAGGCGATGCTCGATGTTCTCAAAATCCATAAGGCTTTCGCGAACGATATCTTTCTTGATATCAAGTACGCGAGCTGCAATTCCTGCTGCCATAGAGTTGTATTGGTTGTGTTTGCCTTGTAAGGCGAGGTCGAAAATGGACATAGTAAATGGATCGTTTATGTTGAAGTGAATAGTTTCGTTTTGGATGTATGCTCCTTGTTTTAACTCCTGAGAAAGTGAAACAGGGAAATGGGAAGCTTTTGAATCTCGATGCTCGAGAGATTCTTTAATTACCGGATCATCGACAGAATAAATGAAAGCACCTTTCTCATCCATGTTATTGAGGATGCGGAATTTAGAGTAGGTGTAATTGTTGAATTGATAATCGTATCTATCGAGATGATCTGGAGTGATGTTCAACAGAATTGCAATGTCTGCCTTGAAATCGAACATGCCATCTAGCTGAAAGCTGCTAATTTCAAGAACGTAGATATCGTAATTGTCCTGAGCTACTTGTCGAGCGAAGCTTTTACCAATATTACCTGCAAGACCAACATTTAATCCTGCTTTTTTAAGGATATGATAGGTTAGCAGGGTGGTGGTAGTTTTACCATTTGTGCCTGTGATAGCCACATGCTTAGCTGAAGAATATTTTGAAGCAAACTCTATTTCCGAAACAACATGAATACCTCTTTTTCTTGCTTCCGTAACGATGGAGGCCGAATCAGGAATTCCAGGACTTTTAACAATTAAGTCAGAGTTCATAATTCTTTCGTAATCGTGACGATTTTCTTCGAATTCTAGGCCTTCCTTTTGAAGTTCTTCCTTGTATTTATCTTTGATTGCTCCTTGGTCAGAAACGAATACATCCCATCCCTTAAGCTTGCCAAGAATGGCAGCTCCAACACCGCTTTCGCCGGCGCCTAGAACACTTAGGATATTTGATGAGTTATTCATTTAACGTAGTTTCAAAGTCACAATGGTTAATACAGCAAGTGCTACTCCTACAATCCAGAAGCGAGCTACTATTTTTGATTCATGGAATCCAAGCTTTTGATAGTGGTGATGTAAAGGCGCCATCTTGAATACTCTTCTCCCTTCACCAAAACGTTTCTTCGTGTATTTAAAACAACTCACCTGAATCATAACACTCAGGTTTTCAATTAAGTAAACCCCGCACAGGATGGGAATGAGTAACTCTTTTCTGAGCGCAACGGCAACAACAGCAACGATTCCTCCAAGAGCAAGACTTCCTGTGTCGCCCATGAAA
Organism: Bacteroidia bacterium; assembly: GCA_040882555.1. Classification (GTDB taxonomy): domain Bacteria; phylum Bacteroidota; class Bacteroidia; order M30B66; family M30B66; genus M30B66. Next base: position 24,345 of record JBBEBC010000005.1, read on the forward strand.
ATCTGAGCAGGGTAGGAGTTATACCAAAGAAAACCAACGCATGCTCCTACAAAAGCACTCATATATATAACCATTTCGCCCGAATCGGGGATGTACATAATATTGAGGTAATCAGCGAAAATGAGGTTACCAGATACGTAAGCAAAAATGGCAAGCACAAAACCAATGATGCCTGTTGTTCCAGAAGCTAGACCATCTAAGCCATCGGTCATATTTGCACCATTAGAGACCGCTGTTATAATGAATATTACCACAGGGATAAAAATCAACCATGCCCACTTTTCGTAACCATCGCCTAAAAATTCTAGAGGTTTGGCGTAATTGAACTCGTGGTTTTTTACAAAAGGAATGGTTGTAATAGGGGCTTTTGCATCTACAAACTTAGCCACCTTGTCTTCTATGTTGCCTGAAACAGAGCTTGATGCTGTTGTTTCAAGACCGATTATCTGTCGGCGAATGGTGACATCAGGGTGGAAGTAAAGCAATGAACCAACAATTATTCCGATACCAACTTGACCAATAACTTTAAATTTTCCCGCAAGACCTGCTTTGTTTTTCTTGAATACTTTGATGTAATCGTCAAGAAATCCAATCATTCCCAACCAAATGGTAGAGATGATTAAAATAATGATGTAAACATTATCAAGTTTTGCAAAAAGCAGTGTTGGTATGAGAATGCAAGCAAGGATGATAAGTCCACCCATAGTTGGGGTGCCTTGTTTATTCATTTGACCATGCAAACCTAGATCTCGAATGATTTCACCTACCTGTTTCATTTGAAGGAAGGCAATGATTCTCTTCCCCAATACCATTGAAATGATAAGGGAAAGAATTAAAGCTAAGGAAGCCCTGAATGAAAGGAACTGGAATAATCCGGCTCCTGGGAAATCGAATTGAGAATCGAGGTATTGAAATAGGTAGTATAACATTAGCTTCCCTGGAGATTAAAGGTTTCTTTTATTTCCCGGAGGTCATCGAATAGATGTTTTACTCCATTAATTTCCTGGTATTTCTCATGTCCTTTTCCAGCAATGAGAATGATATCGCCCGATTGAGCAAGTGCGCATGCAGTTCTAATTGCCTCACGTCTGTCGGTGATAGATAATGTTTTCTTTACATGCAGAGCTTCAACTCCAGCTTGCATTTGTTTAATTATTTCGTCTGGATTTTCAGTTCTTGGGTTATCGGAAGTAAGAATAACACGGTTGCTTAATTCTGTTGCAATTCGTGCCATTTCTGGTCGCTTTCCCGCATCGCGGTCGCCACCACAACCAACAACAGTAATAACTTGCTCATTTCCCGTTCTGATTTCCTTAATGGTTTCGAGTACATTTTCAAGAGCATCTGGCGTATGCGCATAATCTACAATGGCAGTTACATTTCCGGGAGATTTGATATACTCAAAACGGCCTTCAACGCTTCTTAATTTACTTATGCCTGTAAGAACTCTAAGCTTATCCTGCCCAAGCAAAATAGCTGTTGCATAAACTGCCGTGAGATTGTAGGCGTTGAAAGTGCCTATCAAGGGAGTCCACAGTTCTTTGTCATCCATTCTCATGAGCATGCCACCAAAATCCTTTTCCATGATTTTGCACCTGAAATCTGCTGCTTGGCTTAAAGCGTAGGTTTTGATCTTGGAACGAGTGTTTTCTGACATTCCTGAACCATTAGGATCATCTATGTTTACAAGAGAAAAGGCATCTTCACCCAGCGTATTGAAAAATTGCTGCTTAGCCTTGAAATAGTTTTCAAACGTGATATGATAGTCAAGGTGATCACGTGTGATATTGGTGAAAACTCCGCCTATAAACTTAGATCCGGCAATTCTTTTTTGATCAATAGCATGCGAACTAACTTCCATGAATGCATGGGAGCACCCAGCCTTCACCATTGTGTCGAGCAGTTTCTGAAGTTGAACAGAATCTGGTGTAGTATGGGTTGAAGGAATGACCTCTTCAGCAATGATATTTCTAACAGTTGAGATTAGTCCACTGGTATAACCCAATTGTGTGTAAAGTTGGTATAGAAGAGTTGCAACAGTAGTTTTACCGTTGGTTCCAGTAACTCCAATCAGTTTTAGTTTTGATGAAGGATTATCGTAAAAGTTAGATGCAACAACTCCTAATGCAAAGGCTGAATCACTAACTACTACATAGGTGATTTTACCCTTTCTTTCAGAGGGAAGTTGCTCACAAATAATAGCAATTGCCCCTTTCTCCTCAGCCATGGAAATAAAATCATGGCCATCACTATGAATTCCTTTAACAGCTACAAACAGAGAATTCTTTTCAACCTTTCTAGAATCTGAGGTAAGTGAAAGAATAGCAAGGTTAGTTGAACCATGTAGTTCAACAGAGCCGGCCTTATATAATATGTCTTTCAGCAACCTCATGTTAATTCAATAAGGATTATCATGTTTGGATTAATTCTCGTTCCAGCTTTGATTGATTGACTGCGGACTTGTCCACGGCCATTCACTTTTACTCGTAAGCCTTTATTTTCTAATAGATAAAGAGCATCCTTCAATCCCATTCCCCTTACATCTGGAACATTGTCTTTATCGTTAGTTCTAGCAGAGGTGCTTAGTGTTTGTGCACCTTGCATTATCTGAACCCAGTTTTCATCGGCCGGCAAGGCCAACTTTTTACCAGATTTTTTCATGATAACAGCCAAGTCTCCTGCGTTAGCCACACGCTTCTGTTCTACATCTGATTGATTAAAAGCAAAAACCTGTTCTTTATCTTGAAGCTCTAGGTTGCGAGCATACACTTTGTCGGCAACACCTTTAAATACAGGGCCTGCAACCAGATTTCCATAGTATACTGCACTGTTAGGAGCGCTAACCACTACGATGCATGAATATTTCGGATTCTGTGCTGGGAAATACCCCACAAAAGAAGCTTGGTATTTCTTTACTCCATCTTTAACATAGCCGCCATTATCATAGGCAATCTGAGCAGTTCCGGTTTTACCAGCAATTTTGAAGAATGGATTTTTTAGATTGCTCGCGGTCCCGTTTTCTACAACTGATTCAAGCATTGGCTTGAGTTTGTCAATAGTTGCTTGCGAACAAATAGCTTCATCAAGCACAATTGGATCGAACTTCTGAATGGTTTGGCCTCTGTGACTTATGGCCTCCACGAATTGAGGTTTCATGAATTTGCCATTATTTGCAACAGCATTATAGAATGCTAGAATTTGCAGTGGAGTGAGTCGAGATTCATAACCAATAGACATCCACGGAAGAGTAGTTCCAGACCAAGACTTGTTTTCGGGAGATTTAATCAAAGGGGCTCTTTCACCTGGGATATCAATTCCGAGTGATTGGTCAAGCCTAAATTTTTTAATCCTTTCAATAAATTTCTCGGGGTGCTTTTGATAAGCGCTGTTTACAGCTTGAGAAATGGCAGTATTAGAGGATACTTTGAAGGCCTCTGCGAGGGATATTTTTCCGAAACCACCTTCATGTGAGTCTTTCATGATGCGATTGCCAAATCGCACCTTTCCTCCATTGGTATTATAAATGTCTTCCGGCTTGGCAAGTCCATCTTCAAACAAAGCCATAAGTGAGGCAAGTTTAAAGGTTGAACCAGGCTCGGTTCCATTACCAATAGCGAAATTGTAGGTTTCGTTATAGCTGCTGTCTTTAGCCATTTCAAGATTGGCAATAGCGCGGATATAACCCGTTTCAACCTCCATTAAGACAACGCAGCCGTTTTGCGCATGATGTTTTCTAAGTTGTCTTTCGAGCTCAGCTTCTGCAACATCTTGAATAACGATGTCGATAGAAGTGATGATGTCGTTTCCTTCTTTTGGTTCTATTTCATTATCTGCATTAAGCGGTTTCCAAACACCACTTGAAATTTTCTGGACTAGCTGTTTTCCCTCAACACCTTGAAGAAAGTCATTATAAGCACCTTCAATTCCGACATCTTTAACACCTTCTTGGTATCGACCCAGAGTTCTCAAAGCCAAATGGCGGAATGGCATCTCGCGGCGACTTCTAGTTTCGACTATTAGACCACCACGATATTTACCATACCTGAAAATCGGGAATGTTTTTACAAGTTTTAAAACGTTATGCTTAACCCCTTTTCTTATAAGGAAATACCTGTTTTTGTTTTGGCGCTCACGCTTGAGGATGGAGCTATACTCAGCAGCAGATTTATCCTTGAAAGTCTTTGATAAGTAGAATGCCAGAGAATCGACTTCCTTTTTAAAAACCTTGTCGAGGTATTCAGCCTTCAGATCCATTCTTAGATCGTAGATTGGCAATGAAGTAGCAAGAAGACTTCCATCAGTTGAATAGAGATTTCCGCGAGCTGCTTCGATAGTTTGGAATTTGATTGTTTGGTTTTCTTTTTTCTCTTGCCAGTAGTCGCGATTGATTACACCGATGCTGAAGGCCCTTCCCAAAATGAGAATGCCAAAGAATGCTATTACAAAGAATATCATTCTTGCCCTACCGAGTATGTCTTTAGAGTCGTTCACTAGTTTGAACCCGTTGAATCAGCTGATTGAATAAATAGTTTGTGAGGAGGAGTTTTTGCTTCGTAAAGGTTGAGGGCAGCTACTCGCTGAGCCACTTGACTTTGGTTTGAAAGAAACATCAAGTCAGATTTCATGGAGATGTATTCACTGCTTAAATCTTTGAGCTCCTTTTCAATAGCTGAAGTGCGACGAGTTGTCTTTTCGGCATTGTATGTATTTGCGATATAAAGCCCGATAATTAAAGTCAGAAACAAGCCGTAGGGAAGATTTGCTTGAGTAACCACGCCTTCGAGCAAGGTTCCGTCAACAAGGCGATGCAAGGCTCCGGTCATCGCATTTTTCTTGCGTGGAGCGTTTGACTTTTCTTGTTTTTCGTTTCCTTTTTTGCTTTTCAAGCGATTCATAATTCTGTTCTTTCAGCGATTCGAAGCACTGCGCTGCGAGATCTAGGGTTTACATTTATTTCTTGCTCATCCGGGCGGATGAGTTTTCGGTTTACTGCCTTGAAAGGGAGAGAAACTCTTCCAAATAGGTCTTTGTCTGCTTCGCCAGCGAATTTTCCGCTACGAATAAAATTCTTCACTAATCTGTCTTCAAGAGAGTGATAGCTCATAACTACTAATCGGCCGCCAGGCTTGATTACTTCTGCACATTGTTGAAGGAAATCGCGAAGACTTCCGAGTTCATCGTTCACTTCAATTCTCAGAGCTTGAAAAACCTGAGCAGCGAAGGAGTTTTCTTGACCTTTTTTAGAAAAAGGTCGGATGAGTTCCATCAGCTTTCCGGTTGTATCAATCTTTCTATCCGTGCGAACGTTGCACAAGTGGCGGGCTAATTTTCCAGCTTCTCTGATTTCTCCATATTCCTTTAGGATAGCGCGGATTTTCTCTTCAGGATATTTTGCAATGATTGATGCTGCGTTCAGAGGTTGAGAAGTATTCATTCTCATATCGAGCGGAGCGTCAAAGCGAATAGAAAATCCACGTGAGGCTTCATCAAATTGATGCGATGAAACTCCCAGGTCAGCGAGAATACCATCAACAGGCAAAGCTCTTTGCAATCTGAGAGAGCTTTTCAAGTATCTGAAATTCAGTGGAATTAGCGTAAATCTGGAGTCGTCGGGAACGTTAGCAGCTGCATCGGCATCCTGATCAAAGGAAAAAAGTAATCCTTCATCATTCAAATTGCGGAGAATTTCGAGCGAATGCCCTCCACCTCCAAAAGTAGCGTCTACATACCTTCCGTCGGGATGAATATCCAGACCGTCAAGACAGGCATTTAAAAGAACGGGCGTGTGGTAGTTCATGACAGACCTGAATCTTTGTTCAACTGACCCATCACTCGCTCGGCCAGCTGTCCAAAACTATCAGCGTCAAACGCTCCCATCACTAAATCATGCCCTTTGTCTGACCAGATTTCAATCTTGTTGAGGTTTGCGGTAAACACTAGGTCACTTCCTATTCCGGCATATTCAGCAAGTCGCTTCGGAAGCAAAATTCTTTTGGTAGCATCCACCTCGATACGAACCGCACCATTGGTGAAAAGTCTAACAAAATCATCGTTCTCCTTAACAAACCTGTTGAGGCGGTTTAGATCGGCCATGGTTTCATTCCACAAATCCATCGGATACAAGACCAGACAACGTTGAAATACACTTCGGTTAATGACAAAGCTATCGCGCAAGTCGGCCGGAAATTGCTTTAGCAAGCCCGCCGGCATTAGTACGCGTCCTTTTGCGTCAACCTTACATGCAAACTCACCGATGTAGTTAGTCATTCCTCAGGCTTAATTTGGAAGGTAAAAGTATATAATAAAAATCCACTACTTACCACTTTTTACCACATTGTTGATAAATAGTTTCTTATAACGATGAAGTAAATATATATATTATTGATAATGTGAAATTTATAATGGTGGTAATTTGTGGGATTAATTACCTCTCACTTGTTCATCGAGGGTGTAATAAGTCCCTAAAACACTTATTCCATTTTCAAGGATTTGGATTAATATGTTAGCGGATTTTGGTTACTTTTGAACGGTTTTTAGCATGGAAGGAATGCAACACGAACTCATAGAAGAAAACGAATTCAAATACATAACTGACGGCGAAGGACCTGTGCTTTTAATTCTGCACGGACTCTTCGGAGCTCTCAGTAATTTCAAAGACGTATTTGATAGGTTTAAGAATGACTACAAAGTGGTTATTCCAATGATGCCTATATATGATCTACCAGTGCAGGACACTCATGTGAAGAGTCTTGCCGATTTTATTTACCGCTTTGTAGAATTCAAAAAGTACGAGAAAGTCAACGTTTTGGGCAACTCTCTCGGTGGACACGTTGCACTTGTTTTTACGCTTAACTACCCAGATAAAGTCCATAGCATGATTTTAACCGGAAGTTCTGGCCTATATGAAAACGCGATGGGTGGTTCTTTCCCTCGGAGAGAAGATCGCGAATTTATCAGAAACAAAGTGGCATTTACTTTCTATGATCCTGTTACTGCGACAGATGACTTAGTTGATGAAGTTTTTGAAATTGTAAATAATAAAGAGAAACTCATCCGTGTTCTTGCCTTAGCAAAATCTGCTATTAGACATAATATGGGAGATGATCTTCATCATTTGAATGTGCCCGTTTGCCTTATTTGGGGTAAACAAGATCAAATAACTCCTCCCGAAGTGGCCGAAGAATTTCACAAGCTGCTGCCCCAGTCAGATTTGTATTGGATTGATAAATGTGGTCACGCCCCAATGATGGAACAACCTCACGACTTTAATAACTTATTAGAGCCTTGGTTAACTAAACTATTTAAAGCTGAGAGATGACAATAGACGGGAAATTGGTAGACGAACTAGCTCATCTTGCTCGCCTTTCATTCGAGAATGAAGCGAAAACGGAGATGGTTAGCGACATGAACAAGATGTTGAATTTTGTTGAGAAACTCAATGAACTGAATACAGACAACGTTGAGCCTCTCATTTATATGACCGAGGAGGTTAACATTCTCAGAGAAGACGAGGTGATCTCAGAAATAACAAAAGAGGAAGCTCTAAAAAATGCACCAAAACGAGACTCCGACTATTTCAGAGTTCCTAAGGTGATTGGATAAAATCAAAAAAGGCTTCCCGAGGGAAGCCTTTTTTATTAGCAAAACTGATCAAATGCCATGAGCAAATTATCAGCAATCATTTCTGGAGATCGCCCTTCAATGTGGTGACGTTCAATAAAATGAACAAGTTTTCCATCTTTAAATAATGCCATAGCTGGCGAAGAAGGAGGATAAGGAGCAAAATATTTTCTTGCTTGAGCAGTTGCTTCCGCATCATTACCAGCAAATACTGTTGTTAAAGAACCTGGTTTCTTCGATGCTTTTTCAATGGCTAACTTAACGCCTGGTCTCGCAGCTCCTGCAGCACAACCGCATACAGAATTAACAACTACAAGGACAGATCCTTCTTTATTAGTTAAAGCATTATCAACTTCAGAAGCAGAACGAAGCTCATTAAAGCCTGCGTCGACCAATTCAGCGCGCATCGGACTTACTATTTGTTCGGGATACATGATTGTTTTTTATTTTCTATTGAGTAAACAAAGGTAATGCAAAAAGGTTATTAAGCGACTCTTTGTCAGGGCTACTTCTTCCTGCTAACTGTAAATTCTACTAAACCCTTGAAGGAATCTCTAAACTCTGATTCAGGGAATATTTCTAAGGCTTTCAAGGCTTTATCTTTATAAGAGATCATCCGCTCTTCAGAGTACTTAATGCCATCACCACTTTTAACAATCTGTATAACCTCCTCAACTTTGCGGGGGTTGGTGTTGTGGTTCTTTACAATATTGATAATATGTCTTTTTGTAGCCTTATCGCAATTTGAAAGTGTGTAAATCAAAGGCAAGGTCATTTTCCTTTCTTTGATGTCAATACCCGTTGGCTTTCCAATAGCAGAGGAACTTTCGTAATCGAATAAGTCATCCTTTATCTGAAAAGCTATCCCCACATCTTCACCAATCTGCTTCATGATTTTTACTTTGTCGGCATCAGCACCTGACGAACTGGCACCTCCTGCGCAGCATGAAGCAATTAATGTGGCTGTTTTTTGCCTAATGATATCAAAATACACCTGTTCACTTATATCCAAGCGACGAGCTTTCTCTATTTGCAACAGCTCACCTTCACTCATTTCACGCACCGAGTCACTTACAATCTTAAGAATTTCAAACTCTTCATTGTCAATTGCCAAAAGCAAGCCCTTACTTAATAGGTAATCGCCCACCAAAACCGCAATCTTGTTTTTCCAAAGTGCATTCACTGAAAAGAAACCTCTTCTCTCGTTGGCATCATCTACCACATCATCATGAACAAGCGTAGCTGTGTGAAGAAGTTCAATTAGAGAAGCAGCTCTGAAGGTACTTTCCTTAATTCCTCCGCAGATTCCTGCGGAGAGAAAAACGAACATCGGACGAATTTGCTTTCCCTTTCGCTTAACTATATAATAGGTTATGCGCTCAAGCAATGGAACTTTACTATGCATCGATTCACGGAACTTTCGTTCGAAATCTTCCATTTCTTTCGAAATGGGTGCTTTAATTTCATCGAGATTCGTCATGCAGGCGGTAAATGTATAACAGACTATGCTAGGTTGAGGTTTTACGAATTGTTTTTTTCAAGAGAAAGATGCAGTTTCTTCATGAATTGAGCACGAATTAGAATCTGCTAATTGTATCTTTGAACCTCAGAATGATTTCCCAGAAAACAATAGATGAAGTAATGGACACTGCCCGAATCGAGGAGGTAGTGGGAGATTTTGTTTCGCTTAAGAAGAGAGGCTCAAGTATGATTGGTCTTTGTCCTTTTCATAATGAGAAAACTCCGTCATTCAATGTTTCTCCGGCTAAAGGAATCTTTAAGTGCTTTGGTTGCGGGGAGGCTGGAAATTCTGTCAAATTTGTGATGGAGCTGGAAAAGTTATCCTATCCTGAAACCATTAAATTTCTAGCAAAAAAGTATAATATTCAGGTTGAAGAGGATGAACAACCAGCCGAATTTAGGCAGGATCAGCTCGAACGTGAATCAATGTACTTGCTCAATCAATGGGTTTTGGAATATTTCCAGGATCAAATGTTGAATACCGAAGAGGGGCAGTCAATTGCTCTGAGCTACTTTAAAGAACGTGGCTTTACAGCCGATATCATTGATGCTTTTGCTTTAGGATACCATCCGCCCGGTTATTCTGTTTTATATGATGCTGCTTTAAAAGCAGGATATAAACCTGAGTTCTTATTCAAAACTGGCCTAGCAATAGAAAAAGATGGAAAAGGGATAGACCGTTTCCGGGGAAGAGTGATGTTTCCTATTCGTCAACCTAGCGGCAAAGTGATAGGTTTTGGCGGAAGAATTTTAGGAAATGATAAGAAAATAGCTAAATATCTCAACTCTCCCGAATCTGAAATCTACCACAAGTCGGCAGTTCTTTATGGTTTATTCGAAGCTAAAAAAGCCATTAGCAATGAAGATGAAGCTCTTCTCGTTGAAGGGTATACGGATGTAATAAGTCTGCATCAAGCTGGAGTAAAGAATGTGGTTGCTTCATCGGGAACTTCATTAACTGAAGATCAAATCCGCCTGTTAAGGCGCTACACCAATAACGTAGTGATGCTTTATGATGGTGATGCTGCAGGTATTAAAGCCACTTTCAGGGGACTTGATATGATTCTCCAGCAGGGACTTAACGTTAAAATTGTTTCTCTGCCCGTTGGGGAAGATCCTGATTCATTTGCCAAGGTAAATACGGCTGATTACCTGAAGGATTACATCCGCCGTGAGGCGAAAGATTTTATAAGCTATAAGACTTCTGTTTTAAAGGAGGAAGCGGCTGGCGATCCCATCAAAATTGCTGGAATGATACGCGAGGTTGTTCATTCTTTAGCGCTTATTCCTGACCTAGTGCTTAGGTCGGTTTACCTGAAAGAATGTGCCGATAAACTCGACACCGATGAGCAAACACTTATTTCTGAGATGAATCGGCAGATTGCCGAGAATCAGAAGAAAACGTTTAAACGAGAGAGCTCAGAGATTCAGGAAGTAAAGATTCCAGAAAATCTCGAATCTGAAATAGCTCAAATTCACGCGCAAGCTCCCGCCAATGCTATGCCTCAGGAAATGGATGTTATCCGAATCCTGCTTTTATATGCGAATGAAACCGTTTTGCTAGATACTGATAACGAAGAAGGTGAGAACATTGAAGTGGCTTGCCGAATTGGCGATGTAATTAAGCATGAACTCACCACGGATGAACTTTATCCTGAAGAGTCTGTCAATTTGCGAATTTTCAACTATTTCGCTGAGGTTGGCGAAAGTGCGTTTCCGCTTGAGTCATTTTTCCTTCACCATTCTGACCAAGAAATCGCTAAAAGAGCTATAAACCTTACCAGTTCGCCGCACTTGTTAAGCGAGAATTGGAGAGATAAGCATCATATTTTTATTACCTCAGAATCAGATATTGGTAAAAAAATGATTCTCACTGCAGTGTATTCTTTTAAATTAAGAAGAGTTCAGAATATACTTAAAACCATAAGAGATAGTTTTTCCAATGCAATGGAAGAGGATGAAATGAATGCCTCATTAGAACGATACAAGGGTTTAGACAAAGCGAAAATGGAATTGGCAAAGCAGCTTTCTTATGTTATTGTTTAAGGAAGTTTAGGATTTAGAATGAAAAATCCAGCACAGAAAGAAGATTTTGTAAACCACATATTATAAGGGTAATACACGCTTTAATAAAGGGCCTTTTCAACTTTGCCAGAAACCCTTTCTATGAAAGTATTTTGCGAGATAAACTAGTCCAAGCATAATTGGGACTTCCCAAAATAAGCCCATTGTAGTTCCTAATGCTGCCTGCGACCCTAAACCAAATAACCCAATGGCTGTGGCAATTGCTATTTCAAAATGACTTGAGGAGCCAATCAGAATTGTGATAACAGCCTCCTTATATTTTAAGTTAAAAAGCTTTGTCATGAGAATATTAAAACCAACAACAACGGCAAAACCGATTAATAAGGGTATGGATACCATTAACATTTGTTGTGGGTTTTGAATCAGGACCTCTCCATTCAGGGCGAAAAGCACAATCAATGTTATTAGTAATGCTACAATCGCAATCTTTCCAATAATCACTTTATATGTTTTCTCAAACCATTCCTTACCCTGACTTCGAATTAGCAGGTTTTTCGATATGAACCCGGCTAACATGGGTAAGCCAATAAAGATTACCACAGAAAGAAAGAGTTCATAGCGATCTATCATTATTCCTTGAATGCCTGTTAACAACACAACCACTGGCGCATATAAAAACATAATGGTTAAGGTATTTATGCTAGTGGTTATTACATTTTGTTCTTGATTTCCATTAGCCAAGCTGCCCCAAACAATTACCATAGCCGTGCATGGACTTGAGCCTAATAAAATGAGAGCAATAATTAATTGGTCATTACCTTCTAAAAAGTAATAGGCTAAGCCAGCAGTTACAGCAGGCGCTACAATCCAATTTGAGATTAGCGTAAGTATAATTGGCTTAGGAGCTTTTGCTAGTTTTTTTACTTCAGTTAGTTGAAAATTTAGCAATGCTGGGTACATCATTAGAAATAGACAAATACCAATTGGAATAGAAACATTTCCAACTTTTAACTCATTTAGCCAACTACTTAGGTTAGGTGCATAAATCGAAAATCCAATGCCAGCTAGCATGCAGACAAACACCCACAGCCATAAATACTTTTCAAACGTTCCTAAAGCTTTTTCCATTTATCAAATGTATTCAACTGAGCCTAGTATTAGCTATGAATTTGAATGGCTTTGTGTTTTACCATAAATCATGTTGAAAGAGTCAACTTAACTTTTTTACAAAACGGCTAGAATTTATGGCTCTTCAACTAGCTTAATATAAAGCTTTTAGCTATTTAAGCAGATTGCTTTCGACTTAATCATAACTATGTTTAATGTAGCAGATTATTAATCAATAATGCATTTAAAATGTGTTTAAGAAATTTTATCAAAATCAAGATAAAAACGAGCAATTTTAAGTCTATTTAATAATTAGTATTCGGTACTTCAGAACATTGTTCCTTTGTCTTTCGTATCTTTCGACACATTGAAAAGTACCATTTAGAATCTTGAAGCCTCAGTTCCTGACCATACAGAAGTTTGTTAAACTGCTCGACGAATTTCATTTAAATGAATTTAAATCGTATCTCGAAGAGGTTAAAGCAGTTACGCCACTTAAATTAGTTGAAGCAATTTCCAAATCCCTCACTGATCCTCAAGATCCTGATGATCTTTGTATGATTGTATATGGTAAAAAGGATACTCAAACCAAGAAATCCTTTAACCAACTTGCCTCCCATACCATTCGCTTATCTGGTTTCTTAAGCAGAAATTATCCTAATTATCTTGTTCATAATGTTAGCAGGATTGAACTGCTCATTAATAGCGGAAAACTTGAAGAAGCAAATGTTCTAGCCGATTGCCTCCTTGATATAGCAGAGCGAATTGGTGATTTTCAAACAAGGATTTCATGCCATAAGTTTCTTGCTCAACAAGCTCAAATGTATAAATCACAGAATGAGACTGTTAGGCATTATGAGAAAATACACTCATTGTTTGAGATTGAGTTGTTAATCAATGAATTATACTGGTATACTAGAAAAAACTTTAATATAAGTGTTAAAGACGATTCGGTGCTTCATTCATTTGAAAATCACTTAGCATATTATACTAGATTTCATAATCATGAAGAGCCTAGCGTTAGGTTATTAAGTAAATTCTTCTCTTTCTTTCTCATTTATTATTATCGTCCAACAGAATATCTAACAGGGAAAATTCAAAAGGAAATAGAGACTTTTGACGAGGACATCCAAAAGCATCAAGTTCTTGTGATGCATTTTATGGAAGATGTTTACAGTAAGTTCCTTTTCTATAAACTGAACCTTAGCACTACAGACTTAAGTTCAAAAGAAGGGAAGGCTGAATACCAGAAACTGCTAACTCACAATCGTTATCTACATTTCTGGCAGAATTATGTCAATATTCCCGAGTTGTATGCCATAGCCATCAAATCGACTTACTATCTATCTCGCTACCATAGTATAAATCACAGAAAGGATTTCCTCCAGGTGATGCCTGTTGAGGATAGACTTGATATATCTAAGCTTATCAATAGATGCGAAGAATTAGTAAAGCTTGATATTTGGGAACCTTATCATGTCAATGATCTGGTGCACTTTAAGTTAACTTGGTCGGCTTTACTACTTTTGGGGGAAAGACCAGACATTAAAAAGGGAGTAGATAATCTCGAGAAGCTGATGACTACGTATCAGCAGATTACATTCTCAGAAAGCATGGACAGTATTTTCATCTGTCTTATTCTAGGCTATTTTGCCCTCGATGATTACAAAATGTGTGTCGAAACTTTTAAACGATATGTAAAACTGTCGAAAGGGCGAGTTGTGAATGCAGAGAATGATTTTGAGATTCATACCTATTACTATACAGCTCAGTGGCTTATTAGCGAAAGAAAGCAATACCTCAGTAAATTGAGTGAGAATTACGAAAGAGCCGGTCAGCACAATAGCAGGCAGGTTATCCAACAAACAATTCTTGAACTAGTCAATTACTTCGACATTCCAGTGAGCCTAGGATAAAATCCTAAATTCATCCGTCTTTATAGGTTAACCTTCTTGTAGATTTCATAAAGTTTAAATCTACTTTCCTATGTCTTTTGCTGTCTTCGTACTATTTAAATCTATTCCTTAAAAACCTACCTTTGCCGCTCTTTTAGAAAGCATGAAGATTTCCTATAACTGGCTCAGAAATTATATTTCTCCAATTCCATCACCTGAAGAATGTTCTTCCAAACTTACTGCTTCAGGTCTTGAAGTGGAAAGCATGGAAAAAATAGATACCATTCAAGGTGGTCTCAGAGGATTAGTTGTGGCTGAAGTCAAAAGTTGCGAGCCTCATCCAAATGCAGACCGTCTTAAGATAACTCAGGTAGATGCTGGAAATGGAGAGCTAATTCAAGTGGTTTGTGGTGCTCCAAATGTTGCTGCCGGACAAAAGGTAATTCTTGCTACAGTTGGTGCCGAATTATTTCCCGTTTCCGGGGATTCTTTTCAGATTAAGAAAAGCAAGATTCGTGGTGAAGTTTCTGAAGGGATGATTTGTGCTGAAGATGAAATTGGGCTTGGTGAAAGTCACGCCGGAATAATTGTTTTGCCAGCTGATGCTCAGCTTGGGATGGCAGCTTCAGATTATTATGGTATTAAGGAAGATGTTGTTTTTGAAATCGGATTAACACCAAATAGAACAGATGCCACTTCGCATTTTGGTGTAGCCCGCGATCTAAGAGCAACATTATATAAGGATGATTCATACAAAATCGAACTCCCAGAAACCTTAGATTTAACAGATGAGAAAGGTAAATCTCCCATCACTGTTGAAATAAAAGAGCCTGAATTGCTCAAACGCTACTCAGGAATTTATGTTGAAAATATTGAGGTGAAGGAAAGTCCCGACTGGCTTAAGAATTCACTTCTGGCTATCGGCCAGCGGCCCGTAAATAACATTGTTGATATCACCAATTATGTAATGCATGAGATAGGTCAACCCTTGCATGCATTTGATGCCGATAAGATTAAGGGAAACAAAATCATTGTTCAGACGTGCAAAGCAGGAAGTCCTTTCACAACGCTCGACGGTGTAAAGCGCGAGCTAAAGGGTTTAGAACTAATGATTTGCGATGAAGATATGCCTCTTTGTATTGCCGGTGTTTTTGGTGGTGCAGATTCAGGAGTTAGTTCTTTAACTAAATCACTTTTTATAGAATCAGCGTGTTTTGATTCTGTAAGTGTCAGAAAAACAGCTCGTTTACATGGTTTAAATACGGATTCATCTTTTCGCTTTGAACGTGGAACAGATCCAGAAGCTACAGTTTTTGCGCTTGAAAGAGCTTTGAAGCTCATTTTTGAACTTGCTGGTGGTAAAGTGGTAGGATCACTTTATGACTTTTACCCGGAGCCGGTAGAATGGGCTGCTGTTAACCTAAGGTGGAAAATCTTAGATCGATTAGTAGGGGAGAAGATTCCTCGTGAAGATGTAACATCAATTTTAAAATTTCTTGGAATCAGGGTTGAGGCCGAGAGTGCCACTGGCTTAAAGTTGAGCATTCCGCCTTTCAAGGTTGATGTGAAAAATGAGGCAGATATTACAGAAGAAATATTAAGGATTTATGGCTATAATACCATTCAAATCCCCTCTCAGGTAAGCAGTTCGATAAATATTATTGAAGGTCCCGATGTTTGGAAAATAAAGAATCGCATCAGTGATTTGCTTTGTTCTGTTGGTCTGAATGAGGTGTTGAATAATTCATTGAGTGCCGAGAATTATGTAAGTCTCCTTCCGGAGGATGGCAGCGCACCAGTGAAACTACTTAATGCCTTGAGCTCAGAACTCAACGTAATGCGCAAGTCTTTGATGTTTGGGATATGTGAATCTCTGAGTCGGAATATCAATCGTCAACAAAGTGATGTAGCCTTTTATGAATGGGGGAAAACCTATCGTTATAACACTGATAAAGGCTTCATTGAAGAAGAAATGCTTGCTCTAGCTTTGTGCGGTGATTTGATGCCTATGAATTGGCTTGGAGATTCCTTGAAATCAGGATTCTATCCCCTGAAAGGGATCATCCAAACAACACTAAAGTCTTTAGGTATTGAGGTTTCAGATCTTAATCTTAGCTCCATAAAACATCCAGGGTTAAGCCATGCTTTCGAGCTATTTATCAAGAAGAAAAGCTTGGGAGTTGTAGGTGAATTATCTCAGGCTACAAGGAAGCAATTTGGGCTTCCGGCTAATATTTGGTTTGCTGAATTAAACTGGAAAACCCTGCTTAAGGCTCATACTTCATCAAAGTTTAGTTATAAAGAAACTCCTAAGTTTCCTGTTGTTCGCAGGGATTTAGCATTAGTAATAGACGAATCTGTATCATTCGAAAGTATTTATAACTCAGCAGCAGAAACTGAGAGAAAAATCTTAAAAGACATCAGTTTATTTGATGTTTACGCGGGTGAAAAGCTGCCGAAAGGCAAGAAATCATACGCAGTATCATTCCTACTGCAGGACGATGAGAAAACGCTGACTGATGTGCAAGTAGAAAAAACGATGGTGCGTTTGCTAAAGTCTTTCCAAGAAAAGCTTGGTGCCGAACTCAGAAACTAGTCCTTCAGGATTCTAAATATTTTTTGATCGTTGCCTGCGCTGCAAACAATTTGATAAACTCCCTTTTCGAAATCTGAAAAGTCAAGCATTATAAGGCTTCCTTCTTGGTCAAAGGCCTTTACAAGTTTGCCTGTTATTGAATAAACAGCTATATGAAATCGCTCAGACTCAACTGCTTGAATCATAACTTGATCATTTGCAGGATTAGGGAAAATTCTCCAGCCTAATGTTTCATTTTCTTTCACATTTGCAACAACAACATTAAGTGTGGTTGTGCTTGTATCATATTCGCAGGCACGTCCAGCAATAAGACTCACTTCATACACGCCAGCGTTAGCATACGTATGAGCTGGTGAAGGTAAATCAGAAGTACTTCCATCTCCAAAATCCCAGTAAAATTCTTCCGCTTGAAGAGCTTCATGCTGGAAGGTATACTCAAGACCATTGGCAGCAAACGAAAAATTTGATTGAGGAATAAATCTGCCAATATTCCAGACATCCAAACTATCATTCACCGTTTGGTCGGCTACGCCTTGAAGAAAGGAAGCGGTATTCGCACTAAGACCAGCCGAATACTCAAGTCCTAAAGAAGGTTTTCTGAAAATAGTAGAATAAAATGTGCAGGCAGCTAGATATGAGCCAGCGTTTGATGGGTGCGAGTTATCTGCATTCCAAAGGTTGATAGTAGAATCGGCAAACCATGCTGTTTTCCAGGCTGAACCAACTGGGGCAATCAGACTCTCGGTCTCATCGGCCATAGTCTTGTAACCCCACCTAAGCCGGTTGTTCATTCCTTCAAATGTGCACAATGGAGGGTAGTTTGCACAATTCTGCGAATCTCCATATTTCCGACCCCAGGTCAGATAATAAACAGTTTTGGCACACGGACTAGCAAGTTGAATCAATGAATCTAACTCTACGGCATACGGCAATGTTTGGCTCATTACCTGGCCAGGAGGGAAGGAAGGCTCCTGACTTTGAGCTTGAAGAATAACATAATCCCAATTACCAAGAGCTATCTTATCAAGAGTTGCTTGGTTTGACGCATGTGCACTGAAGGTGTAACCACCAGGAGTGCTAGAGTCGAAAATGACAGAATCTCCTCCACTCAAAGCGAGATTCTTAAACATTTGCGGGAGATTATTATAGTTGGTATAACTGTTTCCTATCCAAAGTATTTTCTTATTCTGTCCAAATGAAGTAAATCCAAGAAAGAGAAAAAGCAGTATTGGTAAATTTCTAAGTAAATTATCTAATTTCACAAAAGTCATTCATCGCTTGTTTTGCAGGTTCATAGCCTAATGTTTCACTTCGACGGAAGTCGTCACAAGCATTTTCTCTTTTGCTTGCCATAATCTTAGCAACCGCTCGGTTATAGTAAGCTAAACCGTAATCTGATTTCAATTTAATTGCTTCATTATAATCAAGAATCGCAGCTGAATATTCACCGAATAGCATTCTTATGTTTGCTCTATTATTAAATGCTTCGTAATCGTTAGCATCAAGATCAATAGCTGCAGTATAGTCTGCGATAGCACCGTCATAATCGCCCATCACTTTTTTGGTCATGCCTCTAAAAAATATAGCTTCAGCATAATCTTTGTCGAGTTCTAGTGCTTTGGTATAATCTTCAATAGCTTCTTCATCCATTCCCATATTCCGCCTAGCCATTGCTCTATTAAAATAGGCCGAACTAATGTCCTGATTCAAATTTATAGCTTTTGAAAAATCTTCTTCAGCACCAACCACATTCCCATTAAGCTTTTTGGCTACGCCTCGGTTGTAATAAGCCATAGCAAACTCTGGATTTATTTCAACGGCACGGGTAAATGCATTAACGGCTGCGATAAAATTTTTTCTTTCGAGGTAGATGAGGCCTTGTAGCTCAAAAGCAAGCGAATTTTCCTCGCAGAGAGTCAAAGCAGCATTTAAATCATTTTGAGCTAATTCTATTTCACCTAAGTTCAAATTGGCTAGGGCACGACAGATGTATGCAAGTGTATCTGAAGGCTCTTTTTCTAACATCTTATTGTAATCATCAACTGCAGCTTGAAAATCTCCTGAAGCTAAATGGGCGTTTGCAAGCTGATGGTATAATTCAGTTTCCTCAGGATTAGACTCAATGGCCTTTATATAATCTTCCACCGCTCCTGGATAATCCTCAACAAGCATCCTAAGCTGCGCCCGAACATCATAAATGTTAGCAATATTCGGATTGAGTTGCATTGCCTTGTTTTGATCAGCAATGGCCTCTTTATATCTAGCTAATTTGGTAAGTGCAATACTACGTTTATACCAGGCATCAGCAAGGGTTGGGTCAACATTTACTGCGATAGTATAATTTTCATAAGCCTGTCTGAAATTATTCAACTTCATTTGGTTATCACCATCTTTCATCGGCTGTAAGCCAGATCTGTACTGTATAACCTGAGCTGATGCACTTAGCGCAAGAGAAAGAAAAAAGATTACAGACAGGATGTTTTTCATACGGGTAAGTTAAAGTTAGCTTATGAACTATGCTTTGCAGGAAGAGCATAAGTTATAACATCTTCCTGTTCAATATCTTTCTCGCTTAGTATTATTAGCCTTTCTACAACGTTACGAAATTCTCGAATATTACCTGTCCAATTGTGTTTTTGCAATTCTGCTATAGCCTCCGGCTTGATTTTTTTAACGGGAATGCCATATTCACTGCATATTAAATCTAAGAAGTATTCCACTAAAAGCGGGATGTCTTCCTTTCTATCGTTTAATGAAGGAACTTCAATAATTATAACACTTAATCTGTGATATAAATCTTCTCTAAAGCTACCTTTCTCAATCTCCTCTCTAAGATTTTTATTTGTAGCTGCAATGATGCGCACATCTACTGAAATCTCCTTCTCACCGCCCACACGAGTGACTTTATTTTCTTGAAGAGCTCTTAACACTTTAGCTTGAGCACTTAAGCTCATATCACCGATTTCGTCAAGGAAAAGTGTTCCGCCATGAGCCAATTCAAATTGACCTTTTCTTTGTTTTATGGCACTTGTAAAAGCTCCTTTCTCATGACCAAAAAGTTCGCTTTCAATAAGTTCTGATGGGATAGCGGCACAATTAACTTCAATTAAAGGTGAGGCTCCGCGTTGACTTTTAGAATGAACCCACCTGGCAACTAGTTCTTTACCTGTTCCATTTGGTCCGGTTATTAAAATTCTTGCATCGGTAGGAGCAACCCGCTCAATCATGTCTTTCACTTTTCTGATGGCAGGTGATTCGCCAACCATATCAATGGTTTTATTGACTTTCTTTTTAAGAATCTTCGTCTCTTGAATCAGGTCAGATTTATCAAGAGCATTTCTCATAGTAATCATGAGTCGATTCAAATCCAAGGGTTTTGCAATAAAATCGTAAGCACCTTTTTTAATGCATTCTACAGCAGTTTCAATGGTGCCGTGCCCTGAAATCATGATAACAGGACAATCAATACCCATCTCAATAACCTTGTCGAGCAATTCGGTGCCATCCATTTTAGGCATTTTAATATCACTCAAAAGAACATCATAAGAGCCATTTTTAAGTTTTTCCCAACCTTCTGCACCGTCAACTGCTTCATCAACCTGATGATTTTCGTATTCGAGAATTTCCTTAAGGGTGCTTCTAATAGCTCTTTCGTCGTCGACGATCAGAATCTTTGCCATATATCAATACGCTTCTTTCATTGTTTTAACGAAATCATAAAGCATTCCTTCTTTCAAAGAGAATGTAGATAATCGAACTGCCTTTAAATCTAATTCTTTAAATACAAACCGAATCATTATTGCTGCAACTACAATCATCTCAACCCGCATTGCAGCCAAGCCTTTAATCTTAAATCTCTTTTCGAGATCGGAGTTCATCAACACCTTATACATTGATTCAAAGTGCTTTAAGTTGAAATGATATTCGGTTTTCACCAAGGGGTTTTCTTCCGTGTGGTACTTATAATAGATCATTTCTGCAAGAGAATCAAAGCTGCCCGAAGAACCAATAAGTGTTTCAACTTTATGAATTGCACATGCAGCCCATAGCAATTTTAGTTCCTCTTTTAGGTAGGTTTTTAACTTTTTTATTTCATCTTTCTTTATAGGCTCTGAAGGATTAATTACTTCTAAAAGTCTGGCTGCTCCTAAATCAAAACTTTGTCGCCAGTACATCGTTTGCCTATCGCAAATAACGAATTCGGTACTTCCTCCACCAATATCCATTATAAGAACCTTTTTATCGCCTAAGTCAAGAGCTTGATTTACACCATAATATATCAATTCAGCCTCCCTGTCGCCCGAAATGGTTTCAATTTGAATACCTGATTCTTCGTAAACACGCTTCACAAAATCTTCTCCGTTTGAAGCACTGCGAATCGCTGAGGTTGCAAAAGCTCGAACATGGTCAACTTCAAAACGATCAATTGTCGCTTTGTGAGTAGACATGGCTTTAATTCCCCGAAGAAAAGGAGCATGAGCAATAATCTGATTGTTAATTCCTCCTTCACCAAGTTTTACTGGAATCTTCTCTTTATTAATAACCACAAACTCTCCATTCTCATGCACTCGCGCAATCATGAGCTTGAAAGTATTAGTGCCTATATCAATTATTGCAATTTTCAAGAAATTGGGTTTAGTGCCCCAATGTTAAGAAATAGAGCGAAGAATAAGGTAACTACTTGTGAAAGTTTATCAACGATAAACTAATAGCGAAGCCATTTGGCTAATTCCTTCCAGCTCACTTTTTTTCCATACATCAAAATGCCTGTTCTATAAATTTTTCCTGCTAACCAAGTGGTGAAGACGAAACCAAGCACGAGCGAAACCATCGATACCACTAATTCCCATACTTCAACCTGAAATGGTAGTCGAACCATCATGATAATTGGTGAAGTAAGTGGGATAAAGGAGAGCCACATAGCAACGCTTCCTGTAGGATCATTTAGCACTGTCTGTGCCATTACAAATGAGAAAATCAGCGGGATGGTTATAGGTAAAATAAATTGCTGCGTATCAGCATCATTATCTACAGCACTTCCGATAGCAGCGAATAAGGAGCCATAAAGAAGGTAACCGCCAAGGAAGTAGAAAATAAATGCAGGAATCAATAGCGCCCAATTGATGCTACTTATTCGTTCAAAAATTTTCTGATTTTCTACGATTTGATCTATGTCTTCAACCGCAGTTCCATCAGGACTTTGTTGCATCAACATCTCAATCTTTTCGGCACTGTATTTTTCTTTCACAACCGCACTCATGAAAGTTGAGTAGATGGCGAAAGTTAAAATAACCCATAGCAGAAATTGTGTTAAACCTACCAGAGCAATACCTATGATTTTGCCCATCATAAGCTGAAAAGGCTTAACTGAAGAAATAATAACTTCAACAATTCGATTAGTTTTCTCCTCAATTACACCTCGCATTACCTGAGCTCCGAAAAGAAAAATGAAGAAATAAATGAGCATTCCTCCAATAGCCCCAATCGTGGTGCTAAGTTCAACGTCATAGCTCACATCCTTTGCTTTAGATTCGCTCAAAGGAATAGTCTTCATGTTCACATTCACTGATTTCTCAATACTGGCAACAAGTTCTTTATCAACGCCTTGCGATTTTAATAGTGCTCTTTCAATTTGCTTCTCTATTTGATTTTCTATGTAAATCTTTACGTTTAGGCTTACTTGCTCTCTTGAATATAGTTTAATATTATTTTGAGTAGCCAACAGGTTATCGTCCTGCTCTGCAGGGATGAATATTAATGCGTAGGTATCAGAATTTTTTAGGTTTTCCTGAGCTTCTTTTAGGCTGGTATTTAGATAAGTAAAGATAATGTTAGAGTTAGATTGAAGCTGACCTTCAGTAATACCAGTCTCATCGAGGACCTGAACTTTACGAATTGTTTCATTTGATTTTGCGAGCCAAACCGGGATGATTCCAATTGCTGCAATTAACAATGGTCCAAGGATAGTCATAATGATAAATGACTTCTTTCTAACCCTGGTAAGGTATTCTCGACGAATGATTAATCCGATTTTTCCCATTATGCAGTTTGAGTTAACTGATTAGTTTGTTGCACTGTTTTAATGAATATTTCATTCATAGTAGGAATGATTTCTTGGAAGCTGATGATTTCACAAACCGGCATGACTGCTGCAAAAAGATCGTTAACAGTATGCTTGTTCAATAAGCGCAATTTGACTTTACAATGATCTCCATCATTCCATTTTTCAAGTAATTCAAAGCCAGTCCACAAGGCAGTCGTAAAGCTTAAGAGATTGCCTTTGAATTCCATTTGGAAGGTATTGGTGCGATACTCTTTTCTTATATCGCTAACCTTACCGTCTAGGATTTTATGGCTCTTATTGATCAATGCAATTGAATCACAAAGTTCTTCTACCGATTCCATTCTATGGGTTGAGAAAATAATTGTCGCCCCATTTTTACTCAGTTGCAATATTTCGTCTCCGATAACT
>JBBEBC010000006.1:0-8664 GCA_040882555.1 Bacteroidia bacterium
ACTTTCACCTGACCTGGATAGGTCATTTCATTCTGGATTTTTTGCGAAATATTGAATGATAGCATTTCTGCATCTTTATCATTCACCTTCTCACTTTCTACTATTACCCTAAGTTCTCTTCCTGCCTGAATAGCGTAGGTATTTGAAACTCCAGGGTATGAAAGAGCCAGCTGCTCCATATCTTTCAATCGCTTGATGTATGATTCAACTATTTCTCTTCTTGCACCTGGTCTAGCTCCTGAGATAGCATCGCACACCTGAATGATTGGTGAAATTAAGCTTGTCATTTCCACTTCATCATGGTGAGCTCCAATGGCATTGCAAACTTCTGGTTTCTCTTTGTACTTCTCAGCCAGCTTCATACCAAGAATAGCGTGAGGTAATTCTGGCTCATCGTCAGGAACTTTTCCAATATCATGGAGTAATCCCGCTCTTTTTGCAAGTTTAACATTTAAACCTAGTTCAGCAGCCATAAGAGCGCAGAGGTTAGCTACCTCTCTCGAGTGCTGAAGCAGATTTTGACCATAAGAAGAACGATATTTCATTCTACCAACCATGCGGGTTAGTTCAGGGTGAAGTGCATGAATACCTAGATCGATGCATGTTCTTTTTCCTGTTTCTATTATCTCCTCGTCAATCTGACGTTTTGTTTTGGCAACAACTTCTTCAATTCTCGCTGGGTGAATTCTACCATCTGTAACAAGTTGGTGAAGAGAAAGACGAGCAATTTCTCTACGAACAGGGTCAAAGCAACTTAAAATGATTGCTTCTGGTGTGTCATCTACAATAATTTCAACTCCTGTGGCAGCTTCAATAGCGCGTATGTTTCTCCCTTCGCGACCAATAATACGACCTTTAATCTCATCATTTTCAATATTGAAAACGGATACTGAATTTTCAATAGCATGCTCAGTGGCAACACGTTGAATAGTCTGAATAACAATTCGTTTAGCTTCTTTACTTGCTGTTAAACGAGATTCTTCAATGATATCTTTAATATGGCCAGATGCTTCTGTTTTAGCTTCTTCTTTTAGAGCTTCTACCAACTGGTTTTTGGCATCATCGGCCGAAAGGCCAGCAATTGCTTCAAGTTTATCAACCTGAATTCTATGCTGCTTATCAAGTTCAGCCTGTTTAGCCTTAACAATATCAGTTTGTTTTAGAAGTTGCTCCTGATGCTTCTCAAGCTCAGTTTGTTTGCGTTTCGCTTCTTCAATACGTTGGCTCAAGCCACTTTCTTTTTGTTTTATTCTGTTTTCTGCTTGACCTACTTCGTTGTTTCTCTGTGAAATAGATTTCTCATGATCAGACTTTAATTGAAGGAATTTCTCTTTTGCCTGGAGCATTTTATCCTTCTTTATCACTTCGGCTTCTGCCTCAGCATCTTTAACAAGTTGAGCACTTTTCTTTTCAATGCCCTTTCGCAACGCAGTTGTTGCAACAGCATATCCTCCTCCGAGGCCTGCCAGCAAACCAACAATTACATAAATAAGTGTGTCCATTTAGTTCGTTATTAAACAAACCTCAAAAGCTAATAAACAGGGAAAGAAAAAAGGCCTTAATGATCAAGAATAGCATCTAAGTGCTTCGACATGCTTTCAATTTTAGCTTGTAAATCGCCCGAATTAACTTCTTGCGATGCTTCAAGCTCTATTAATTGAGTGGTAATCTGCAATGCGCTCATGGCAAACAAATCCTGCGTGTCTTTTACCCCATAACGCTCTTCAAGTGATTTAAGCGTTTCGTTAATCAGTTGGGCCGCTTTCTTTACAGAATCGGCTTCTTCCGCCTTAACCTTAAGCGGATATTTCCTGTTAGCGATGTGCAGTTCAATTGATGCGTCCTGCATGGGTTTCTTATCATTTATTTAGTAATGCTAGACATGAATCTATGTCCTTTATTACTTCGTTAATCTTGCTCTTCATTGCTGCCGAATCAGTGTTTTCACCATTCGTCATTAATGCTTTTGCAAGCTGTAAGGCTTTATTTCCTTCCTCAAGCTGCCTGATTTGCTCCTGCTGTTTGTGGATGGTTGTTTTTAAAAGTTCATTGTCAGACTTCGTATTGATACAATCTTTCTGAAGTGCGACGTGCAAATGTATCAATTTTTTAATCTTCGCTTCTAGCTCACTTACTTCATCTGACAATTTACTCATAGTGTATTGTTCGTTAAAGGGTTTAAAAGTATTTAATTTCCTGCCTTCATGGTATAAAAACAACCAATATTTTGCCCTTGCAAACGTTCATTAGGCATGTTGAAGCTGGCAGCTCTTGTTTTTAGTTTAGGAATTAATGCCCATTGCTTTGCCCAGAGTGGGAAACAGGTGTTTACCTCCCCCATGAAAATACCCCTTCTCATTACTGCAGGTTTTGGTGAAATAAGGCCAAATCACTTTCATTCAGGCCTTGATTTTTCAACTCAAGGAAGATCTCAGGATGTTTTAGCTTCTGCATCCGGTTATATTAGCAGGGTTAAAGTTTCTTTGCGAGGGTATGGAAATGCTCTTTACATGGATCATCCTGAAGGCTATACAACGGTTTATGGTCACCTAAGTGAGTTTTCTGCTCCATTGCAAGAATATGTTCTCAAAATGCAAAGAGAATCGAAGGATTACGAAATAGATGTGCTCGTTGATTCTGCTCGTTTCAATTTTAAACAGGGCGAAGTGATTGGCAAAAGTGGTAATTCGGGCTCTTCAACTGCGCCACATTTGCATTTTGAAATAAGAGATAAAATCATTGAGAATGTCTTTAATCCATTGCTCTTTGGCTTTGGCGATGATAAAACTGCGCCTGCACCAACTTCCTTACTTATTTTTCCAAAAGAAGATTATGGGAAAGTCAATAATTCAAGCTCTTACCTACGATTGCCACTTTACAGAAATTCTAAAACAGGACTAAGGTCAACTTCTTCGAAAATACCCAAGCCCAAACTTTCTGGCTGGGTTGGCTTTGGTTTCGAAGGTGGCGATGTGATTGGTAAGCCGGGCAATTATTCAGGCATGTATCAGGTAAGGGTTTTGGTGGATGAACTGGAGGTTTTTGAATCACGCATGGATGAATTTTCATTCGATGAGAGCCGTTCAGTGAATTGCTGGATCGATTACAAAGAGAAGAAACGAGCAAATAAGAAGTACCAGCGATGCGTAGTGCCCGCCAATCCTCTCATAGGCATTTATAAGGCAAGCATTGATCAAGGATATTTTCATTTTAACGAAAATCGCGATTACAAGATCACTTGGGAATTTACAGATGTTGCTGGAAACAAGACAACTCAATCTTTAGATGTGCAAGGCTCTTTGCCAAACACCTCTTTTTCTTCGTCTAAGGTGCCTGTTAATCATCAGAGAATTTTTCCTGACGGAGCAGTGATCAAGTATGAGGATCAAATGAAAGTAATCATTTCCAAACGTAGTTTGTACGACACCGCCGATGTGAAATTTATTCCTCATCCGCAACCCGGAAAATATTCGCCTTTGGTAGAGGTAGGTAGTGTTTATTTACCGCTTCACAGCGGGATGAATTTAAAATTCAAGCCTGAAAATTATCCACAACATATTAAGGATAAGCTATGTATAGCTGAAAAAACGCGCGGTTCTTATGATGTGTTATCCACTTCGTGGGATGGCGAATGGCTAAGTGCAAATTATAAGTATTTCGGCGATTTTGAGGTGATTGCAGATACCATAGCTCCTGAAATTGTGTATTTACCGAGGAAGACGAAAAATCCTAAAACCAAACGACTAGAAGCTCAATCTGTGGCTGATGCTGGTTATATTAAAATTCGCGTGACTGATCCAGTGAGTGAGTCATTTTCTTGGCAAGCCTACCTTGACGGTGAATGGGTACTTATGTTTCCCGCCAGCGGAAAAAATACCTGGTATCTCAATGTCGATAAAAACTTGAGCCTTGGTGAGCATACTTTCCAAGTGAAGGCTAGTGATGAATATAATAATGAATCTTCCTTTACCCTGCCTTTCTCTATTCCTTAAGTGATTCAATTGCCTGATTTTATGTATTTTTGCAGCCCGAATATGAGATTCCTTATCAGCTTACTTCTTTTAACTTTTTCTTTGCTTTTTAGCAATGACATTTCTGCTCAAACCGCCTCCAATCAGACAGATGAAAAAGGCATGAAGCAAGGTTTTTGGAGGAAAAATTTCCCAGATGGCAAGCCTCGTTACGAAGGAAGTTTTAAGAATGATAAACCAGATGGAGTTTTTAGATACTATCTCGAATCTGGCGAATTGAAAATGGTTTGCTTCTATTTTGAAAAAGGCAGCAAATCGCGTTGTAAAGGTTTTGATGCAAAAGGAAACATCATTTCTGATGGAAATTATGTGAACCAAGACAAAGATTCAGTCTGGACGTATTACAATGAATTGCATCAAATTATCTCAAGAGAATCATATAAACAGGGTAAGAAAGTGGATACTTGGTATGTCTATTATCCTGAAGGACAGGTTTCTGAAGAAATGTCTTATGTAAATGACACGAGACATGGACCGTGGAAACAGTATTATGAAGATGGCTCTGTTCGATTTTCATCTAATTACAACCAAGGAAATCTAAATGGGAAAACGACTTATTTCTTTGAAAACGGGAAGCCCAAACTGGTGGGGAATTACATAGATGATTTGCGACAAGGAACCTGGTATCACTATGAAGAAACAGGGAACATAAAAGAGACAGAAGTGTTTAAAGATGGAGTTTCAGAAAATCTGAATATTCAAAAGTTTGAGAAACTCGATGTAAACGAAGAAGAATTATTGAATACACCACCTGTAAGATGAGTAAAAACGGTAGAATTTTGGTGGCCATGAGTGGGGGAGTAGATAGCTCCGTTGCCGCCATGATGCTTCATGAGCAAGGCTATGAAGTAATTGGTATAACTATGAAAACCTGGGATTATGCATCCTCAGGTGGCTCAAAGAAAGAAACAGGTTGCTGTAGTCTCGATTCAATAAATGATGCGAGAACTCTTGCAGTTAAATTTGGATTTCCTCATTTTATCTTAGACATACGAGATGAATTTGGTGCTTTTATCATCAATAATTTTGTTGGTGAATACATAGCAGGCAGGACTCCAAATCCTTGTGTGCTCTGTAATACTCACATTAAATGGGAGGCTTTACTTAAGAGAGCAAACATGCTCGATTGTGAATTTATTGCTACTGGGCATTATGCTCAACATAGAATTCAGGACAATGGCAGATATGTTATCTCCAGAGGACTTGATTTGAGCAAAGATCAATCATATGTGCTTTGGGGTTTATCTCAAGAAAGTCTTGCTAGAACTCGTTTCCCTTTGGGTGGATTTCGCAAGTCGGAAATTCGCCAAATGGCAGCTGATAGTGGCTTTGTTGACCTTGCTAACAAAAGCGAAAGCTATGAAATTTGCTTCGTGCCAGATAACGACTACCGTGGCTTTCTGAAAAGGCAAGTTCCCGGCTTAGAAGAAAAAGTAGATGGTGGAGATTTTATCCTTGCCGACGGCACCGTAGTTGGAAAACATCGAGGATATCCCTTTTACACTATTGGTCAGAGAAAAGGACTTGAAATAGCCTTTGGAAAGCCCATGTTTGTGCTAGACATTAAGCCTGATACGAACACAGTGGTTATAGGAAATAAAGAAGAGCTTGTTAAAAACCAAATGCAGGTAAGAGACGTAAACCTGATGAAATATGCGGAACTTCCCGAAGATTTTCAATCACTAACGAAAATCCGCTACAAGCATGACGGTACAATGAGCATTCTAAATCAAAGGCCCGATGGCATTATGGAAGTCGACTTTCTTGAACCTGTTTCAGGAATCGCTCCAGGTCAGTCGGCTGTGTTTTACGAAGGCAATGACCTTGTTGGTGGCGGATTTATAAAGAAACCTGAATAAATGATGAAGCATTTACTTATTGCTTTTTCAGCTGTCTTGCTGATTCTCTCTGGGTGTAAAAAAGATTCTGTCATCCCGCCAGATCCATTTTATCGCGATTACTTCCCAACGAAAGTTGGAAGCTATATAACGTATGATTGCGATTCAGTTGTTTATGACGATTTTAATGGAACGGTTGATACATTCCGCTTTCAGATTAAGGAGTATTATCAATCTGAATTTACTGATAATGCCGGAAGGAGAGCCATCCGCCTTGAGCGATTTAAAAAAGTCTCAGATACTACAAGTTGGTTTTTGAAGGATGTGTGGTTTGTTACAGCAGATAACAATCAAGTAGAAAAAATCGAAGAAGATGTAAGGTATATCAAGATGGTTTTTCCTGTAAAAGAAGGCAAGGAGTGGAATGGTAATTCCTTGAATTCAGTAGGTGAGAGGACGTATATTTACGAAAACGCTCATACACCATACAACACCGGAATTTTGGATTTCGATTCAACAGTAACAACTATAAATACCGATCCTGAGAATCTTGTTTCTGAGTTTAGAAATACGGAAGTATTCGCTTCGCGCGTTGGTATGATTTACAAACGCTATGTAAACATTGAATACGTAGTGCCCGGTCCAGCAATCAGAAGAGGAGTCATTTTCACTATGAGAGCTGCTGAGGTTGGAGAAGAATAAGTAAAGATTATGAGAATTTCTGTTTTAACCATTTTCATGTTTGCTTTCCTTTTTCAAGGGATAGCGCAGGATGTAGCTCCTAAAAAATACTGGATCCAGTTTACCGATAAAGCAGGTTCGCCTTTCAGTATCGATCATCCGCAGGACTTTCTTTCATTAAAAGCTATCGAAAGGCGTGAAAAGCAGGGTGTTGACATAAAGGAAAATGATATTCCTGTTAATCCTTCTTATGTTGATCAAGTTTCAGCTTTAGGAGCAAGGATATTAAATCGGAGTAAGTGGTTTAATGCTATTACAATTGAATTGGAAGATTCAACCTTGTTAGAGCAGATTCAAAGCCTTGATTTTGTTCAAGATACCAAACGCGTTGCCCGAGTTAAGTCAAAAACCAATGCAGATGATTTCATGCAGGATTTGATGAAAATGTATGAGCAATACCAAGCAAAAGTAGAAATCAAAGCCAATCCAGGAGCTGATGTACTTTACGGTGATGGCGATGCCCAAATTAAGATGCTCCAAGGTGATAAGCTTCATAGTATGGGTTTCCGCGGTGCGGGGATGACAATAGCTGTCCTGGATGCCGGATTTTTTAAAGTGAATGAATTTGTGTTTTTTGATAGTCTTAGAAACTCTGGCAGGTTGCTAGGTACACGAGATTTTGTACACAGTGGGGAATCTGTTTTTGATGGAAATACTCATGGATTATCGGTTTTATCTACCATGGCAGCCAACTACCCAGGTATTTTTGTAGGCACAGCTCCAGAGGCAAGTTATTGGCTTATAAGAACGGAAGATGCTGATACAGAATTCATTATTGAAGAAGATAACTGGGTTCGGGGCGCTGAGTTTGCCGATTCAGTTGGTGCAGATATCATCAACTCGTCATTGGGTTATACCAATTTTGATGATCCAGAAACGAGTCATACCTACTCTCAGTTAGATGGAAATACAACACGAATTACCATTGGTGCCGATGTTGCCGCTTCTAAAGGGATTCTGGTTGTAAACAGTGCTGGTAACTCAGGTGCAGATTCTTGGAAATTTATTGGTGCTCCGGCTGATGCAGATAGTGTTTTAACCATTGGTGCAGTTGATTCAGAAGGCGCTTACGCTTCATTCAGCTCCAGAGGTCCTAGCTTTGATGGTAGAGTAAAACCCAACGTCACAGCCATGGGGCAAATGACTTTGGTTGTTAATTCATCAGGTAATGTTGGAAGGTCTAATGGAACTTCGTTTTCCTCTCCAGTAATTGCAGGAATGGTTGCCTGCCTATGGCAAGCTCATCCTAACGCAACTATGATGCAGGTGTTTAAGGCTATTGAGAAAAGTGCTAGTCAAGCCGAAAATCCAGATGCTTATCTTGGGTTTGGTATCCCTAATTTTGTTAGGGCACATAGCATCCTTTCAAGAATTCAAGACGTACAAGCTAAATCAGATAGCATTGTTAATGTCTATCCAAACCCTTTTACTGATGGGGTAAACATTGAGTTCTTCTCAGAAAAAGAACAACAAATTACAGTAAACATCTTCAAAAGCAATGGTAGGAAACTTACTTCTGAGGAGTTTACAGTTTTTCCTTTCGTTAATACTTTGCTAAAACTGGAGGACATTAAAAGACTTAAGGCAGGTAACTATGTGGTAAGTGTTCAGACATCTACTGGCACGTATAGCAGGCAGATTATCAAGCAGGAGTGATAAAGTATTAAGTATAAAATACAAGATAGAAATGGCAAAGTAGAAAAGGATAAAGATTTGTTTCCAGACTTTTTGATGGAACCGTTCGTCCTCTCTGAGTTTAGTTTCAACTCTTAGCTGCCGCATGACTATCGCAGGTGTGTTGTAGAAACAGAAACTAGAAGTTTCTTAACTTTAAATTTTTCGCTCCCGAGGTTCCAGCCGCACAGGCGTTCACTCGGGATTATAAATTTCTACACTTCGGGTCTTCGAGAGCCTCAGACGCCTCAGCTAGAACTTTATAACCTTCTCAACCACCACAACCTCAGCACCCTGCATTATTCTGCAATAATAAACCCCTTTAGCCAAACCGCTTAGATTTAACGTATGTGTGCCGATGCCAGAGAATTGCTCGTTTT
>JBBEBC010000007.1:0-8601 GCA_040882555.1 Bacteroidia bacterium
ATATGAATGTTTTAGGCAATACTTCTTCTCTATTCGAAAGTCAAGTTGCCAATCCAAGAGCAAATCTTTACTATTTGCCCAGCACCTAATAGCAGCTTTTCGCAAGTGGCGGTTTTGGTTTTCAAATGCAGCTTTTCGTAAGAAGTCGCTACCTGCGCAAATGCCTTGAACAGATAGTGCCACCGGGCCAAATTCTGACCCAAAAATGACTTCCTACAGCTTACATTTTCAGCTTTTTATTTAATTCAATATTATTGCGTTACCAAAACGTTAGTCGGAAGCATAAAATGGTCAACATGCTCTAAAACTATACTATTAAGATACTTATTCGAAATATTCTAAAGAATGATTTCTTGCAAAGAAAAACGAACACCCCTATCACCAAAAACAGGCATCATGTTACTACTGGTAAGCAGACTTATCTTGTTTTTAGCCTTTCAAGCGATTGTTGCCTTATTGGCCAATTCGTGGGAAATTTCTGAAAAATACTGGTTGCTTTCAGCAACTCTGACAAATCTAGTCAGTATTGCATTATTAGTCATTTTATTCAAACTTCAAGGGGAAAACTATTTCAGTATTTTCACTTTCAGCAGAGCAAATTTAAAAAACGATTTACTCGTTTTTTCAGGATTGGCAATATTAACTGTGCCCGTAGTCTTCTTGCCGGGTTATTTCTTAAGTAGTATACTTTGGGAAAACCCAAATATTCCAACACAAATAATGTTTGCCCCAATTGAAAAATGGTTGGTTTACATTTTATTAATTATCTTTCCTATAACAATTTCAATGGCGGAAATAGCAACTTACTTTGTATATATTATGCCAAACCTAAAAGAACAATTTAAATTGAAATGGTTAGCCATTTTATTTCCAGTTTTATTTTTGTCTGTCCAACATTGCACACTGCCATTTATTCCTGATATTGATTTTATACTATATCGCGCTTTGGTATTTTTACCTTTTGCATCTTTAATAGGAATTTCAATTTATTATAGACCTTCACTATTCATATACTTCGCAATTTTACATGGGATTTTAGATTTTGGAACGGCTTTGATGTTCCTATTTCAAATAAAATAAGTCAAACTAAAAGAATTACTAATTCATATAAATCAGAAATAACAGGTCTAAACAAGTCTATTATGAGAATCATGTTTTTAATAGCCTTTCCCTAGCAGAGACTTTTAAAGTACTCAAAACAATTAATTTAGCATCCACAAAACATCTTACTTCAAATCATATGTTATGAAACAGCTCTTTTTTCTATTTATGCTCTTCATTGCAAATGCGGCACTATCACAAGAATTTGAATGGGTAAGCTCATTTGGCAGTAGCAGTAGTGAGATGGTGAACGACATTTTAGTGGATGATGACGGCAATGCATACGTTTGCGGTTCATTTCGATTTACAGTCGATTTTGATTCCGGACCAAATGTTGAAGAACTTACAAGTGCAGGAAGCGCCGATGGCTGTATTATAAAATATAATGCTTTAGGGCAATTCCAATGGGTAAAACAAATAGCATCAAGTGGAGCTAATTCTGTAAATCAATTAGCTATCGATCAATTAGGAAACATAGTTGCTGTAGGAGCATTTACCAATACCGTTGATTTCAACCCGGGTGCACCAGTTTTTAACCTTACTTCAAATGGAGCAACCGATGTTTTTATCTGGAAATTAAACTCTGCTGGCGAGTTTATCTCTGCTTCAAGTTTCGGTGGCACGGACAATGATTTTGTAACCGAATTTAAACTTGATGGAAATTATGATATGATTCTTGCCGGTACTTTTGGCGCTATCGTTGACTTTGACCCTGGTCCAGGATCAAATAATATAGCTTCAGGTCAAGGTACTTTCTCTAGCGATTATATCTTAAAACTTGATGATAATCTAGCTTTTCAATGGGTGCTTAATACCAATACCAGATTCATTACAATATCTGACCTAACAACTGATATTTCGAACAATATTTACATCTGTGGATCATATACCGGAATTATCGACTTTGACCCAAGTCCAGCAACATTAAATTTATCATCGCTAGGAGGCTCAGATGGATTTGTTCTGAAACTCAATAGTAACGGTCAATTTACTTGGGCCAAAAGCATGGGAGGACCTAATAGTGATAATGCTTATTCATTAGATGTTGATAATAATCAAGACCTTATTGTTTCAGGAGTGTTTACTGATAACATAACTTTTGGAAATTTAGGAACCTTAAACTCAAGTGGCGAAAGTTTGATGTTTATCACCAAAATGAATACCTCTGGCTCATTTTTATGGGTAAAGGGTTTGCAGGGATCTCCAAATGAAATTAGTTTAGACGAAAACAATTCAATTTTTGTCACCGGATATTCAAATTCTGAAGGCGATTTTGACCCAAGTCCTTTAACTTATTCAGCCAATTACTATGGAGGTGATGACATTTTAATAGCTCGATTTGATTCATTAGGCAATCTTAACTGGGCAAAAACTATTGGAGGCTCTTTTACTGATAGAGGCTCCTGCATCTTCCTCGGCTCCAACAGTGATATTTTTATAGGTGGATTATTCTCAGAAACTGTTAGCTTTAATCAAAACAATCCTTCCAATACGAGCATTTCCAACGGAGATTCAGATGCTTTCCTCTTGAAACTATCTTTATGCTCAATCCCTTCGAATGCTGGTTTCATAAGCGGACCTACCTCAATTTGCTCTTCGGTGCAAGCCAACTATACTATTGATCCGGTGAATGGAGCCGATACCTATACATGGTCAAAATTAGGCAATCAGCCATTTGTGTTGGATTCAATTGAGGCTAGTCTTGAAACTAGTTTTCTCGCTACAGGGAATTATCAAATCTATGTAACTCCAATAAATACTTGTGGCCAGGGAAGTTCGTCGGTTATTTCGATAACAAATTTACCAAGACCTTTTGTAAATGCATCGCTAGTACCACCTGTGCCAATTTGTTTAGGAAGCAGCGTTCTCTTAGATGTTACAGGAAGTAACAATGGAA
The DNA here is from genome assembly GCA_040882555.1 of Bacteroidia bacterium. GTDB lineage: Bacteria > Bacteroidota > Bacteroidia > M30B66 > M30B66 > M30B66. Next base: position 2,999 of record JBBEBC010000007.1, read on the forward strand.
CATTTGTTTGGGAAAATGGTGTTAGCCCCGGTCCGCAAACGCCAGCAGAAACTACCACATTCGTCGTTGAAATCACAGGCACCAATGGTTGCACCAATACTGATTCAATTACAGTCGTAGTTTCTCCTATACCAGTTTTAGCTTTTGAGCTTTTTCCAAGTGACACAATTTGCACCGGTTCATCATTATCAATAAACGTATCTGGTGCTGATTCATATACGTTTCCCAGCGGAATTTCAAACAATGTTCCGTTTTTTCCTACAGCTTCAACAACATATAACATTCAAGGAGCAAATAATGGTTGTGAAGGTTCTGTAATTGTCCCCATTGTTGTTAACCAAACCCCAGAAATAATCCTTGAACCAATAAGTGAAACTGTGATCCAAGGATTACAAGTTCAATTTAATATCATATCATCTCCCTCAAATGCAAATTTTATTTGGGAAATAAATACTGAAAACGGCTTTGAGCAGATTGTAAATACAGGTATATATTCAGGTATGAATTCTCCTGAATTAATTATTTTTCCAGCAGGATTAGACTTAGATGGGTCTGAATACAGATGCATCACAAGTCTAGGTGAATGTTCTGATACCAGCCAAATTGCTGTGCTAAATGTTTCAACATCAGTTGGATTTCAAAACTTCGATAATAACATCATTCAAGTTCAACCTAGTTTAGCGCACAATTCAATAAAAATAAAGGGTATCGAACCAAGTAATTCCACCTCGGCCGAAATTGTTGATAGTCAAGGTAGGCTCATTAAGACTATTTCGAAAGAGGAATTTCTTCATTCAATAGACATTTCCACATTAACCATTGGCTGGTATTCAATACACATCAATGATAGACCTTTAAAACCACTCAGATTCTTCAAACAATATTGAAAACCTGGAATGATTTTTAGTTTTTATGGGAAAAATCTATTTTAAAATAATTCAAAGATTTAAGTTCAATTTAGCTTTCTTTTTTGAAGGAAAAGTGAGTCTTACAAGCATAAATAAACTGATAATCAACATAGTCAAATATGATAGTTTAGATTATGCAAATCGCAATATTTACAGAATCGATTAAAACTGATTTTCTTATGAATAAATTCAAGAGTTTAACCTTGTTTTTGCTTTCGTTTTGGGTGTTTATGTATTCACAAAATGCAATGGCACAAGGCGGGATTTCAAATTTATCAATTGACGAAAACAGATCAGACTTCATGCCGAATACCTGCGGAAGTTTCGATTTATTTGGAGAGATTGACCACCATAGTGGAAGTTTCAAAGCTCACTCTGATGAGTTTATGGAACAGCTTCAGCAAGTGATTACAAATAAAAATACTTCAAGAGCAAACGATGATATTTACAGCATTCCAGTTGTATTTCATATAGTATATAATAATGAATCAGAGGACATTCCTGACTCAGTCATACTAAATCAATTAGATATTCTCAACGAATGCTTTCGCAGACAAAATGCAGATGCCATTGAAACTAGACCTGAATTTCTAAACCTTGTTGGAGACTCAAAAATAGAATTCCGATTAGCTAATATCGATCCCTCTGGAGAAGCTAGCAATGGAATTACTAGAACCCTTACTCCTATTGAACACTTTGGGGGTATATTGCCATACGCACCTGGACAAAACTCCGAAATTCTTCAGTGGGTTAACGATAGCCTATTTGCTAATTACTTCAGGATATCAGAAACAAGCTCGGGAGGTAAAGATGCTTGGGATACAGAACGATATCTTAATGTTTGGATAGGCGATTTAAGAACCTTTGAACCTGCTTTCGATAATTTTGAAGAACTTATTTATTTTGCTATTGGCACGCCTCCAATTGACCATCAAAACTGGCCTATTGAACTTATTGAGCAAATAAATTCGTTTGAACAGGGCATAATTCTTCATTACGTAAACGCCGGACCCAACAATCCAAACATATTTCCTCCTCCTTACGATGGATTTAACGGGATTACCACAACAGGGAAAATGCTTGTACATGAAGTTGGTCATTATCTTGGCTTAAGACATATTTGGGGAGACGGTGATTGTAGCTTAGATGATTTTATTGATGATACACCGAATAGCAATGCAGCAAGTGCCTGGAATTGTAATTTCTCTTCTAATTTCTGTGTAGATAATATTGAAGATGATGACCTTCACAATATGGTCGAAAACTACATGGATTATTCTAGTGGCAACTGTCAAAATTCCTTTACCCTTGGTCAAATTGACTTGATGCGAACCGTTATAGAGGAATACCGCCCACTTTCTTTTGAAGCTATTCCTAATTCAATTGATGGTTCGTCTTCTTTTAAACAGACCGTTAATTGTTTCCCAAATCCAAGCAAAGGTTCTCTGTTTATTGATTTCGAAAAAATCCAGGAGCATACTTTAATTAGCATTAAGAATTCCTTGGGGCAAAATATATTCAAGCAAGAGTTTAAAACTGTTGATTCTGTTAATTTGAAAATTAATGCACCAAGTGGTATATACTTTTTGCTTGTCGAGTTTGATTCAGGCGAGAGAATACTGCAGAAATTAATACTTGATCAAAATTAAAATTCCAAACCACTAGAAGGTGATAAATCATAACTATCAACTTGAAAAAGGACTCAGTCAAAGTTTTCAGATGTCGGGTATGTTTACATTAAATATTCGAGTTTCAAATAAAGCATTTTAAGGCATCCTAACTATGCTAAAAAATTAATATCTAAAGCAAAAAACCGCCCCCAATAGCTAATTCAAGCGCTAAAAACATGTATATCTATTCTTTTATCTACGACAATTATGAAAGTGATTTATGTAAGCTTGAATCGAAATCGATTTTTAATAAAGAGGAAAAAAATAAACAGTTAATCTCTGATATAAAGGTGGAACCTTCAAGCAGTGCATTTCTTAAAAATAGGCTTGATATTATTTCATCCTCTGAAGATTATACAGCATTTATAGAGGATATAAAAAAAGAAAGTATTTGTGCCGAAGGATTCAAAGTTGAGTACTTAGTTTTTGATGGTGATAAAACTGAATATCCAGAAAGGCTTAATAAGCTAAAGGATATAGGTTACAGCATTGAAGGAAATCCTGATTATTATAGTCCTACAATAACTTATGCTGTAGGTAATTACGAAGGAATTTGGCATTTTGGCGTTTTGATAAAAAATCAATTCGCCTGGTATAAACACAAACAGAAGCCATGCTCTTACAGCAACTCAATAAATATGAGTATAGCTAAAGCACTTGTTAATATTGCCTCAGAAGGTATCAAAAATAAAAAGCTGCTTGATGCTTGCTGCGGAGTTGGAACGATTATGCTTGAGGCTTGTTTTGCTGGAAACGATATGGAAGGTTGCGATATAAACGAGAAAATATGCGGAGATGCGCGAAAAAATCTTTCTCACTTCAACTACACAGCAACCATTTACAACTCTGATATAAAAGACGTAAACAAAAGGTATGAGGCTGCTATTGTTGATTTACCTTACAATTTATTTAGCGTTGCAACCGATAATGACATCTTACATATTATCGGATCAACAGCTAGAATAACAGATAGAATAATAATTGTTTCTACCTCAGATATTACTAATTTAATTAGTAACCTAGGACTTAAACTATCACACTATTGCAGTATTGGTAAAAAGGGAAAGAGGAATTTCGCCAGAAAAATATGGGTTTGCGAGTAAAACAGATAGGGTTACTGAATACTACTCCTCATTGAAGCAATCGTTTTGATTGAATTAGTTCAGAATGGACTCAATGTTTTATTTATAGCTATCCCCCCGCCTTCTTGTGAAAAATTCAAGACTTAGCTTTGACATTTCATATCAGTAAAACTCCATATTTGTGATGTGAAGAAACTCTTGATAATCACCTACTATTGGCCACCTTCTGGAGGTGCTGGTGTTCAACGTTGGCTGAAGTTTGTTAAATATCTCAGGCAGTTCGGGTGGGAACCGATAGTTTATACAGCAGAAAACCCGGAATACCCAATCATAGACGAGTCATTTATTAAAGACATACCTGAAGGCATCCATGTTCTAAAACAACCTATCTGGGAGCCGTATCAATTATACAAACGATTTATTGGCCAAAAGAAGGAAGAACGAGTAGTATCAGGCTTTCTGCAGGAATCTGGTAATAAAGGGTTTGCTCAAAGACTATCACTTTGGCTGCGAGGTAATGTGTTCATTCCTGATGCTAGAAAATTTTGGATTAAACCTTCAATCAACTATCTCAGTTCCTGGCTTAAAGAAAATCATGTCGACGCTATTGCTTCTACTGGTCCGCCGCATAGCATGCATTTGATAGCACGTAAACTAAAAAAGAAAACAGGTTTACCTTGGCTTGCAGACTTCAGAGATCCTTGGGTAAATATTGATTTTGCAAGTGACCTTGCGATGAGTAAGTATGCCAAGAACAGGAATATATCACTTGAAAAAGCTGTCTTGCAAGAAGCCGATAGGATTGTTGTAGTGAGCGACTTTATGGCCGATGAATTTAAAAGTAAAACCTCAAAACCGATAAGCGTGATTACGAATGGTTTTGATCCTGAAGATTTTGATGTTGCCCCTGAATTACTGCGCAAGGATGAATACTTTAGTTTAGTTCATACGGGAAGTTTAAACGACCGCAGAAATCATCCAGCTCTATGGAAAGCAATCGCCGAATTGAGGCTGAAAAACTCTGATTTTAGACGCGATTTTAGATTACGTTTGATAGGTAAAAATGACATTTCTGTAAAGCAGAGTATTACAGAAAACGGCTTGGATGATTGCACCGAAATCATTGATTATCTTCCTCATCAACAAATCATTGCCGAACAAAAATCTGCTTCTGTTTTATTGCTTTCTATTAATAATTATGGGGCGTCGGAAACTGGTTTTTTCTCGCCAAAAGCTACACTTACAGGTAAATTGTTTGAATATCTGGCAGCAGGTCGCCCTATTTTGATGCTTGGGCCTAAAGATGGACAAGCTTCTGAAGTGGTAAGCTCTTCAAATGAGTCAAACAAAGTGGTAGATTTTGACAATCAATTAGAAATGGAGAATATCATGCTCGAAATGTATCAGTCGATGAAAGATGTTCATCCTGTTATTGCCGACAAAAGATTCTCAAGAATCACTTTAACAGAACAATTGGCAGAATTACTTAATCAGCTTGAGATAAATTAGAAAAAGCTCCTTTAGGAATTGAACTCTGTTTTATACTATTCTCTGGTCTTACCCCTAAATATCTTCACGGAGTGTTAGAAACTAGACCTTTCCTATAATGCGTTTTATACTTAGAAAAAAGCCAATAAGACTAATCATATGCGACTGCAATAACCTATTGAAAAGCTAAATGCTTACTCTATTATATTATTTGACTTCAACGCTTTATTTAAACAAGAAAACAGCGCCTTTGTATTTATACTTATTCTCATAAACATCTAATGCCTCAATCAGGCAAGTGTAAAGCCCGTCTTGGGCAAATATGTTTGACTTTGTTTTTCCATCCCATCCAACGTTAACATCATTAGATTGAAAAATAAGTTCACCCCAACGATTAAAAATGAGCATAGTAAGCCTTTCAATTTTATATCCCTTTGGTAAAAAGATATCATTAT
>JBBEBC010000008.1:0-47220 GCA_040882555.1 Bacteroidia bacterium
CAAAACACTACATCCATCTTGATTACATAACGGATCCAGGCATGGAAGTAAACGGAACAGTTGTAGAACAGGGATCAAATACGCCAATTGCTGGAGCTAGGGTTTTCTGCGAAACAGGGTTCACGATTTATGGACCGAGTGTAACCGAAACCACAACGGATCAAAATGGGAACTACTCCTTGAAAGGATTGCCTCGGCAGAATGTGAATATTAAAGCCGCTAAATCATCAACTACAACAACATATATTGGAGCAAGTTTTTCCATTGCAATGCCAAGTTCGGTCATCAATAATGTCAATTTTCAGTTAGATAAAATTGAAAATCTAAACATTACTAAAATCTTAGGTTTTCCTGTCGAAATTACTGCCGCAGAGGCTCTTCCAGATAACAAATACAAAGTTTCCGGAGCATTCGTAAATATTCCCGGAAATGGCAATTTCAAAATGTACGATCCAAGTCAACGCGTTCGATTTACCAACATAAATCTTGAAGCATCAACTCAATTAGATGCCAGCGGAATTCCAATGGCAAAACCGGTATCCAACGAAGTTGTAACCAACGAAATAGCCATACGACTTCGTTTGCACAATGCATTTGTTGCCGACATGCTAAGCAGCGAAACTCAAGGTTATTTCCCAACAATTCGCGTGAAAGCTATTGATGCAGAGTGGGGCGGAATGCAAGGAAGAGTCTTGAGTGATTTGGAATCTTTCCGCTTTTCATTCGATTATACCGGGAAGTTTTTTGTTGGAGAACAAGCGCTTAAATCGACCATCTTTCCTTTGGTTTCCAAACCCAATTCTTATCCAGAACGCGACTTTTTCTTAATGGACATGGGAGCCAATCAAGTAGAAAAACAAATCGCTTTCAGCATTCATAATTTCGACGCAAAAGCTGATGCCCAACTTTCGAAACTGGTCAAGGACACAGTTAAAATCGTCACCAAACTTTATCCAAATTTAGCGTTAAGCAATAATGTGGAAGTAGATGCCGGAACTATCAAGGTTACGCCATCAGCCATTATTATTGAAAGTCCTGGCGAAGAGATCAACTTTAAACTCGAAAACTGGACTATCAAAAGCACGACTGGCTGGGCATACAGCATCCCGCATGGTGGAATTGTTATACCCAAAGCAAACATAAGCACTGCCTTAGCCGACATTCCTGTAAGTAACCTCATTCTTCGTCCAACCGAACTTATCATGCCCGAAGCAGGAGTCGATTTGGATAATCTCATGCTTGGCGGAAACGTCACCAAACTCAGAAAATACGCCAATGTCAAGGCCATCTTAAACCTTGATCAGGCATGTTCATACGACCTCAAACCACACTGGCGTTTTAGTGTTTACAACAGCCAGAACTCTGACCTTCCAGCCTGCTACATTCAAGGACTTCCCGGTTTTGTGCAGACAGATAAAATTAACATTGGCGCATTTACGGTCTTTAGTAATAATGCTAGCTTAATTCAACCAATCTATCAATCTCGTCGATTTTATAATGTCGGTGATTTATCCATTCAAAGTATCGTGAATCTTCCCGACGGGCTTGATATTGTTGGAGGAATGAATCTGGGAATTCCAGGAATGACAACACCTACGGCAGTTTTTACTTATACGAAGCCTGGTCAAAATATAACGCGAACCACCAAAGCGTTTGATGTAGGAATTGAAACCAAAGGCAAAGTCTATTTTAACGGTGCTACAGGGACTGAGAATTACATTTTTTCTGATGGTTACTTTGAAGCCCGTGGCGATTTGTACTTTGAGAACGAAGATTTATACGATGGGCATCGCATCGCCTTAAAGGGGAAACTTATCAAAAATAATGGAGCCGTTCATATAGAAATACCAAAACTACAAGACGGAAATTCTCCTCAGGCTTTTCAATATATTCCACTTGAAGGGGGACAAGGAAACACCAAACTGAAAGTACTTAATGGAACCCAAAATGTTGTTGGCAGCGAATGGGATTTCATGCGCTACACAGCAGATTTGGTTGGAGCAGAAGGTCTGGAAAGCGACAGAACACTCGATTACATTGTTTCTGGTGCCATTGAAGTAGACGCAAGTGATGGTAATTCAATTGCCGTTAAGAATATTGACACCCCTCTCGGGGGATTAACAATTGTGTTCAACTGGGAGAAAGTCTCATTCACTGGAACCTTGGTGATAAAGGTGCCAATTATTATGGGTACTGTTTCGCTCAACTCGGGCATGTTCGAGATTCAATTCGATGGCTCAGGTTTTTATTTCGATATGATTGGAGTCGTTTCCATTCCTGGGCTGGATGCCATTGCTGATGTGAACTGCGGAGCTTTAAGTGGTTATTACCCCGAACTTCCCGCCAATGTGCTTAAGCGACACAAAGACATCATGTATTTGTTGGATGTTCCGCAATATTTAAAGGATGATGGAATAGCTGGTATTTACATCAACGCGAACCTAGCACCAAATTTTGCTAATTGGAGCGTAAGCATTCCAGTACCACTTTTCTCGGTTGGAATGGGTGTTCAGGCTGGTGCCGATTTGAATTTTCTTGTAAATTTTGGATCTTCTGCTTCCGTAATGGCTATTCAAGCTGCGGCTTATGCGAAAGCTTATGTTGGTGTACAAGTAGTTGTTTGCACATTATGCATCGGTGCCTTGGCTAGATTCATGGCAAGCGGAACTTTACAGTTTGCCCCTCAAGCATCCTTGGCTTTGGATGCCTGTGCCTCATTTACCATGTTCGGCGATTTCTGTGGAGCCTCAATTGAAGAAACAATTGGTTGTTCCATTTCTATGTCAACAAACACAGGTCTCGATTTAGATGTGCAATGGTCACCTTGCGGTGGATCGGCCTCAAAAGATGATACCTCATGCGATTTCTAATATGAAAACACACTTCTCAATCATCGCGGTTATTTTTTGTATGTGTTTCGCTTCCAGCGGATTTGCTCAGACAATTATTGCAGGCGTTTCTCCTAAAGGAGTCGTTTTGCACTATGAAGGACCCTTGCGGGGATTTGATGTCGAAGTCCTAAAAAACGGAAACCCTTTTGGAAGCATTAAGACAGCTAATTCGTCCGAAACCTTCGAGAAAGAACTGCGAAATGCCGAAGCACTTTTTCCTCTTTATCCAACATTGAACGATAGTCAGATTACCCGTGTTCAAAGTTCATTAGGTAAAGCAGAAACTACCGAAACTGTTTTTATGAAGTATATGCTAACGGTTAAATTAGCTGCAAACCTAGCATTGATCGATAGCAAAGGAAGTCCTGCAGATATTTATACAGCTCTAATAAATGATCAAGATGTTCCACTCTCGTGGGATAGGTTAGATGCAAAGTATATAGAACCAGCATTCACACCAGGCAGCAACAAAAGCTGGTACGGAGATATTGAAACATTTTGGAGCATCCGAAAGGGAAATCCCATTTTGTTTACTCGTATTTTCAGGAAGGATCATCAAGCCAAAGAATATGAATTGGTGAAGGATGCCGATTTTAGGGCAACACGATCTGGCGACTCCCTTGCCATGATTGCTCGCGATACAAGCATTGATACCTATTCATATTTCAATTATCAACTAGTTGGATTCGATTTTTACGGAAATCCTACAGAGCTCTCTCAACCACTTTTAGCCGATAATCTTGATAATTCAACTTTGCCAATTGCACTAAGTTTCACGGCAACCGAAACAGATGATAAATCTCAAGTTGCTGTAAAATGGAAAATCCGCCACTCAAAAAGAGTGAAATCGCTCATCCTGCAGCGCAGCTTAAAATCAGACACATCCTACACCATTGTTACCCATTTAAGTCCAACAGATTCAGTCTATTTCGACAATGTCGTTAACCCAATGGAAGCGGTGTACTATCGTTTATTGATTTACGACTTAAAGGGCTTGATGGATCATACACCAACTGTTCCAATGGTTAGTCACCAAAAGCCAGTAGTCATTCAACCCAATGAGATTTCCTCCAAATTGGTAAATAAACAGCCCGTAATTTCATGGAAAGCAGCCGATTTATCCTCTCGCGGATTTCGTGTTTTTAGAACATCAACCATTGGTGCCGAACCCGAACTTGTAAGCAGCATTATTCAAATTGCGCAAACGCTCGATTATTCGTGGACTGACACAAATGCATACTTAATCCCCGGAAAGAGCTATCATTATGCGGTTGCGGCCGAAAGCAAAGGCTATGTTTTGAGCGATTTTTCTGATTTTACTACTATTCAAATGGAGAATTCGGCTGCGCCGGATGTGCCTCAAGGATTACTAGCAAGAAAACTCAGCGACCAGCACATTTTCCTTGTCTGGAATACCCAGGGAATGCGCGAGGACCAAGTTTCTGTATATCAAGTTTATCGTTCTGAAAATGAAGCGGGACCATGGGAAATCGTAAATGACTATCCAGTTTTTGCCGAGAATTCATACATCGACACACTTAAAACAATTCCCAAGGAAATCTATTATTGCCTTACATCGCTCGCCAGCGGCGGAAAAGAAAGTGCTAAAACATTACCAGTTCGTGTTTCATTCGAAGGTGCACAAGCAGGCATTCCATACCTTTTAGCAAAGTCGTTCGATAAAGGAATCGAGCTTAACTGGCCAACTGGAGATCCAAGAATTAAAGAGGTAATTATTGAACGCGGAAATGGACAGGATAAGCCAATCTCTATTGGGAAATTCCCGTTAACCCAGAGCTCGTTTTTAGATACTGATGTAAAATCCGGAAACACCTATTATTACAGAGTTATTAGTGTTTTGGCGGATGGAAAAAATACCGAACCTGGTAATTGGGTTGGAGCGAGTTTTTAAAACATGATTTCACCCTTTTGAGGTATAAAAGAGCTGCTTTTGCAGGGCTATTTTTACAAGAAAATACCTTGTGAATTTACGTTTACTTTTTCCGTTTTTACTGCTAAATGTTTGTGGCTTTTCTCAACCAATATTAACTTTCGATCAAATTCCGGGGGTGGGTTCTAGTTTCGAATATTATGTCCAAAATGAAGGAGCCTTTCCGCAATTTATTGCTGGTCCAGATCAAGTGTGGACTTTTCCTGAAATTGAATACGATAGAATAGAAAAGGTTGAATATTTAAGTCCTACAGAATTTCCTCAATCTTCAGAAATGGGGAATATAAATCTCGTTCTAAGAACTACGAGCCTTGCTGATTTTATCGATTCAAGTTTAACTTTTAATAGGCTGTCTGAAGAAGGTTTGTATGAATATGGACTTGGTTTTCAAACACAAATATTTGCTCCAGAAATTTATGGTCAACCTTACAAGCGATTAAATCTACCACTAACCTATGAAGGTGATTTTGAATCAAGTACCTTCATCAATAATGCCTTATATTATGGAGCTGATGGGATTGACTCGATATTGACTATTTCGAATTTTACTACATCTAGTTCACTAGATGGATACGGAAGTATAACTATTGAAAATGTTCCGTATTCTGTTCTTAAGAACACCAGCATCGAAATTCGAAAAGACTCTATTTTTTACATGTTAGAAGAATTCCCTGGCGAGTTTCAATTGCAATTTACAAACACAAGCATTCGACAGAAAACAGAACTTATCTCAGCAGATTTTGGGATAGTAGTTTATTCAGTTACTGAAGAAGAAGGTGATAAAGGGCAAACGATTTATCAGCATAGATATTTACGTAGCGGAAACATCCTTAATAATAGCGAAAGTGCGAAGATTAATGAGCTTGAATTATTTCCAAATCCAGCTAACTCAATAGTAAACATTTCAGTTCCTAACCTAGAAAACCAAATACTAAGAATTGTTGATATTTCAGGAAAGCTTGTCAAAAGCATAAATTCAAACAATCAGACGGCTGTAAGTATTGACATTAGTGACTTAGCTAGAGGGATGTATTTCGTAAATGTGTCAAATCGCGAAGGAAAAAATGTGGCAACAAAGAAATTAATTATTAAATAAGGTAAATTACTTGAACGTTGGCCATCTAGGAGTTATCAGTATTTGTTAATTTGGACAATGAATAAATGCACCCTTATCGTTTTATTTGGTTTGTTCTTAGCGACAATTGCTTTGGGACAAAATGATTCGATAAAGATCACGAATCAACCAGGAGCATTAATTGAATTTAAAGAATCATCAATTGACCTTGGGGCAATTACCTTTGATTCGTTAAGAAAGGCTCCTTTAGTATTTGAATTTACCAATATTGGTAATGAACCTTTAATAATTTCACATTTGCCCTCTTCTGGTTTTTTCGATTGGGTTATGCCTTATTATACACATGAACCAATTATGCCGGGACAAAAAAGTACAATCGTATTAAAGCATTGGTTACCTCGTTATGGGCCTTTTAACAAATCATTTACCGTGATATCAAATGCGAAAAACGGAGATGTTATTTGTAAAGTAAAAGGCAACATTTTGAGAGTATTTAATCCCAAGCTTTCTGAAGATTGAATCTTAAAGTAACTATCCAATTAGACACTCACAAACAACTAGGAAATTTATACTGTATTAAACACTCTCATTTTTAAACTTGACAAAAATACTTTTGCAGATTTTCTCATATAGGCCAACAATCGTTAGAACTATCTTTCTGGCAGATTAAACCATTTTGTTTAAGTTAGTCATTCCTAACAGTTTTACTAATCGGACAAAAGATTAATATGAGAATAACCTTACTTTTAGCACTCTTGTGCACACTTAGCTCGAGTTTTGCGCAATTGCCCCCAGTAATTACTTCTTGGATTCAAAATAATACGAGCACTGGATTTGCCGATGCAATAACCAATGTGCAGCAAGTAAATTATTCAGATACCTACGTTTACATTAAAACAGATGACATTCCTTCTTGGATTCCTATAGCATACGACTGGCCGAATAATCCATGGTTTGCAGTGCCAATGAATTATCAATTTCGGTTTAGAAGAAATCCAATTCCTAATGTAGGTCCTGAAACTAAAACAGGATATGGTCACATAGGATTGTGGTTGAATGGCTGCTCAATCTACAACCCGAAAGATGCCAAAAGCTACCTCGACTCCCTTAGATGGTTTCAAAATGCGTGGTATTGGGAACATTTATTAGGAGAAACCTTCGACCATTGTTTGGGGCATCCAAACGGTTCTGGGGAGTATCATACACATGTCACTCCTGCTTGTTTATACGATATTGAAGATAGTACAATGGCTTCTCCCATGGTTGGTTACGCCTTCGATTATTATCCCATTTATGGAGGATATGGCCACACAAATGCATTAGATACAAACTCTGAGATTGTGCGATTAAGGAGCAGTTACCGCTTAAGGAATATGGTTGATAGAACAACTCTTCCAAACGGAACTATTTTGCCAGAGTCTTTACACGGCCCTACACTTGATTCTGTCCCTTTAGGTGGATATATGGAGGATTTCGAATATATAGAAGGCTTAGGAGATTTAGATGAGCACAATGGCAGATTCTCAATTACAAGAGATTACCCTAGTGGTATTTATACCTATCATACCACTATTGGCTGGGTCAATGATGTTTATGGATATGGAATTAAACCAGTCTTCCCTTATGTTATTGGAACTGCCTATTATGGAGAAGTTTTTCCTGCGGATGGGAATACTGGTCCAAACTCAGGTTTTGTAGAAATCACCGAACCTGTCACTTTATACGTATATCAAACTACAGAAACAGGCAGTAAAAAAGAGGCAATTGATTTTCAAATTTATCCCAACCCTAGCTCAGGATTACTCAATATTGATAGCAAAGATTTAGATGATTCCGAAACTTATTTGATTCAAGTTTTTGCAGTGAACGGAGCTATGGTTAAAGAAATTAGCGCTTCGGGCGCGACGAGTAATCTGGATATCCGTTTTCTAGCAAATGGACTTTATCATATCAAGTTAACATCATCAAAAAGCTCATCTTCCTTTAGATTGGTTGTTGCCAAATAATCCTAGCAATGAAACAACTACTCAGTCTGCTTGCAATAAGTTTTTGCACTTTTAGCTTAGGTCAAAACACAGTTGGCTTAATTGAATATCAGCAGTCAAATTTAGATGGCTACATTATGTTTTCACCAATGGGCTCAACGGAAACCTATCTCATTGATAAATGTGGTGAAAAGGTGCATTCGTGGAACTCAAGCGCATATCGACCAGCACTTTCAGCAGCAATTTTGGAAGACGGATCCTTGCTCCGAACGGGAAAGTTAAGCAACTCGAATTTTAATGAAGGCGGCAGTGGTGGTATTCTAGAACGTTTTGATTGGAACGGAGATCTAACTTGGTCTTACACCATATCAACCGCAAACAATTGTATGCATCATGATTTTAAAGTGCTTCCAAATGGAAACATACTGGTTATCGTGTGGGACAGATATACATATGATGAGGCCATTTCCAATGGGATGAACTTAAGCTATCCTAATTCAAACATCTGGAGTGAAAAGTTAATAGAACTTCAGCCGATAGGCTCAGATAGCGCAGAAATAGTCTGGGAGTGGAAGCTTTGGAATCATTTAGTGCAAGAGTATGATAATTCAAAACCAAACTATGGAGAGGTTTCAGAGCATCCTGAATTAATCAACATCAACTATTTCCCCGGACAAGCTAGCTCGCAAGATTGGATTCACCTTAATTCTGTCGACTATAATCCACTACTCAATCAGCTGATAGTTAGCTCTCATACATTTCATGAGGTTTGGGTTATTGATCACAGCACTACTACCTCTGAAGCGGCTGGCCATGTTGGTGGAAGTTCAGGTAAGGGTGGCGATATCCTTTATCGTTGGGGAAATCCACAAGCTTATCAACGAGGCAATCCTTCTACGAAAAAATTCTACAGCCAGCACCATGCCACTTGGATTCCTCAAGGCTACCCTAACGCAGGGAAAATACTGGTGTTTAATAACGGATTAAACAGACCGGGAACCTTCTCATCCATCGACATAATCTCACCACCAATTGATACCGAAAACAACTATATCATTGAAGTAGGCTCTGCATATTTACCTTCCGAACTATTTTGGACTTATAGCGATAATCCCCAATCCGACTTCTACAGCAGCAATATATCTGGAGTCCACGCACTTGAAAACGGCTCGTTTCTTATTACCAGCGGCACCTCCGGAAGACTCTTCGAGATCGACTCTACGAAACAAATTGTTTGGGAGTATATCAATCCCATAGCATCCTCAGGCCCTATAGCACAAGGAGCAAACCCAGTAAATAATTTGGTGTTTAGGTGTGAGTTTTATCCAATTAGCTATCCTGGCTTTAATGGTCAATTACTTCAGCCATTAGGCGAATTAGAGCAAAATCCAACAGAACCTAATGCTTGCAGTGTAGTTCTTGGCATTTCCGAAATAGATATCGCTACTAAAGTATATCCCAACCCAGTTTTGGAAAAATTAAGGATAGAAAACAATGCAAATATTGTTAAAGCGATATTATTGAACGACGCAAGGGGTAAAACAATTAAGAAATACTCTTCTGTAAATGAAATTGATGTATCGTTTTTGTTTTCAGGGATTTATTATCTTCAGGTTTATTTCGAGAACAATAGTGTTGAGGTTATAAAACTTGTAAAGTGAAGAGTCTACTCCGATTGTAGCTTGTTAAATAGTGTTTACTCAAATAGTTCAGTAACGAAGCAAATGCGGTATTTCAGGCTAGCTTAAATATTAAATAATCTACATATCTTTCAACACTGAATATTGAATTTAAAGGGTCTTTAGCGCTTTAGAATGTACCCTAAATAATTTCCTCAAACGAATTATCAAGTAAATAAGAAATTAATATTAACATCATTTAATATCGCTTATCGAGTTTGAATGATTGAGAAAAGACAGAAAGTGTATTGAAATTATGGCATATAAATTGGCAACCCGCCGCGAAAAAAACCCCAAACGATGAGAACACTACTTACTTTATCAATTATTGGATTTGCTGCAATTATAAATGCGCAGCCTGTATTAAACTCAAGCCATATACCAACAGCAGGTTCAGTGCTTACGTTTGGAAGTGCTGCTGTTTCCCCAGCATTTCCTCTGAATCCCGGAGCTAATCAAACATGGAATTTTACAAATGGTACGCCTGATGAGGCTCTTACTTTAGAGTTTTTAAATACTTCAGCTGTGCCCGCCGCCGCTTCTGTTCCTGGTTGTAACTTCGTACTAAAGTCCTCAATAGTTGGCACAGCCGAGGAGGGCTATTATCAATTCAGTTCCCTTTCGCCAAATGGATGGTTAAGTCTAGGAAGCACGATGGATATTAACATAGTTGAAGAGATTTATACTACTCCAGAAACAATACTTCAACTACCAATAGCTATGGGGAGTAGTTATGCAACAACGAATTCAAATTCGAATTCTTATTATATTGGTACTCCAGAGGCAGATTCTATAAAGTATATAAGCACAACAAATTCAATACATTCAACAAATGCTCATGGCAGTTTAACCATTAATGGTATGCCTTATCAAGCGCTATTACAAACGATAGAATCAACCTATATAGACTCTAACTTTACTTATTTGAATGGAGTATATACTTTCCAAGGCGAAAGCACCTCCTCCGAAACTCACTATCAGTTTTTAGCTCCCTCTGTAGGAGGCTTTTTAATGATTATTTATCCTTATACTGATGATCAAGGAAATCCAACTTGGGATGTAACTTATATGCAATCAAACACAATTACATCAGCTGAAAAAACTGTAAAAGCTGAAGCGTTTTTATTGTATCCGAATCCAGCCAGTTCATCAGTAAATATCTCACTACCAAATTCTGGGAATCACGTAATTCAAATAGCTGATATTTCTGGAAAGATTGTTAGAAGCATAAATACGGCGTTTGAATCTACTGTTAGTATTGATATAAGCGACATAGCAAAAGGGATGTATTTCGTTAACCTTCCCAATACTCAGGTTACTACAGGAGCAAAACAGAAATTAATTATCCAATAAAGAATCTTATTAATTGATTTAAGTGCCGGCTATTTAAAATGGTCGGCATTTTTTATGCTCCAGTTTTTAATTGATCACATTTCATTACTAAACTATAGAAGTAGAAAGGAATGGTTATATAACATTTTCAGTTTTAACATCCTTTTATGAATCTGTTGTTTAATGAGTTGGGAGGTATTACTATAACATAGATTAATTAATTGACTAAATCTCAGGAATTATCATGCATATTTTTACCCAATATTAATGCTTCCTTATACCATTATGAGCTATGTAATGCATGGTATGACTTGCAGGTTTACCCTTCATAATCAAAGCAAATAGCCAGATAATTTAATTGATGATTCGAATGAATCAGCAGGATAATTAGTTGTTCTAAATGAAATAAATGAGCAGCAACTATCATTTTACTATATATGCAACTCTTGCGTAATTGAACCGGAAAACTCTTCTAATAATCCACTTTAAAATCGACTAGTATTTCTGCATCATTTTTCTGTGTCTTTTAAACTCGATTTTAAATCCAATTTGTCATGTATCGAAGTTTATTTATGGAGTTCAAGGAATCAATTTCTTGTATTGGTAACTATTCACGAATACATAAATTGTCTATTTAATATATGCAATAGACGTTTTTTGTATAATGTAAAATTAAATAAAAAAAGTTAAACTTTTGGGCTATATTTGAATTCGCAGCAAGCAGATTCAAAGGCTGCTTGGATATTGGAATAGAGACAGATCAAATAAAGAGTATTATGAATTCTGAAAGTAGTGATGATTATCGATTGAGAAGCGCTGTCGATGGAAGCAAAGCAGATACAGATTCTAGAATTATTTCGGAAGGGGAGTTGTCATTTTTCCTTGAATTGTTTTTTCAAAAATACGGATACGATTTCAGGAAATATTCTGCTGCTCACATTAGTCGAAGGGTTATGAGCCGTATGCGACAATCTGGTTTTGCGAATCTTTCTGAATTTCAACGCAAAGTTTTATCTACAGAGTCTTTTGCCGCAACGCTGCTTCAGGATCTTTCAATTACAGTAACTGAAATGTTTCGCGACCAAGGATTTTATAGCGCATTGCGCGAAAAAGTTATTCCTATTTTAAGAACATACCCTTTCATAAAGATCTGGCATGCTGGCTGCTCAACGGGTGAAGAAGCTTATTCTATGGCTATTCTATTGTATGAAGAAGGTTTATATGACAGATCAACTATTTATGCCACAGATTTTAATCAGCAGGCATTGAACCATGGAAAAGAAGGAATTTATTCACTTAGTAAAATAAAGGAATACACATTAAACTATCAGTTATCAGGCGGAAAGGAATCATTTTCCTCCTATTATAATTCAAGTTATGATCATGCTATTATGAATCAATTTCTTAAAAAGAATATTGTTTGGGCAAACCATAATTTAGTTACAGACAGTGTGTTTGCTGAAGTTCATCTAGTTCTATGTAGGAATGTCCTAATTTATTTTGACAAAGATCTTCAAAACACTGTTCAACATCTTTTTCATACCAGTTTAGTCCATGCAGGAATTCTGTGTTTGGGATCAAAGGAGGGCTTATCTTTTACTGACTATTCTAATAAATATATCGAATTGGATACCAAAAACAGAATATATAAGAGAAAGTTATAATCACCTAAATTGGATTATACAACGAATTTAATGATTGATAAATTGAAATATGAGGCAATAGTAATTGGCGTTTCTTCTGGAGGGATGAATGCGATGAAAGTTATTTTTTCTTTGCTTCCTGCGGATTTTAAATTGCCTATTATTATAGTTCAGCACATTGGTGCACGCTCCGAAAATCAATGGATCGAACTATTAAATCAACGTAGTTGTCTTATAATTAAGGAAGCAGATGAGAAAGAAAAAATTGAACAAGGAACGGTCTACATAGCACCTGCAAATTACCATTTGCTTATTGAGAAGAATAAAACCTTTTCCTTAACCATTGACGAACGGGTTAATTACGCTCGTCCATCTATTGATGTTCTATTCGAATCAGCAGCAGAATCATACCATAAAGCTCTAATTGGTATCGTTCTTACAGGATCTAATCATGATGGAACAAATGGAATAAAGCGTATTCAGGAGTGCGGTGGTTTATGTATTGTGCAAGATCCAGCAACGGCCGAATCTTCTTATATGCCAGCATCTGCAATCAGTGCAATTAAAGCGGATCATATTTTACAACTAGAAGAGATTATTCGGTTGATTATTCAAATTGATTTAAAAAATAGAACATGATATTAAGCATCAGAAATAAATTAATTATTGGTTTCAGTTTCATATTCACATTATTGATTTTCATGGTGATTTTCATGAGTGATAAATTACATGAATCCAATGAACGCATCGTTTATCTCGTAGACGTTTCAGGGCAAAGGATAAATCTATCCAATGAGTTAATGATTGAGGTTTTGCAAGCAACAAGACATGAGAAAAATATTATTTTGGAACAAGACACAACTCAATTGGAGTTTCACCGTTCCCTACTATTTTTATCATTAGAACTTATTGATAAAAAAACAAGTGAGCTCGAGCTAATATCAGACCCATCTGGAAAGCAAATAATTGCTGAATTCAAAGCTATTTGGAAAAGCTATAGAGAGGATCTCAATAAAATAATCTCTCACACATTTAAAAGTGAATTTCAACTAGCTTCTCGCATCTCTGTTGAGGAGGGTTCGACAATTCGCGATGCTGCAATTAATCAGCTGGAGAAGTTAATTGCCAAAAATGAAATAGGGATGGAACAAGCAAAAGCCGAAAATGATGAAGATTTTTCATCGACGTTAGGCCTCATTTCTACGTTGCTTATTATAAGCATAGTGTTGGCAGCCATAATCTCTTGGCTCATCGTTATGAGTATTACTGGACGCATTTCGAAAATAGTCTTGGAAGCTGAAAAAATTGCTAGCAGAGAGTCAAGTGATCGTCCACCAAACAAAATAAATGATGAACTAAAACCGATTCTCACATCTTTAGAAAAAATAACGGATAGTTTTAATGAAGTCGCATTTAATGCTGATAGAGTCGCTTCTGGAGATTATTCCGTCGATTTAATTCCCCGTTCAGAAAAAGATACATTAGGAAAGGCGTTGACCAAGATGACTAGGTCATTGCGTGAATCTTCCGAAGCAAATGAAAGGCATAACTGGGTAACGAAAGGGCAAAATCAATTGAATGAATTATTAAGCGGGGACAAGAAACTAGAAGAACTAGCAGGAAACACTATTCAATTTCTTTGCACCTATTTAGATGCCAGTATTGGTGCTTTATATGCAATAAATGAGGGTGGGAGCAGGTTCATTCTTAGCGGAAAATATGCTTTGTCATCGATGGATGAGACCCCAAGTAATTTCTCATTTGAAGAGGGACTTATAGGAGAAGTAGCCAGCGGTCAGAAACAAATCTCTTTAGATAATTTACATGAAGGGTATTTACGTATAACTTCTTCAATAATTAATGCAGCTCCCAAACACATTTTGATTACTCCGTTTGTATTTGAAGGAAAAACTATAGGAGTCATAGAGATTGGCCGTTTTAATGCATTTAGTCCGGCAGAAAAGCAATTCGTAACTGGATTAATGGAAAACATAGCAGTGAGTTTTAGTTCAGCTATTTCGAGACAAAAAATATATGACCTACTTCATGAATCTAAAATTCAGACAGAAGAACTTCAAGCGCAACAAGAGGAGTTGCGTCAGATGAACGAAGAACTTGAGGAACAGGCTCAAAACCTGAAACAACAGCAAGAAGAGCTTCAAATGACCAACGAGGAGTTAGAACAACAGGCCAATTCCTTAGAGTTAAAGAACACAGAAGTAGAGTTAGCAAAAAGCGATATTGAACATAAAACCAAACAACTTGAAATAAGTAGTAAATACAAATCAGAGTTTTTGGCTAATATGTCGCACGAGCTGCGGACTCCTCTTAATAGCCTTCTCATACTTTCAAAAGACTTAGCAGAGAATAAAAAGAAAAATCTTGATGAAATTCAGGTTGAATGCGCTGAAATAATTTATAAAAGCGGTCACGATCTTTTGATATTAATTAACGAGGTGCTAGACCTCTCAAAGATTGAATCAGGAAAAATGTTGCTAAATATTGATTCAATTAATTTGAAAAGCCTGACTCAGAACATTTTGCTTAATTTCAAGCATTTTGCGGCAGAAAAAGGATTGAAGCTAAATGTCCGAATAGACGATAATTTACCAGAAAGCATCCAAAGTGATGTTCAACGTCTCAATCAAATCTTGAAAAATCTTTTATCCAATGCGTTTAAATTCACAGAAACGGGGAGTGTAACATTGGGCATAGAAAAGCAAACGGCCACATTAATTAAAATTTCTGTAACCGACACAGGAATTGGGATTCCGGAAAGTAAATTAATGGCTGTTTTTGAAGCATTTCAGCAAGCCGATGGGGGAACATCAAGAAAGTATGGGGGAACAGGATTAGGGCTTTCAATTTCACGTGAACTTGCCAAGTTATTAGGTGGAGAAATAACCTTGAGTAGTGAGGAAAACAAAGGTTCTGTTTTCTCATTGATCATACCAATAGTGCTGCTTGATGAGCAACAAATTCAGGGAAAAACCACAGAAGATGAGACGTTTAGATCTGAAATTGTTGAATCAGAGTTTCGTAATTATCCATCAATAGCTGACGATAGAAACAGCATTGTTAGCGCAGATAAACTTGTTTTAATTGTAGAAGATGATCCCATATTTGCCAAAATTTTGTTGAATTTGATCAACGAGAAAGGCTATAAATGCTTAGCTGCCTCTACTGGAGAAGATGGATTGCTTTTAGCACAAAAGTTTTATCCACAAGCAATAATTCTAGATATGAATTTGCCTGGAATAACTGGCAATACATTTTTACAACGATTGAAGGCAGATGAATCATTGAGGCACATTCCGATTCAAATTATTTCTGCTAATGATCGCAGCATGAAGCCATTAATGAAAGGTGCCATTTCCTATTTGATAAAACCAGTAGAGAAAATCGAATTGGATGAGGCCTTGTCTAACATTGAAAGTTTTGTAAACAGGAAAATTCGAAATCTATTGATCGTTGAAGACAATGAAAACTCGAGAAAAGCAATAAAGCTTTTGGTTTGCAATGACGATTTGAATTGTCTTGATGCTTCTTCAGGGAGAGAGGCATTGGAAATTTTTAAAAATCATGAAATTGATTGTATGATTCTGGATCTCGGACTACCAGATATGACTGGCTTTGAGTTTCTAAAGCAACTAGAATTAATTGGAGGAGAGTCTATTCCTCCAGTGATTATTTATACTGGCCGCGAACTATCAAAGGAGGAAAATGCAGAACTGGAAAAGTATTCTGAGAGCATAATTATCAAAGGCCTGAAGTCGGAAGAAAGATTACTCGATGAAACGTCCTTGTTTCTTTACAAAACTAGCAGCTCTTTTCCCAAAGAGGCTCCAGTTAAAGTCTTTGATAAAGAATTAGTGTTCACTGGAAAAAAGATACTTCTAGCGGATGATGATATGCGAAATGTTTTTGCATTAAAGCTTGTTTTGACTGAGCGGGAAATGGAAGTTTTGAGAGCAGAGAATGGACGAGCAGCTTTACAAATGCTTGACGATCATCCTGAAATCGACTTGGTGTTAATGGACATTATGATGCCTGAAATGGATGGTTTTGAAGCCATGCGTGCAATTCGTTCGCAAACTAGGTTCCGCAATTTACCTATCATTGCGCTCACTGCAAAAGCTATGAAGGAAGACAAGCAAAAATGTATAGATGCAGGAGCTAATGATTACGTTACTAAACCCATAGACGTTGATAAATTGCTTTCACTTATGAGAGTTTGGTTAAGTAAATAGGGATGCTAGATTCATTTGTTTCCGCATTATTTACAATGCATAAACTGTTTGTAGCTAGTAAGTCTTTACTTGTTAGATGCTAGAAAAAGATATTTATCTGACGAATGAAGCTTATAACGTTATGCTCAAAACTGAATTTTTCTTAAATTGAATGCATAAGGAGGTTTTAATCGGACCACCTTTTATTGTCTAACCTCACCTATTTAAAGATTTTTCTGCTAATGCCAGAGATGAATACTGCAAAAATTTTAATGGTTGACGACCATCCTGAAAATTTATTTGCCTTACAGGTGATATTAACGGATGAGGATTATAAATGCATCAAAGCGTCATCTGGCAGGGAAGCAATAAAAATCGTTGAAACAGAAACTGATTTTGCTTTGATCCTGATGGATGTGCAAATGCCTGGAATGGATGGGTTTGAGACGGTCGAACAGATACGCCGCATTGATTCTATGCGTCATGTATCTGTAATTTTTCTCACGGCCAACAACGATAACATTCACATGTTCAAAGGATATGAAGTAGGTGCTGTTGATTATTTAATTAAGCCTTTACATCCTGAAATTTTAAAAGCTAAAATTTCAGTTTTTGTTGATTTGCATTTAAAAACGAAAGCCTTAAAAGAGCAAGAACAAGAAATGAACCAGCTTATTTATCAGTTAAAAGCGGTTAATTATACACTTGCATTACAAAGTGAAGAGAAGGAAAAGAGATCAGCAGAATTAATTATTGCAAATACAGAGCTTGGTTTTCAGAATGAGGAGAAAGAAAAACGCGCTAAAGAGCTTTTGATAGCTAATGAGGAACTAGTTTTCCAGAATGACGAAAAAGAAAAACGTGCGGCAGAGTTGATCATTGCTAACTCAGAATTAATATTCCAGAATGAAGAAAAGGAAAAACGCGCGGCGGAATTAGTAATTGCTATAAAAAAAATGGTATTTGAAACGGAAGAAAAAGGAAAGCGAGCTGCTGAATTGGCAATTGCTGATATTGAACTTCAATTTCAAGCAAGTGAAAAAGAGAAGCGAGCAGCAGAGCTTGTTATTGCTGATATCCTAAAGGGAGAGGTTGAAAAAACGATGCTGCTTATTAAAAGGAAAAACAAAGACATCTTAGACAGTATTAATTATGCTAAGCGAATTCAGCAGGCAAAATTACCACGGAAGAAAGATATTTATGATGCCTTTTCTGAATCTTTTGTGCTTTTTAAGCCAAAGGATATTGTAAGTGGTGATTTTTATTTCTTTTACAAAGACGCAAACTATCTATTTATTGCTGCAGCTGATAGTACTGGTCACGGGGTGCCTGGAGCACTTTTGAGTATGATTGGACTTGAAAAACTCACTATTGCAGTTGCAGATGACCCAAACACTTCTCAAGTTTTAATGCACCTAAACCAAGGAATAAAAAAGTCGCTAAATCAATCAGAGAGTTTTGGATCCTCAACAGATGGAATGGATATCGCTTTCTGCAGAATTGATCTGAAAACGCTGGAACTTAGCTTTGCCGGGGCAAATAGACCTTTCTGGCTTATTAGAAATGGGACATCAGAAATCATTGAAACAAAGGGGACAAAAGGGGCTGTCGGAGGAACTACTTTGAATAATCAGCACTTTGAAAGTCATAAAATACAATTACAAAAAGGCGATACATTTTATATTTTTTCTGACGGTTATTCCGATACGTTTGGAGGCAAGGCAGGCAAGAAATTAACGTCAAGAAAATTCCGTCAGTTATTACTTGATATACAAGAAAAATCAATGATGGAGCAAGAAAAACACCTCGAAAACTTCCTCGAAAACTGGGTGTCTGGCATAGGTCAAGTAGATGATATTCTAATACTTGGCGTACGAATATAATTTCTGACAGAAGTACTCAAAAGTTTTGAATCATTCATTGATTTGTAAATTTTTCAACGAACTAAAAAGTTTAACTGACGGAAGGCAACCATCATTATCCACAACATATGGATGAGCAAGTGTCTTGAAGAATAATTCAAACAATCCTTTCCTTTAAAGCCTTAATTACTGCTTCGGTATTGCTATGCACATGAAGTTTAGAATAAATGCTCTTCATGTGAGAACGTACTGTTTCGTATGAAATCCCAAGCGCATCCGCAATTAACTTGAAGCTTTTTCCCTGAATTAAAGAAGCTAATACCTCTTTTTCTTTTTGAGTTAATTCGTAATCTGTTGAAGGTGCTGGGATAATATTTTTTTGGAATAACTCTAATACTCTTCTCGCCACTGGACCGCTCATTGGAGATCCGCCATTATAAACATCTCTAATAGCTTGAGCATAAGATTCTGAAGAGGCACTTTTTAATAAATATCCCGAAGCGCCAGCACAAACGGCATTGAAAATATGTGCATCGTCATGGAAAATAGTCTGCATCAATACAGGTAACTTGGGATAGGTTTTTTTTATTATTTGAACCGCTTCAATTCCACTAATGCCTGGCATTTCGATATCCATCAAAACTACATCTGGCTTTGTTTCAATTATTGCTTTTTCGAGGGTTTTACAGTCGGGAAATGTTCCACAGCACTCTAAATCATCTTCGCTATTAATCAGGAAATACAAGCTTTCACGAAGCTTGAAATTATCCTCAAATACCAAAACTCGAATTGTATCCATACTACAAATCTATTTATACCATACTATAATTTCCTCCCACAAAGAGGTTAAATCTACAGTTGAAAAAGAAATTTATATATAGTGCCACTCCCTACTTTAGAAGTGATCTCAAAACTTCCAGAATGTTCTAAGCTCCTCTTCTTCATATTGTTCAAGCCATTTCCGCGCTTCACATTTGCTTCATCAAAGCCAACCCCGTTATCCTGAATAATTAATTCAATAGAGTGATCGAATTTTTTCAAACTGACAATTAAAGTGCTGCTGTTTGAATATTTCACAGCGTTATTCATTGCTTCTTTGCAAATCATATAAATGTCGTGTCGAAGATCTGGATTCATTACGAAGTCGGTAGCTTCATCTTTTCCACTAAATGAAAACTGAATGTTCTTAGGGGCACAAAGTTCAATTCCAACATTCCATATCCTATCTTGTAAATCGGAGAAATGTTCTTGACCTGCTCTGATGGTCCATACAATATCGCTCATAGAGTGAATCATTTCTTGAGCATTTGTGCTTATTTTATCTGCCATTGGAGCTAATTCAGGAGCCATTTTCACAGCTTTGGTCTTAAGCACATCTCCATACATCCGAATAGAACTAAGTGTTGCACCAATATCGTCGTGTAGGTCGCTTGCAATGCGGTTTAGTAATTGTTGCTTGGCTAGTTCGTCCTTTAATATTTTGCGGTTTCTCCATATGATTAGAATTACTATTCCTGCTGTACCAAGAATAAACAACACAAGAATTGCCCAATTTCTCCTACTTAATTCTGTAGCTTGAATTTCTGTCCCAGATTGTAATAAGGCAATCTGGTTTTCTTTTTGTTCGGTTTCAAATTCTTTCTGAAGGCGCAATAATTCATCAACTCGACGAGCATTATCCAAACTGTCTTTTAAAACCACATGTTTTCTATAAGCAATTAGTGCTTCTGTTGGTCTGTTTTGAATCTCAAGAACTTCAGATTTAAACACATATAATTCTTGTAAATAATCAGGCAAATTTTCACTTTTAAATAGGGCTTCAGCACTATCTAAATCACTATTTGCCGCAATGTAATTACCTGTTTTTGCTAATGAAATAGAACGCTTCATGCGCTCATAGGCTTGATCTACGTCGCTTTTTAATTTTCCGAATAAATTAAATGCTTGATTAAAATATTTTATGGCCGTTTTATAATTTTCTAGTTTCTCATAAGCTGAGCCTAAATTTTCTAAAGCAATCGCCTTATTGCTGAGGTCTCCAGTTTTATCAAGTAAGTTTATAGCTTGATAAAATTCAGCAATCGCTTCAGGATATTTTTTTTGAGCTGATAATAAATTCCCTCTCAAAGTGTGTGAATTTGCTAGTTCTCCGAGCTTATTCATTCTACCCAGAATCTTAATAGATTGATTTATGTATTCATCAGATTTTAGAAAGTCATTTAATTCTCTGCTTACAACGCATAAGGTCTGGTAACAAATTGCTATTCTAAAACTGTCATTTAGAGCTTCAAATTGTTTCAAAGCTTTTGTGTTAAAGGAATGGGCGGTTTTATAATCCTTTTGTGTTTGATATACATGACCCAAGTTCAAATAAACGCGTGCAATCTGTTCTTTTTCTTTTATTTTGTTAAATAACTCAACTGATTTCTTTAAAGCCGCAATTGATTTAGCGTACCAACCTTTGCGGTAGTAAGACAAGCCTAAGGCATTCATATTATTTGCCTGCTGAAATGCATTATTACCTTTTATGGCGAGGTCATAGCCTTGTTGGGCTAATAAAATTCCGCTATCTGGGTTTGCTAAATAAACATCGAAAGCAAGTGTTGAATAAGCTTTAAGCTTTTCAATATCATTGGCTGAAGAATGAATAACTGTAATCAAAGAGTCTTTGGTTGATTGTCCAAACATTCTAGCCATCAGGCATGTGGCAATCAATAGTACTAGCCCCCATTTCATAACACTCAACTATTTAATTAAAAAACAGCTTCTAAGGAAGTCCAAAATGTATCAATTATAAATTAGATAATCTAGCATGATTTCATTGGGCATCTTTTCTGTCTTAAGGACCAAAGTAGGTAATCGAGGACTTTGATTCTATTAGTTGAAATTTACCTTATTCAATAGTTCAGAAACTGCATTTATTAGGTTTTTAAGGATGGCATAAAGGGCCCAATAATAAAAATAATTGACATTTCACAATCATAAATCACCCTTTTTGGGAAGAACAAAACACCCTTTTCACGCAGAATTTGACTTTCTACATTCGTATAATTATTCCTAATCACTTAGCTCTATTAACCATGAAAAAAATCTTATTGCTTCTTCTTTTATTGGTGGGCTTGTTGATTTATTTAAACTTTTAAATAAATTTATACAAATATTTTCTGGCTTAGCGACAGCAGCCGACATCCTTTGCAAGGCAAAGATATAGGCGTATGGCGCGACCGCTGCTCAGCTAGCGGGAAGCCCCAAAGGTTTTATAATTTCTTTACCTTTGCTGCCTAATTTAATTTCTTATGTTTTTGCATAACCGTGTGAACCATGAGGAGCTTAGAAAGCGTATTCAGAACGATAATACGCCTCGAACAACTCTCTCATTCTACCGTTACGTAATTCTTGAAAACCCTGCTCAAATGCGCGATGAGTTATATCGTGCTTGGGCTGAACTTGGAGTTTTAGGACGAATCTATATTGCTCGCGAAGGAATAAATGCGCAACTTAGTGTGCCTACGGCTAATTTTGAAAATTTCCGAAAACACGTTGATTCAGTACCGGAATACGTTCAAGTTCCCTTTAAAATTGCTGTTGAAGATGATGGAAAATCCTTTTTTCTGTTGTCAATTAAAGTTAGAAAAAAGATTGTTGCAGACGGACTTGATGACGATGCTTATGATGTTACAAATGTGGGTAAACACCTAAGCGCGGAAGAGTTTAATGAAGCAATGGATGATCCTGAAACCATTGTGGTAGACATGCGCAATCACTATGAAGCAGAGGTAGGTCGTTTTGAAGGCGCTTTAACGCCCGATGTGGATACCTTTCGCGAAGAACTTCCATGGGTTGTTGAGAATCTTCAGGACAAAAAAGACAAAAAAGTCTTGATGTATTGCACAGGCGGAATTCGTTGTGAAAAAGCTTCTGCCTATCTAAGACATCATGGTTTTGAAGATGTAAATCAATTGCACGGAGGAATAATTTCGTATGCTCAGGAAATTAAGCAAAAGGGTATCCCTAGCAAATTCAAAGGTAAAAACTTCGTTTTTGATGAAAGATTAGGTGAGCGAATCACCGATGATATAATTAGTGAATGCCATCAATGTGGTGAGAAATGCGACACACATACAAATTGCGAGAATGTTGATTGCAACCTCTTGTTTATTCAATGTGAAAACTGCGGAAATGTGTTCGAAGGTTGTTGCAGTAAAGAATGCAATGACATAATTCATCTTTCGGATGAAAAACAGAAGGAACTTCGCAAAGGAAAAACTCATCCTTACACCAATATGATTTTCAGAAAAGGTCGCTTGAGGCCAAATGGAAAGCAATTACAAAATTTTACTTTATCCCGATAATTCATGGCTTACAATAACATCCTCACAGAGACAAATCAAGGTATTTTAATTATTACGATTAATCGTCCCGATAAGCTTAATGCTTTGAATTACGAAACTATCCAAGAAATTGGTAAAGCTGTTGATGCTGGAAATGCAGATACTTCCGTTTCAGGAATGATAATTACCGGAGCTGGGGAAAAGGCTTTTGTAGCAGGGGCAGATATTAGTGAGTTTTCTAATTTTTCTTCACCTGAAGCAGAGAAATTAAGTCGCGAAGGAAACGATGTATTTCATCGCATCGAGCAAAGTACTAAGCCTGTGATAGCAGCGGTTAATGGTTTCGCCTTAGGCGGCGGATGTGAACTGGCAATGTCTTGTCAATTGCGTATTGCCTCAGAAAGCGCTCGTTTCGGTCAACCTGAAGTTAATCTAGGTCTTACCCCTGGTTACGCAGGAACTCAACGCTTAGTGCAGTTGATTGGGAAAGGAAAGGCTTTAGAATACTTAATGACTGCTGATATGATTCCAGCTAGTGAGGCACACAGACTTGGACTAGTAAATTATGTAGTTCCTGCTTCTGAAGTGATTTCAAAATCTATAGAAATTCTTAATAAAATTTCAACCAAGGCTCCCTTAGCTATTGCAGCTGTAATTAGATGTGTAAACAGCTATTTTAAGGACGGCGAAGATGGCTTTGAAACAGAAATCAAAGAATTTGGGAAGTGCTTCGCAACGGATGATTTTAAGGAGGGAACGAAAGCGTTTCTTGAAAAAAGAAAAGCCGATTTTAAAGGGAAATGAATCAGATTAATTACTTCTGATTTTCGTGTAACGTCTGCGACTTAGCACCTTGCCATTCTTTTTATCCATCACAATAGTGCGTGTTGCTTCTACAGTGCATCCTTTTTCTGGATCACATAACACCTGACCGTTTTTATCTTTAATTACTTTGTTGCTAGTGTATACGCGCTTGGCTTGAACAACCCAAGTTTTACCACTTGTATCGGCTTTCGCTGACCATTCTTCTCCAAATTTGTAGAAATCTAAGAATTGAGCATACCGAATGGCATCTTCAGCTTCAAAATATGAGCTGTCTTTTTTCGCATCATTGCCAGCAATGGCAAACGAAGTGGAAAGCATTAGCAGCATAAATAAGGAACAACGGCTCAGCATGTTTATTTGTATTAAATTATAACGAAGGTCGCAAAATACAGCATTCAAAACAAGTTTGATAGCATTTGGTTTCAATACGAAAAGATTCAGATTAAGTTTGTCATATGAAACAAAGTCACCTTTTTATTCTGCTTTTCCTAGTGTTTTCGGCGTGCAAAAAATCACCTTATATGGGCAGTAATTATGTTCCACCAAAGGTTGATGAGCGTTTTGAAGATACTGCTCAACCGCCCGCTCCAGATTATTCTAAAGATGAAAACTGGTGCGCTCTGCCTTGGAAAAAAGATATGGCCGACAGTGTTCCAAATACAAGTATTAGAGACATGCAGGCTTCAGCTCAAGTAGATGTGTTTTTCGTTCATCCAACCTTGTATCTTGAGGAAGTTGAAGGCAGAAAGTATGTTTGGAACGCCGATGTAAATGATTCACTTATGAACCGTAAGGTTGACGGCAGTTCCATCCTTAATCAGGCAAGTGTTTTTAATGGGTCTTGTCGAGTTTTTGCTCCAAGATACCGTCAAGCGCATATTACGTCATTCTTCACTACTGATAGAAAAAGTGGGGAAGCCTCATTAAAGCTTGCTTACGGTGATGTAAAAGCTGCTTTCGAGTGCTATTTAAAGAATTACAATAACGGCCGACCTTTCATTATTGCTGGGCATAGTCAAGGAACACGACATGCTGGAATGCTTTTAAAAGAGTTTGTTGAAGGAAAGGATTTACAAAAGCAACTCGTAGCAGCCTATGTCATTGGAATGCCAGTGCCTTCCGATTACTTTGCTCAACTTCCTGTTTGTGATATGCCAGAAAAAACGGGTTGTTTTGTCACTTGGGCTACCTTTCAGGAAGGGTATTTCCCTCCTAATTACACTACTTACAAAGGAGGTGTTTGCGTAAACCCTCTTTCATGGAAAACAGATTCAATTCCTGTTTCAAGAAAAATGAATCTTGGAGGTATCACCTGGAAATTTTCGAAGGTTAAAACTAAAATTAATGGCGCTCAGGTTAAAGATGGAATCTTGTGGGTAGATAAACCTCATGTGCCAGGAAGGATGCTTATAAAAATGAAAAACTATCACGTGGCTGATTACAATTTGTTTTGGTTCAACATCCGGGAAAATGTAAGAACAAGGGTAGAAAGCTACTTTTCATCTAACACAAAATTATAATCAGATTAGACTGAGTACGTAAGACCGGCTTTTTCTTTTTAGCCAAGTTGATAATTAAATTGTAAGTTTGATATTCAGAACATTATAACCATGATTAGACTATTTACGATTCTACTAGTTTTTATGTCTTTCTCACTTTCGGCTCAAGTTACTTGCGGCGAAGGAGAAAGTCAACTTATCGTTCAAATCACACCCGATCAATATCCTTGGGAAATATCCTGGAATGTCACAGTTGACGGGAATATTATCGCTGAAGGTACTACTGTAGGAGACACTCTTTGTGTTGAAACCGGAAGTTGCGTTCAAGTAAGAATTATTGACAGTTATGGAGATGGTATTTATCTACCGGGAGGTTATTGGATATACCTTGACGGGGATTTGGTTGCCAATGGAAACAGTTTTGGAAGTTTAGCAGAGCATTCTGTAGCCTGCCCTCCAGGATCAGCTTGCACTGAAGCAATTGAAATCCAAACAGGTTCCCATACTGCAACGTTCGAAGATTCGTGGTTCCGTTTTGATTGCAACGCTTCGGGTACTTACAATTTTAGTACATGTGATTTAAGCACCTGTGATACGAAAATCTGGGTCTTTGAAAGCTGTCCAACAGTTGGATTAACAGAAGGGCCAATGGGTACTTATGCATTCAACGATAATGCAGATTGTGGATTGCAATCAAATTTAGATGTGGTTTTTGTTGATGGATTCTCTTACTTAATTAGAATAGGAGATAATGTAGATGCATGCGAAGGAAATATCGACTTTTCATTCTCATACACCGGTCCAATTAGTGGTTGTACTGATCCGGCATCGTGTAATTATAATCCTTTGGCAGAAGTTGATAATGGGTCTTGTATCTATTTTCCAGATCCTGCTTGCCAAGGTCCCGATTTAGCGTTTGACTCTCTGTCATTTATCAATTCACTTGCACTTACCACCCATACAACATCAGGTTGTGATATTGCAGAAGACTGCGTTACTGGTTACGGAACACGTTATGTAATTCGGTTCTCTTCCAAGATTGATAATATTGGAACTGCCGATTATTACATCGGAACTCCTTCGGCTAACCCTGATCAGTTTAATGTAGTTAATTGCCATGGTCATACACACTATGAAGGATATGGAGATTACCGCCTTTATGATATGGATGATAATATCATTCCTGCTGGCCATAAAAATGGATTTTGCGTGATGGATCTTTGTGGATTTGGTCAGTATAACTGCGGAAACATGGGAATCTCTGCTGGCTGTTATGATGTGTACGGTGCAGGAACTCAATGTCAGTGGATAGATATTACAGATGTTCCAGCAGGCGATTACCGCATTGCGGTGATTATTAATTCACAGCACAGACCAGATGCATTGGGCAGAAATGAAATTAATTACTTAAACAATGCACTTCAGGTATGTATCAACATCACAAGAAATGCTGCCAACGTACCTTCGTTTACACTATTGCCAGAATGTGAGCCTTTTGTAGACTGTGACGGAATTCCTGGTGGGGTTGCTATCCGTGATTGCAATGGTGATTGTGCCGGTGATGCTATGTTTGGTAACACAGTTGAAGATGAGGTAATTAACTACGAAGATGTTGCTGAATACATCAATATGCTTGAGGTTGACAATCCCGCAGTAATGCCTTGTTACGACTTAAATGATGATGAAATACTTTCCGTTTATGACGCAGCTCTAGAAATGTGGTGTATGCAATCGGCTGGTGAAACGGGTGATTTAAGCAATTGCTATTTCCCGAGAAATGTCATCAATCCGAATGATTCAACCTATCTTGAAATTGTAGATGTGAATTACAGCAGTAATTACCTTGATATTCAACTTAATTCTGAGAGGGCAAATGTGGTAGGCTATCAATTTATTTTAGGAGGAATTGTAATCGATGATGTTGCTCCACTTACAAACCCGACGGATATGCCAATTCACTTAGGTTTCAACGCCATGAGAAGTGAAGTTTTCGGACTTTTCCCTGGAGATTCAATTATTCAACACGGAACGTCATCTGTAGAACTTGTTAGAGTTTATTTTAGTTCCCTAACGGGCGAAGACATTTGCATTACTGAGATTATTGACATTCCTAATAATATTGGTGAAAAAACAATGACTTTCGTTGCAGGCGACTGTTTTATTCCAAATACGGTTTCTTTTGCTACAATTGGGGAAAGATCTCACCTAACCATTCTTCCAAACCCAGCTAGTGATATGGCTTGGGTTAATATCCCATCTGATTTCTCAGGAAAAGGAAACTGGCAATTGTTTGATGCTATGGGAAGATTTGTGATGAATTTCAACGCTCAGTCGTCAAGCATGGCTAATCAATTTAGCATTTCATTGAATGGATTGTCTAATGGTGTTTACATATTAAGATTAGAGGACGATAAAGGGCAAACGGCTATTGGTCGCTTAGTAAAGCAATAAACAAACTCATTATCGGGCATTGTTAACATTGCATTGCCGATAAGTATGAAACACCTTCTCTTTATATTGCGTATCTCGATTTAGATTTGCGAAGTATGTTAAAAGAGAAGGTGTTTTTATTTAACCTAGCCATGTTTGTGTTTTTGCCATTTTTCACAATGGCAGAAACTACAGGTGCTAATAATGTAAAAGAAGCTTCTGTTTCAGGTTTATTCGAGACCTTAGTAAATCGAATTGACGCTAGAAGGAAAGAAGCTAACTACCAAGCATATTTCGAAAACCTTCAAAAAAAACAAGGCTTTAATGGTGTTGTTTTAATTGCTAATAATCATAGCGTTGTTTACCAAGGAGCCTTTGGTTATTCAGATCTACATTCTAAAACAGACCTAGTAATAGACGATCAGTTTCAACTTGCATCAGTTTCAAAGCAGTTTACTGCAGTTGCTGTTATGCTATTAAAAGAGAGAAACTATCTCGACTATGATGATAAGGTAACTCGCTTTATCTCTGATTTTCCTTACCCAGATATTACCATACGACACCTTCTCACTCACCGTTCAGGTTTAGCCGAATATAGATGGTTTTTAGAAAAGGCTATGGAAGACAAACATGCTGCAATAAGTAATACAGACTTGATTTCAAAAATGGCTAGTCTTAAGCCAGGTTTAAACTTCACACCAGGCAATCGGTTTCTGTATAGTAATACAGGGTATGCTGTTTTGGCTTCCATTGTGGAGAAAATTAGTGGAACAACCTTTTCAGAATTTATGCAGAAAGTTGTCTTTCAACCCTTGGGCATGAATAACACACGAATATATTCTAAGTGCAAGAGCTCTCAAATGCCAGGAAGGGTAACCGGGTACGAACGAAACGGAAGGTTAAAAGCAGAAAATGACTGTTTTAATGGAATTACGGGTGATAAAAATGTGTTTTCAACTGTAAATGACCTCTTCATTTGGGATCAGGCTCTTTACTCAGATAAATTAATAAGTCAAACCACCCTCTCGGAAGCATTCAAAGAGGGCAGTCCCAAAAGAAGAAATAATAAAAATTATGGATTTGGCTGGAGATTAAATTATGAGAATCCGGAGAAGAAAATTGTATACCATGGTGGCTGGTGGCATGGCTTCAGGACATATTTTATGCGCAATATTAGTGATGGAAATACGCTTATAGTTTTATCTAATAAGGTCAATCATTCTATCAACAGTCTGCATGACATAAAAGAAGAAGTTGCAGGTTTAGTATAAGATGGTGAATAGACATCAAGAAACATTTGTAATTTCAACGCCGAAAGTGTTGAACAGATGCTAAAAAAAATTATTTGGGGTTTTATAATTCTCATTGGGCTTGTAGCTGGTGGAATATACTTTTGGTTGAACTCTCTTAAACCTGAATACACAGGTGAAATATCAATAAAAGGGTTAAAATCCCAAACGGAAGTCATATATGACAAGTGGGGAGTTCCTCATATTTACGCTAAAAATGAAACGGATGCTTATTTTGCCTTAGGCTACGTAGTTGCACAAGACAGACTTTTCCAATTAGAAATGATTCGTCGTCTTGCATCAGGAAGGCTTTCCGAAGTTTTAGGCAGCGATATGCTTCAAAGTGATAAGTTCTTTAGAACGCTGGGTCTAAATCGTCATGCAGAATACTCAGCGAAAGAATTCCGAATTAGAGCAAATGATTCCATTCAGGCCGCAACCGATGCATATATTGCCGGGATCAACGAATACATTACCAATGGGAGTTCTCCTATAGAATTTACCATTCTTGGTATTAATCCAGAGCCATATAAATTATCAGATGTTTACCTCTTGACAGGTTATTTAGCATTTGGCTTCGCCGAAGGCTTTAGAATTGACCCTATGGTTGAGTCAATGTACCGAACTCTTGGAGAAACCTACATGGCTGATATAGATCAAAACTGGACAGTTTTAGGAACTAAAATTCCCGTGTATTCTAGTGCCCAGATGGACGCTGTTAAATTTACTCAGGGCATAGATAATATACTTTTGCGATTTCCTGTTTCGCCTTGGATTGGTTCAAACAGTTGGGTATTATCACCTCGAAAATCATCGTCAGGGAAAACGCTTCTTTGTAATGATACACATATGGGCTATTCGCAGCCCGCAGTTTGGTACGAAGCGCATATTGAATATCCTGGCTTTAAATTCTACGGTAATCACATAGCTGGCTTTCCCTTCGCTTTGGCTGGACACTCTGATTTTTGTGCGAATGGTTTAACCATGTTTGAGAATGATGATGTCGACTTTTTTATTGAAGAAGTGAAGGGTAACCAAGTTGCTTATAAAGGGAATCTTGAAGAGATTAAGACATACAAGGAGCTTATTAAGGTTAAAGACAAAGCAGATGTAAATCTTGACGTCAAGGAAACTCCTCATGGACCGCTTATTCAAGATGTATTTGAGGATCTTCCAATAAGAAAAACTCCCATTTCTGTTTGGTGGTCATACCTGAAGTTCCCGGCCCGTTCTCTCGAGGCTGTATATACTCTTAATCATGCTAAAAGCATGGATGAAGCAAGATATGCTGCTTCTTTAATCGATGCTCCCGGATTAAATGTGATGTATGGCGACAAAGACGGTCATATTGCTTGGTGGGCAGCTGCAAAACTTATTCAAAGGCCTAAGAATACAAATCCAAAAAGATTCCAAGATGGCGCCTCTGGAACTCATGAATATCTAGGCTGGTTAGACTTCTCAGAGAATCCGAAATCAGAAGACCCACCCGAAGGTTTTGTATATTCTGCAAACAACCAACCAGACAGCATTAGCATCGGTTATTATCCTGGCTATTATGTTCCAGATAGCAGAGCCAGCCGGATTGTTTCTGAGCTAAATTCTAAAGAAAAGTTTTCAGTTGAGGACATGAAGTTTTTGATGGTTGATACCAAAAGTGAAAGTGATCTAGTACTTGCTAGGAATTTGCTTCAAACATTGAATTCCATCGATAAAAATGCAACTAAAACAGAAGAATTTAATCGGTTATCGTCATGGGATGGAACTTATGGAATGGAATCTCAGGGAGCACTTATTTTAAATCATTGGATTTATAATATCCTAAGAGCCACAATGGTAAATAAAATTGGATTGGGGCTTTTTAATAAGTATATGAATACTCATTTTATGAAAACGAGTTACCCTTTTCTTATTAATAGAATGGAAACATACTGGTGGGATGATTGGACTTCAGATCAAAAAGAATATCGATCATTAATTATTAAAGAAGCTTGGCTTAAAGCTATCGCTGACTTAAAGAGCGTTTACGGAAAAGATCAAAGTAAATGGAGATGGAGCAGGGCTCATACTCTAGAACACGTGCATCCAATTGGCAGAAAAAAACCGTTCAACATTTTCTTTAATGTAGGTCCCGCTCCTGTTCAAGGAGGCAATGAAGTCCTAAATAACATGGGTTTCAGATTGGATTCATCAGCCACCTATCCTGTTTATTTTGGTCCAGCTATGCGTAGAATAATTGATTTTTCAGATACAGACCATACTTTAAGCATTCTACCAACAGGGCAGTCAGGTTATTTCATGGCAGATCACTATGCCGACCAAGCCGACCTTTTCAATTCAAACGGATTTAGATCTCAATTGATGGACAGAAAGGAAATAGAGCGACAATCAAATGGAATCTTAAGATTGAGTCCAGCAAAATGAAAATGCAGTCAACAGATACTGTTTTGATGATTATGCCGCATCATTTTGGCAGTAATCAGGAAACACTAGAAACAAATTCTTTTCAAAGGCAGGCAATTACAGATAGTGTTTCAGAAAAAGCTAAGCTAGAAGTTCTTGAAGTAGTTCGCTTACTTGAGGGTGAAGGGGTGAATGTGATGTTGATTGAAGATCGAAAGGATATTGTTTGTCCCGACGCTGTTTTTCCAAATAACTGGTTAGGAATCCACCCAGGGGGTGATGTAATTACTTATCCGATGCTCGCCAGCAATAGAAGAAGTGAAAGAAGAGACGATATAATAAATACACTTACAGCTTCTTCCTCCGAAAGGAGACTTCATGATTTTAGCCTAGCTGAAAACGAAGGAAAATATTTGGAAGGAACAGGAAGTTTAGTTTTTGATCATGTTCGCAAAATTGCTTTTGCAGCTATTTCGCCACGTACAAGTAAAATCTTGGCTCAGCAAGTTTGTGATTTATTAGGGTATGAACTTGTCAGCTTCAACACCTCTGATAAACAAGGAAAGCCAATATATCATACCAATGTTGTTCTTTCAATTGGCAGTAAGTTCGTTGTTATTGCAAAAGATGTTATTGTTGAAAGCGATAGGGAATTTATTTTAAATCGCCTAATTGGAGAAGGCAGAGTAGTTATTGAGATTAGCGAATCCCAGTTAGAATGTTTTGCAGGCAATATTTTGGAAATTCGAAACCATGCAGATGAAAAACTCATTGTAATATCCGAAACGGCTCTTAATTCTTTAAACCCAATTCAAATCTCATCTATTCAAAAATCCGGATTATTACTAATGGTTTCTGTCCCTATAATTGAACAAGTTGGGGGAGGAAGCGTTCGTTGTATGCTTGCAGAAATTTTTCACGATTGATTTTACAGCATGACTTTTGTCTGTGACACTAAAACCTTACCTTTGAAAATACTCATCAAAAACAAAACAATGACCTCTCGACTTATTAAAAAATCAATTGGAGCTTGTCTATTAGGAGCTTCATTTCTTATTGCCGGAACTGTTTCGGCACAAACCAAGACTGATAAAACAACTATGAGCGCTGCTAAAAAAGATGAGCGCCCTAGTCCTCCTTCAACAGTAAAAGGAACTGCAGGAGATCTTGATATCACAATCAGTTATAGCCAGCCTGGTGTAAAAGGCAGGACAATCTTTGGAGATCTTGTTCCTTATGGAAAAATATGGAGAACAGGAGCTAACGAAGCAACCATTGTTGAAGTAAGCCGTGATTGTAAAGTAGGTGGAAGTTTTCTTAAATCAGGAAAATATGCATTGTTCTCTATTCCCGGTGAAAGTGAATGGACCATCATATTCAATAGTGTTCCTGATCAGTGGGGAGCATATAAATATGAAGAATCAAAAGATGCGCTTCGATTTAAAGTGAAATCAGAAAAATCTAAAGAATTTTATGAAAGACTAACTTTCGCCATAGATGCAGACAAAACTGGAAATGGCACGGTGAGTCTAATGTGGGAAAACACAATGGTTTCTTGGGAAATGAGATAAGAACCAAATATATTTTTCAAGCCGCAGTTTTACTGCGGCTTTTTTTATGTCCCATTTGGATTAACTAGACCGAACAAAATTGAATCTTCTGCTTTGCCATCCTTTAGGTAATTTTTAGAAAGTAAGCCTTCTTCTCTAAATCCAGCCTTCATCAAAATCCTCTTTGATGCTTCATTGCTTGAAGAAGTCATAGCTTCAATCCTGATGAGATTCATTTCATTGAAACCAAAATCAATGACAAATTTGCAGGCTTCCTGCATAAGTCCCTTGCCATAATTAGACGAATCGTAGATCATGTAGCCAAGTTCAGCCTTTTGATGTCTTAGACTCCATGTATGATAACCACAATGACCTAAGGGTTGTCCAAACTCTCTATCGAATAAGAAAAAGTTGCAAAAGCTGAATGACCACATAGAGAAACCACTTAATTCTTTCAGCTTCTCCAATTCCCATTTCTTATCGTCAAGAATATAAAGAAACTGGCGAACTAGCTTCTCATTCTCATTATGCAAAAGCTTAACATGCTCGTTAGGGCGAACTTCACGATATATTATTCTTTCACTTAAATAGGTCTTTACTTCAGGAAAGGCAAAACCAGGGGCTATTTCATAAGGCCTGTTATCCATTTGTAGATGTCGTTTCCATTAGCAAACACCAACAAACTTAATAATAATACCATCCCTACAATTTGAGCTTTTTCTAAAAGCTTGTCATTAGGTTTTCTTCCGGTAACGATTTCGTACAGTAAAAACATTACATGACCGCCATCCAAAGCAGGAATCGGGAGAATATTCATAAATGCAAGAGCAATTGATAAGAATGCCGTAATATTCCAGAAACGCTGCCAATCCCATCCGGTGTCAAATTGAGAGGCGATAGCACCAAAACCACCTACTTTCTTGGAACCCTCTTTCGTGAAAACAAGTTTAAATTGCTTTACATAGTTCACTAGAGTTCCAGAGCCTTCTGCAATTCCTGCAGGAAACGACTCGAAAAATCCGTATTTCTGAGTTTTGAATGTAAATAGTTTCTTAGGATCAATATTGAAAAAGCCAAGTTTTCCATCTTCTCCAACATGAGTCTCTAAGGCAAGGGTATCAGAATTTCTAAGAACATCGATTTTTAGGTCTTGATCTTTATAATTCTGCAATAAGGCAGGAAGTTCAGCGAAATAATAAATAGGAGTATTCCCTATTCCTATTATTTGATCTCCTTTTATAAGGCCTCCCTTTGCAGCAGGTGAATCAGCAAGCACAGAATCAACCATCACAGGAATGGCTGGCAGAAACATAACAGGCTCATCAAGGGCTACAATCTTTTCAGAAAAGCCTTCGGGAAGGACAATTTCAATGATTTCCCCATTTCTCTCAACCTTTAACGTAGAACTTTCATTCAATAAAATGTCAATGTTTAAGTCCTTAAAGGTTTCGGGCATTTCCCCATTTAATGCTAGAATCTTATCCCCATTTCTAAAACCGGCATCATAAACTATTGAATCGGTCACAACTATTCCGAAAGAGGCATTTTTTACTGGCAAATATTCCTTTCCCCATGCAAACAGAACCATGGCATAAATGAGCATCCCGAGAATAAGATTCACGGTTACTCCTCCTACCATAATAATAAGTCTTTGCCATGCAGGCTTTGATCTAAATTCCCAAGGTTGAGGAGGTAAGGCTAATTGCTCTTTATCCATCGATTCGTCAATCATCCCCGAGATTTTAACATATCCTCCAAGAGGAATCATGCCTATTCCATATTCAGTATCACCTTTCTTGAAACTGAAAAGTGACTTAGGCCAATCAAAAAACAAATAAAACTTCTCTACTCTTGTTTTAAACAAGCGAGCTGGGATAAAATGCCCCATTTCGTGTAAAACTATTAGTATCGATAGGCTCAAAATTAACTGAGCTCCTAAAATTATAAAATCCATTATTTTTATTTAAGGGCGTAAAAGTAGGCAATTCAGACATGCCAATTCAATTGTTTGCCTAGGTTGAGAATTCTTACAAGGAATATCATTTTTCAAATGAATTCGTTAAGTATCAACACGTAAATGTTCTTAGTAATTTTCCTTCCAAATACTCACAGACATTTATTTTACGTCCTTAGCGCACAGAAATAGTCCCTTTGAATTGAATCCATTAAGAACACTAGCTTCACAAACAGCCATTTACGGCTTAAGTTCAATAGTTGGGCGATTATTAAATTATTTACTAGTTCCTCTTCATACAAGAGTGTTTTTTCCTGAACAGTATGGAGTTGTTACAGAAATGTACTCTTATGTTGCCTTTCTGCTGATTGTGCTCACTTATGGTTTTGAAACAGCTTTTTTTCGCTTCGCTAGGAATGAAGAGGATAAAGAACAGGTGTTTTCAACATCATTGATTTCCTTAGCAATTACCTCTCTTGGGTTTTTTCTTATCACTTGGCTGTTTTCGGCTGATTTAGCCCAATTAATAGAATACCCAGAGCATCGAAATTACATCATTTGGTTCGCACTTATTCTTTCAACAGACGCAGTTACGGCTATTCCTTTTGCCAAATTACGACTTGAGAATAAAGCTTTCAAATTCGCCTTTTT
This sequence comes from Bacteroidia bacterium, assembly GCA_040882555.1. Classification (GTDB taxonomy): domain Bacteria; phylum Bacteroidota; class Bacteroidia; order M30B66; family M30B66; genus M30B66. The sequence continues at coordinate 35,577 of JBBEBC010000008.1, forward strand.
AAAACTAATAAATATTGGGGTAAATATTCTGGGCAATCTGTTTTTCCTATGGTTCTGTCCATTTATCTTAAAAGATCCTAGTTCTGTTTTTTACTCACTTGCAGAAAGTGTGTATTCTCCTGAGCTCGGTGTTGGATATGTGTTCATCTCCAACCTGATGGCCAGCCTTGTTACCTTCATTTTATTATTGCCCGATATGTTTAAGTCCAGCTTCCGCTTTAAAAAAGCACTTTGGCTGAGAATGATAAAATACAGTTTTCCCTTGCTTATTGGTGGGCTTGCAGGAATCACCAATGAAATGTTTAGTAGGGTTAGCATGAAATATCAGCTAAACGAAGACATAGCAATGCATGAACTGGGAATATTTGGAGCCTGTTATAAAGTTGCAGTGCTAATGACCATTTTCATTCAGACTTTCAGGTTTGCTGCAGAACCCTTCTTCTTTTCTCAAGCAAAAGAAAAAGATGCCAAAAAGCTTTATTCTGATGTGATGACTTGGTTTGTTATTGCCTGCAGTTTCATTTATATAGGCGTGTTGCTCTTCATGAACATTGTTAAATATTTTATTGGAGAGAGCTACCATGAGGGCTTATCGATTGTTCCGATTTTATTGATGGCAAACATTTTTCTAGGAATATTTTTCAATTTAAGTATTTGGTTTAAGCTAAATGATAAAACCAAATTTGGTGCTTGGCTGGCAATTTTCGGGGCAATTTTAACCATCCTACTGAATTACATATTAATACCTATTTATGGTTATGTTGGAGCTTCATGGGCTACGTTGATAGTTTATTTCAGCATGATGATGCTTTCCTATTTTCTAGGTAATAAATACTATCCTGTTCCTTATGAGAAAATGAAGATTGTTGGCTATCCTTTGATTGCTGCTCTTATAACTTACCTTTATCCGATGATTTTGCCAATGGAAGGATTACTTTCCTGGGGTCTAAAGCTTATCATAATTCTGACTTTCGCAGGGCTTGTCTGGTATCAAGAAATAAGGAAAAAAAGAGTAATTTCGCTTCAAATTGAATCTTGAAAATGCAGCGTATGAAGGTGAAACTAATTAACCGCTCGGCGCATCCAACGCCTGAATACGGGACCGTTCACGCCGCCGGTTGTGATCTAAGAGCTAATCTTGACGAACCCGTTACGCTTTCTCCCTTAGGAAGAGCTATGATTCCAACAGGCCTTTACTTTGAAATCCCTGCGGGTTATGAAGGACAGGTTAGGCCTCGCAGTGGATTGGCAGCTAAGCATGGTGTGACAGTTTTAAACTCACCGGGAACAATAGATGCTGATTACAGAGGTGAAGTAAAGGTTATTCTTGTTAATCTTTCCGATCAAGCGTTCACAATAAACAATGGTGAAAGAATAGCTCAATTAGTAATTGCGAAACACGAAACAGCTCAGTGGGATCAGGCAGTTGAACTAACAGAAACAGAGAGAGGTGCCGGAGGTTTCGGTCATACCGGCGTTCATTAATGAATTCAAAATACATTTCATGAGAATTATTATCCCTATGGCAGGCATGGGTAAACGCATGCGACCTCATACTTTAGTAACACCTAAGCCTTTAGTCGAATTTGCTGGCCAACCGATGGTTCACCATATTGTAGAAGAACTTGCAAGAACTTGCAACGAACCTATTGAGGAAATTGCATTTATTGTGGGTCGTTTTGGGAAGAAAGCTGAAGATGAACTTGTTGCTGTAGCAGCGAAAGTTGGAGCAAAAGGAACTATATATTATCAAGATGAACCTTTAGGAACAGCTCATGCAGTACTTTGTGCGGCTGATTCTCTCAAAGGAAAGCTAATTGTTGCTTTTGCAGACACACTTTTTAAAGCAGATTTTGTGCTCGATGAAAGTAAAGATTCAGTGATCTGGGTTCAACAAGTAGAAGACCCGAAAGCATTTGGAGTGGTGAAAGTAGGTGCAGATGGTTTAATAACCGACTTCATCGAAAAGCCGCCGCAATTTGTATCAGATTTGGCCATTATTGGAATCTATTACTTTAAAGATGGGGAAGGTCTTAGGTCAGAACTTCAGTATCTGATAGACAAAAATATTATGGAAAAAGGAGAGTATCAACTTACCAATGCTCTTGAAAACATGAAGTTAAAAGGATTGAAATTTGCCCCAGGGAAGGTGATTGAATGGCTCGATTGCGGAAATAAAAATGCAACGGTTTATACTCATAAAAGATGGCTTGAGCTGGGCAAAGAGAAATATACCACTCACCATTCAGTTGAAAAACACAACTCACTTATTATTGAACCATGCTTTATTGCCGAAGGGGTTAAACTCTCCGGCTCAGTAATTGGGCCGCACGTTTCCTTAGCAAAAGGTACTACAATTATAAACTCGGTTGTTAAAAATTCTATCGTTCAAAAAAATACTCACATCGAAAACAGCGTTATTGGTAATTCAATGATCGGTAATTCGGTAAAAATTCAGAACAGAATGCTCGATTTAAGCGTTGGAGATTATTCAGTTATGAGTTTAGAGGAATAAATAAATGACATTAACAAGGATACTTATTATTTGCTCCGTTCTTTTGGGGCTTACTGCTTGTTCTTCTCAAAAGAAAGTAAGTACTGAAAAGGTAGTTACCGGAGGAGAACTTACAGAAAAAGAACAATTAGAGTTTGCATATCTTTTCCATGATGCAGAAAAGGACAAGCTCTTAGGAAACTTTAGTCTTGCTCAAGATAAATTTCAACAGGCAATTAGAATAAATCCAAGAAGTTCTGCCGCACATTTTGAACTAAGTCAGATATACCTTCAAACAGGAAATATTGAATCTGCAGAAATTAGTGGGAAGCAAGCTGTTCGCTTCGATGGTAAAAACAAATGGTACAAAATGGCCCTTGCGGATATTTATGAGCAAGTTGGCAAATACAATGAAATTATTCCACTGATTGAGCAACTAAGAAAACAAGAACCTTTCAATCCAGACTACATTTTTGGACTTGGAGCTGCTCAAGCTCAGGTTGGTGATTATGCTGCGGCAGTTAAAACGTATGACGACCTTGAGGAAATAACGGGGCTTACTGAAGAGTTAGCGCTTCAAAAGAAGAACCTATACATGAAGATGGGTAAAACAGATAAAGCTTTGGAAGAAATTCGGAAGCTTATGAAAATGTACCCTGAAGAAGCTGGATATCATGGTTTTTTGGCCGAGATTTATGAGGCAACTGATCAGCCTGATAAGGCTTTAGAAGAGTATAAAGAAATCCTTAGGAAAGAACCTGACAATGCAAATGTTCATTTTTCTTTAGCAGAATATTACAGACAACAGGGGAACAAAGACAAGTCATTCGAAGAATTGAAACTTGCTTTCGCAAATCCTGAGTCATCACTTGAATTAAAACTACAGGTTTTAGCCTCATATTTTGACATAACAGCTCAATACCCTTCCCTGAAAACTCAAGCCATGGAGTTGTGCACAACTCTAATCGAGGCGCATCCGGAAGAATCGAGAGCAAGAGCTGTTTATGGTGATTTTCTAATAAGAGATAACCAACTTGAAAATGCTCTTGAACAGTATAAAATTATACTTGAAACAGATAAAAGCAGCTATAATGTTTGGAATCAAGTTCTTCTCATTGAAGCGGAACTGCAGCATTTTCAAAGCTTGTTTGATTTAAGCAAGGAGGCGATGGAGCTTTTCCCATATCAACCGAATATTTTCCTTTACAATGGGATAGCAGCTATTCAACTTAAGAACTACGATGAGGCTATTTCTGCCTTGAAAGATGGAGCAAATGTTACCATCGGCAATTCTGAATTAAGCTCACAATTTTATTCTTCTATTGGTGATAGTTACAATTACCTGTCAAAATACAAAGAGAGTAATGAAGCTTATGAAAAAGCTTTGAAATATGACGAGTCTAATACTTATGTCTTAAATAACTATGCTTATTATCTTTCATTGCGCAAAGAGAATCTTCAAAGAGCAAAAGAAATGGCTGAGAAATGCAATATCCTTCAGCCCGGTAATCCTTCATTTTTAGACACTTTTGCTTGGGTTTTATTTCAAATGGGTGAATTTGAAGACGCAAATAAATGGATTGATACTGCGATTGATGCCGGAGGGATTAAAAGTGGAACCATCATGGAACACAAAGGGGATATTCTCTTTAAACTGGGAAAAACAAGTGATGCCCTAGATTTTTGGATAAGAGCCAATGAGCTTGGCCAAGGTTCAGAGAAGCTTTCAGAAAAGATTAAGCAAAAGAAATATATAGATTAAGTGCAGTTGACAATAAAAATTGGGGTATTTGTCATTTTTACTTTAACAAGTATGATGATGCAAACGGGATGTAAAACTCGTCAAAAATCAATTATTCCTAAAACCGAAGTGATAGGCCCTAATACCTCTACTATCCCCTCTAATTCTGCACCAGACAGTCTTCTTAGTGCGATCAGGTCTGCCGATGTTCAGCTGAAATGGTTTTCTGCAAAAGTGAATGTTAAAGCTGAAATTGAGAGCCAATCTAATTCTGTAAATGCTAATCTCAGAATTCATGTCGACTCATCTATTTGGATGTCAATCTCTCCAGCTTTAGGGATTGAGGTTGCTAGAGTGCTCATAACAAGAGATTCTATTAAGTTACTCAACCGACTTAATGCTACTTATTTTAGCGGGGACTATGATTATCTTAATAAGCTGCTTCAAATTGAAGTGAACTTTGATATGGTTCAGTCCATTCTTTTGGGAAATACCTATTTACATTACACTGTTGAAAATTATATCAGTGATAGAGATGAACAAGGCTTGATTCTTAGCACATTGAGGAAGAGAAAAATTAAAAAAGAAACAGAATTAGAACTCCCTCAAGTTCTCACACAAGAGATTTGGTTTTCAGCCCTTTCGGGGAAGATTATGAGGATGGAAATGCAAGATTACAGGCCTGTGCGTAAGCTTAAGGTTAATTATCTATCCTTTATAAAGGAGGAGGATAAGACTATTCCGCAAACCATGCTCATTCAAGCGGAAGCTGAAAAGCACGTGAAAATTGAGCTAGAGTATTCTAAACTTACTGTTTCTAAGGAATTAAATCTGCCTTTTTCTATTCCAAAGAATTATGAGCGTGTCGTTAAATAAGATCTTTTCATTCACATTATTCTTTTTGTTTTCATTAGCACCTGCATTTGGTCAAACTAGCAAATCTGACCTTGAAAAGAAGAAGCGTCAATTGCAAAGAGAAATCGAGCAAACGGATAAGCTTATCAAGGAAACTCGTAAGAATAAGAACGCAACCCTAGGTCAACTTAAAATCCTCAATAAAAAGCTAGACGATAGAAAAAAACTCATTCGCACAATTCAAGGCGAGGTAAAGTTTATCAATAGCAATATTTCAACTACTAGTTCAAAGATTAAGTCCTTGCAGAACGATGTGGATAAGCTAAAGGCTTCCTATGGCAAACTAATACGTCAAGCTTACCTTAATCGAAATAAGGAATCAGTGCTAATGCTTTTGTATTCGTCTGAAGATGTACAACAGGCATATAAGAGGTTATATTATCTCAGGAAATATAACACATACAGAAGAGAACAGGCTGAGATGCTAAAAGCTGCCTCCGACGAATTAAACAGTAAGCAAATGGTCTTGCAAGCTGACTTAAAAACAAAAAGCAATCTTCTTGGCTCAGAAGAAAAACAGGAGAAAGAATTATCCAAAGAGAAAGTTGAACAGCAACAAACAGTGAACTCCTTAAGCAAAAAAGAAAAGACGCTTAAGAAGGATTTGAGTAAGAAAAGAGCAGATGCCAAGAAGCTGGACAAAGAAATCCAGCGAATTATTGAACGGGAAATAGAACGAGAAAGAGAAAAAGCACTGGCAAAGGCAAGGGCAGAAGCAGAAGCCGCTAGGAAAAAGGCACTTGCAGAAGGAAAACCTGTGCCAAAAGAAACTGAGATCGAACTTAAAGTAACTCCTGAAACAATGGCTCTATCAGGAAAATTTGAGGCAAATAAAGGGAAACTTCCTTGGCCTGTTTCAAAAGGAGTTATTACAGAGTCTTTTGGTTCGCATCCACACGCATTGTTAAAAGGCATTGTAACCAATAACAATGGAATTGACATTACTACTACCGATAATGCAACGGTTAAAGCTATCTATGACGGAGTGGTAACAGGTGTAATTTCTATCCCCGGATCTAACAGAGCGGTAATTCTCAAACATGGAGAATATCTTAGTGTATATAGCAACCTTGCTAATGTTGTTGTTAATAAAGGAGATAAAATAGGTACAGGACAAACTCTCGGCACCGCAGATACCGACAACGAAACAGGAAAATCTCTCTCCCACCTGGAAATTTGGAAAGGTAAAGTGAAACTTAATCCGGCTGATTGGATAGCCAGATAGGGATCAATAAATAAATTCTCTTTTAAACCAATACGAATATCTTGGTAGGTAGAAGGTTAATCCGAATCCCAAATAAGTTCCGTTGTAAACAACTGACTGAGTAGGATAAACATTAGAATTAAATGAGGCTGTATAAACCTCCTGCAACCCATATCTGAAATGCAATCCGAAATAAATACTTCCGTCATTATCGAAAGTTGACCCTATTTCAAACCCAGCCATTAGCACAGGATAAACGCTTGTTCTTAAGGCGCTTGAAGCTTTAGCATCTATATTGCCTGTGCTGTCGCCGTTCAAAACAAGTTTATTACTAAGTGAAAGGTTCGATTGTAAACCAATTCCAATGGTTTCCCTATGCCTAAGTGAACCCAGGTATCCAGTGAATCCAATATTTAGGGGAATATCAAGTTGAAAGGCTTTAAACCGAGCATCGAGATTGTAAATTTGATTTCCCGTTTGTCTTAAAGCGAATGATTGCAAACTCACGTTTGCTCCAATGCTAGCAATAAACCTATCACTAACGGTAAGAGTGTTTACAATGCCACCTTGAACCCCTGCCCTAGAAACAGTAAAAAAGCCATCATTTAGACCAGATGACTCCACTGGCCAGCCTACAGTCGACCCAAGATTAAAGCCCAATCTCATATTCGATTGTGAATAGAACTCTCCAATGCTAATAAAAACAAAGGCGCTTAAGAAAATGATCCTCTTCATCACATTATTTTCGGCAAAGTAACAAAATCCCAACAAGCAATAGCCACAAGTTGTAGCATGTCAATAAAATGCTTTACTTTCGTCTCATCACCTTCATTAGCGCTATGATACCTAAAGAAAGAGAAGGGGTAACAACGATCAAGAGCCGTTTTTCAGCTGTTTTTGAACCAGTTTCTTTATACCCGATTGTGGCTTTCCGGCTTGCATTTGGAGCAGCAATGGCCATGTGGTCAGTTTATATGCTGGTAAGCGGAGCAGTTAACTCATTCTACATTGAACCTGATTTCTTTTTTACTTATCCAGGATTTGATTGGGTAAAGCCATTCCCTGGAGCAGGAATGCATACTGTTTTTATTGCACTTTGCATCTCGGCTCTCATGATTTCTACAGGCTATTATTTTCGAATTGCGTCTGTATCATTTACCCTTCTTTTTGCATACATCACATTAATAGATAGAGCCAATTATCTTAGTTATTATTATTATGTACTGCTTATTGGATTTATGCTTAGCATTTCGCCAGCAAACAGACTGTTTTCAATAGACCTAATTAGAAAGCCCTTGCTTAGGGTTGATAATATACCGCGCTGGTCGGTTTTGGCCTTCAAAATTCAGGTTGCTTTAGTTTTCATTTTTGCAGGGATGGCCAAGATGAATTCTGACTGGCTTAATGAAGGAATGCCAGTTAATATGTGGTTACAGCGACTCTCAGACAATGGAATTATACCTTTTCCCGAAAGCCTTACAACTGGATTCTTCCCAATTCTTTTATCATGGGCATTGATCATGTTCGATTTTATTATCCCTCACTTTCTTTTGGATAAAAAAACTGCTGCAGGTGCTGTTCTTACTGTAGTGATAATGCAAATCATCGCTATTTTTCTATTTCCAGCAGGATTTTTCCCCGTACTAACAGCCTTTTCTTGCCTAATATTTTTACCTGAGAGAATTGTAAATAAGTTTTTATCAAGAGTAGCCTACTTTCTATATGATGTTTTTGAGTTTGCAGGAGATGTTTTTAACCAGGGAGGCTCATTTATGCTGCAATACAGAAAGAAAAGGCTTTTCCCGTTTTTATTATTGCTTTTTTTCTCCATTCAGATTCTTCTACCAGTAACTCTATTTCTCAATTGGGGAAGCGACCGCTGGGCTGATTCTGCATTTCGATTTTCATGGGACATTCGAATGCACAACAAAACTGGGGAAGCACACTTTTATATCATAGATGAGGAAAATGGTACTTCAAAAAATATATTCGTTAAGCAATACTTAACCTCGCATCAAATTAAGATGATGTCTGAAGATCCTGCCTTGATAAAGCAATTTGCTGATTACCTTATTTCAGAAGAAATCGAGAATTCTAACCGTAGTAATTATACCGTAAGAGCCGATGCAACTGTTTCTTTAAACGGTAGAACTCCTCAGCCTCTATTTAAAGATTCTTGGGAAATAAGTAGGGAGGCTCAATGAAATCAGCCATTTTTGTTTTTTGTTTCATCGCCTGTTTGTTACTGTGCACTTGCAACTACCAGCCAAATAACCTGAAACTGGCCGAAACGGAAATTGAAAGCCAAGATTATCTGGGAGCAATCATTAGATTGAATATGCACCTGAACAACTTCCCCGACGATGACTCCGCTTTAGTGATGAGGGCATTTTGTTATTCTAAAGTTTGGAAAGATTCTTTGTCTAAAATAGATCTCCAAGCAGCACTCAGAAAGAATCCAGAGTACAGTGAGGCAAAACTAATTCTTGGTCGTTTGCTCCTTTCGGAGGAAAATTATACTAGTGCTCTTGCAATATTTGATAAGCTAGTGAATGATCCAAATGAAAGCATTGCATCCGAGGCTTGGATAGAAAAAGGTAGGATTTTTTATTTTTCGGATGATTTTCCAGAAGCAATAGATGCTTTCAATTTAGCTGTTCAAAAAGACTCCTCTAACGGCATGGCTTGGTATTATAGAGGTTTAGTAAAATCAAGGTTTTTTAGCCCTTCGGGGGAAACCCAAAACTATAATTTTCCATTTCTTGATCTTTCACAGGCATTATCTGATTTCACAGATTGTATAAAATGCTTACCCTTAATGGCTGATGCGTACTTTCAAAGAGCGATGGTTCATTTCAATCGGTTTGATGATAAAAACGGAATGAAAGACTTGAACAAAGCAATCGACTTAGCCCCCAATTACATTTATTATTATCAAGCGAGAGCGCATCAGCACATCTTAATGCGTCGATACCAGGAAGCATTGCTTGATTTGAACTACAGTATTTCAAGAAATTCTAAAGAGCCAGATGCTTACATAGAAAGAGCAGGTCTTTACAAGATTCTTGGACGCTTTGCGGAAGCTAAAAGTGATTCACTTAAGGCAGCAGGATTAGATTAAAATAAAAAAGCGCCACAAGGGCGCTTTTTTATTTTATGAGCTAAGCATTTTTATTTTCCACTATTAAGCTTTTCAGCCGGAATCTGATTTTGTGGACTTTCTTTAAGTTCAATTTTCTTATCAAGAATTGAAGTTCCAATCATTCTATCAGAAGCTGGTTTTCCATATAATTCTGGGTGAAGATATTTTCCTCTTCTGTTCAAAGGCTTAAATGGCTCAACAACCTTCTTGTCAGGGTTCTGTTGAACATATGGGTCATTTCTTTGAGCAATAACCTGCCATGAAATTTTCTGACCTGCAACACCACCCGAAATTTCAAATGATCCATTTGCAAGCTCCTTACTAATATATAGTCCTGGTGCTGAAGCGCCGATAGCAGTTAAATTATAGCTGAAGTCGATATTAATTGTTTCAAAATAATTTGGCATTTCTACTATAGCCGTTCCATTTTCATTAAGTAGGATGTTACCTCGGTAGATGTTCAAAATCTCATTTGATTCAATAGAGAAATGTTTTAAATATTTATTCTCTGGGTCTAGGGGGTGGTCTATTAAGAAGGTCTTTGTTCCAGCTGAAGCTAAATCAGCAATCGCAAGAATACTGGTTAAAGAAGCAACTCCAAACCCTCCCGGATCAGAATTTCCGAGAACTCCGACAAATCCTCCATTTCCGGTTACGCCTGCAGCATCATCAACGCCGTTATCTACAGCTACATTTAATCCAAAAACTCCTGTTCCAGCATTTTGTTCTGTTTGACCAAGAACTCCGAAGTATCCAAGACCGCTTACACCAGCATTAACAACCGGAGGGTTTGCTAATGGATTTGCTCCAATGGCCGGGTTTTCATGAACACCAAAAACCCCAGAACCACCTATTGTAAAACTTTGCCCCGCAACTCCTTGAAATCCGATACCGCTAACGCCAGCACCACCAGTAGTTCTCAGGTTATTTCCAAATACTGCTGAAAAAGCACTTGCCGTTGCAGTTACTTCTCCAGAAACACCTGAAGCAGCAGAAGTAGAAATACCTAATAAAGCTGAATTGTTAGCTACCGTTGAATTTGTGCTTGCTTCTAAAGCTGCGAATTGATTTGCTGCTACAGTGTTTTCAACTAAAACAGCAACTCCGCTTCCTCCACTAACTCCTGCTCTTATTGCTATTGAACTTATTGTTCCATTTCCATTCGGCAACGTAACTTGAACAGGTCCTGTATCAGCAGTAACATTTCTTCCAGCTCCAGCTCCTCCAAAATCATAAGCCGCATCAAGGGTTCCCCCTCCTGTTCCGGCAGGACCTTGTGGTCCTATCGGTCCTATTGGTCCAGCAGGCCCTGTTGGCCCGGCAGGTCCTTGTGCACCGTTACTTCCTGCTGTACCCGCTGGGCCTTGTGGCCCTATTGGACCTGTAGCACCTGGTGAACCAGGAGCTCCTGCTGCACCTGCTGCGCCCGATGGTCCCGAAACACCTTGTGGTCCTTGAGGACCTATAGCACCAACACTACCCGCTGGTCCAGCTGGACCTTGCAGTCCCGCTGAGCCTGTAGCTCCTACCGGTCCAGCTGGTCCGGTCATGCCTATTGGGCCCTGAACACCAGGAGCACCATCATTTCCTGCAGGCCCTGCAATTCCCGCAGGCCCTTGCGGTCCTGCTGCACCTCTGCAATCTAATGCATTCCAGAATCCATCATTATTTACATCTTCACTAGCATCTTGTATTCCGTCCCCATTAGTATCCCAACAGTTTAGTCCACTTCCTGGTCCGGTTGGTCCTTGTGGCCCAACTGCACCCTGCGGCCCTGCTGGCCCTTGAGATCCGTCATTTCCTGCTGGACCCACTGGCCCTGCAGGGCCCACTGGACCAGGAGCACCATCAATTCCTGCTGGTCCCTGAGCTCCGTCATTTCCCGCCGGCCCCATAGGTCCTTGAGGTCCAACTGTACCCCCTCCATTGCCTGCAGATTCTGCGTAAAGAGCATATGGCACAGAAAGCAATTCACTTGAGCCAACTTCTTGATAGGCCGATCCCCCGCTTGGGTCAACTTCAATTTTTATGTATTGATTCGCATTATTCCACGTAACATCATCAAATGTTCCAGTAACAGCAGTTCCCCCTCCAATTTTAAGGTTAAACAATCCAAATCCATTTGTAGTCACAGTATGGGTCTCTGAA
>JBBEBC010000009.1:0-8334 GCA_040882555.1 Bacteroidia bacterium
AAATATACTGCTGAACTCAGCAATTAAAAAGATCAACATAAGCTTTATAGTTTTCTTGGCTCCACAAACCTATTTGGCAATAAAATACACATGCTGTTTTAAGCCTTATTGCCTTAGTAATTAGTTTAGGGGGATGACGATTGATGACATCTAAATAGAACTATTATTAGTTTTCTTTAATAAGTAGGGCTAAAACATGGAATTATTAAAGTAGTTTAAAGGATTAATAATTCAATAACTTTTAATGTAGTAACCTAAATCAAATCTTAAATGACCTTCCTATCAAATATCAAGAATTACATAGTTTTGGTTTCCTGCTTAACATGCTTTGTCTTTTCTGCCTGCAGTTTAGATTGCATCGATGTGGAAGGCACTGGTTCCATAGTAGAAAAATCAATTGATACTGAGAGTTTCAATTCTATAGAAAATGATATTCCTGCAACAATAAAAATTAATCAAGGTGAAGCCTTGTCTTTAACAGTGTCAGGCCATTCTAATATTACAGACTTAATTGAATTTGATGTAAAATCAAATAAATTGACTATTAGGTTCAAAGAGAATTGTGTGAACACAAATTATGACAGTCTTTCAATTAATATAACACTTCCAAGTTTAGTACTCTTAAATGTAAACGGTTCAGGAGAAGCAATTATTGAAAATGGTTTTCAATGCAAGAATCTAGAATTAGGTATTTCGGGCTCTGGTAATATTAAAGCTAGCGTTGAGGCTAGCAAAGCATTAGAAGCAACTATTTCAGGCTCAGGCGTAATTAAATTAATTGGCATTACAGAATCGGCCACTTTCAATATTTCGGGCTCAGGAGAAATTCATGCCTATGATTTTCAAACAATTCATACATCCGTAAGCATTAGTGGGAGCGGTGATGCTGAAGTAATTGCAGATAAATCTCTCAAAACAAATATCAGCGGTAGCGGCAACATTCAATACAAAGGAAATCCTGAAATTACCTCAACAATCTCTGGGTCAGGCAGCTTAATTAAGGTTAAATGAAATTTAATTAGTAGCAAGTCATAACCTGATACATTCTTTCATACAAAATAGGGGTAAACTAAATCTGAAGTGTCTTAGACGAAACAAAACACTTCGTTATGAACACATCAACTATTTTTAGAATTTCAGGAATACTTTTTTTCATCTGTTTATTGCTCAGTTCGTGCAAAAAAGATTGCTTTGCTGTGAAAGGAAAAGGTGCAATAGAAAGTAAAGTATATACTGTTCCTTCATTTAATGCCGTGAGCAATTCAATATCGGCCGTTGTTTATTTAACTTCAGATTCAATTCAATCCGTTCGGGTTGAAGCTCAATCAAATATTCATGAGATTTTAAGTTTCAAAGTGCTTAACAATGAACTTCAAATAGGATATATAAATAACTGCGGTTCTATTAAGCATGACGATATCAAAATCTACATTTCCATACCAACTGTCACCGCTTTAAGACTAAGCGGTTCAGGTGATATGGTTACTACAAATGAATTTCAGACAGCTTTTCTGGATGCAACAATAAGTGGTTCTGGAAGCATTACTGCAGCAGTTCAATCTAGCGCTTTCGTAAATGGACAAATTTCAGGTTCCGGCAATCTAATTATATCTGGAAATACGAGTGCCGAGTCCTTTAAAATTTCAGGTTCTGGTAATATTCGCAGTTTCGCTTTACAATCACTTAATTCGGTAATTGAAATTAGTGGCTCAGGTAATGCTGATGTGAATATTGAAAATCAGCTTTCTGTAAGCATAAGTGGAAGCGGAGACGTTCGCTATAAAGGCAATCCTTCTGTTAGCAGCAACATAAGCGGCTCGGGAAATATTACTCAAGTGCCTTGATGAAAAAGCACTTCGCAAAAAAGGCAGACTTTTCAGTCTGCCTTTTTTTACTTCTTGATGAACGATTTTCGAAAAACATTCTTTCCGTCACTAATCTGAAGTAAATAAAATCCTGAACTCAAGCGACTTGTATTTAACTGGAATGAATTTCCATTTCTAGCGCCTGATTCACAAACACGGCCACTTGCATCAATCATGAAGTAGGTGAATTCATCTCTTTCAAAGCGCTCAGTTTTAACTGAAAGTATTGCCTCAGCAGGAACCGGAAACAATTCCACCGAAGGTGAAAGAACACTTTGCAAACTTGTTACTAAACCATCAACGTTTATCTGAATATTATCTAAATAAATTGGCTGTCCCCAAGCTCCTCTATTCTCAAAAACAATAACGAAATCAGACCCTGTGGAAGTAATACTAAATACGTTAGATGTGTCTGTCCTCCATTCATCATCTGTAGGCTCCCAAAATGAAGTAAAATCGGGCACTGTAGAAAGATCCGTACCTCCTTTATAATAAATCAATTCGAGAGTTTCTCCGCAGTCGTAAGAAATATACACTGCCAAGCTATCTGAATAATTTGAAGCGTAACGCGAATAGGCTACGTCGAAAATAACTTCTACAGATTGCCCTGCCTGAATACCTTCAATTGGCCTTGTTAACATGCGATCTCGTTTACCTTCAACATTGTTGTAATAATTATCAAAATACAGGCAGTTTGAACCTTGACCAAATGCACTTATGCCTTGATTTATTCTCCAATTAACTCCATCATTTCCATCATCAATCAGCTTCCAGCCTTCTGTAAAACTTCCACTCTCAAAATCTTCGGCTATTGGATAAGTTGCTGCATCAAGACTGCTAATAAATGCAGGTTTAACAATTGTGTCACTAACCCCGCCCTGAGTTACTATTAATGAGATTTCATAAACACCAGGGTTTGAATAGGTTACTTTGGGTGCTTTGAGGCTTGAAGTTGATGGTGTGCCTCCATCGAAAGTCCACTGTAGCGTGGCGCTCGAATCACATACGGAATGATTTACAAACCAAAGTGTATCGCCTGGGCAAGTGAAAGCCTTAAAATTTGAAGAAAAATCGGCTATTAGTGACGAAGGCTCTTCTAAGTCATGTTCCCAAACCCCAATATTCCACATACCTAAACGGAGTTTGTTTTTAGGGTAAAATGGCATTACTCTTAAAGGATAAGAAGCGGAAGGAACATTTGTACCAACACTAACCCAATCTTGCATATCAGCGTTTCTGTAATGCACTGGCCCTCTTCTTGAAGCAATGTAAATTCCTGAATTGGTTCCTGCCTGATGGCCGATAGCTTTAATATTCAAACCATTTAAAGTTGATGTGCTTAAATTCTCCCAGTTTCCACCACCATCAGATGTACGGTATATTTTATTACCGTTACTCCCTGCTGTATAAGCAATCCAAAATTCATTCTCATTTTCATAGCTCAAACTGAAGTAGACCTCCCTCCTACTTTGAGGAAGTGTTAGCTGGTTAAAACTTATTCCACCGTCAATTGATTTATACAATTGTGTAATTGAATTTTCGAGCACTTGCACTATGAATATTGATGGATTAGCATGACTTTGTTCCATCCAAAGCACCCGATTGTCCTCGATGCCAAAACTATAAAGCTCAGTAAAGGTAGAACCTCCATCAGTGCTCATATTGAGCTTATTTCCTGCTCCCATGTAAGCGATATTCCAATATTCCCAATCGAACATAATTCTTGAGCTATTATTATCAAAATAGCTTTCATTTGGAAATTGAGCTACCGAGAAATTCGTAACAAAATCCTGCTGATTTAAAGGAATTACCCTTCCTCCGATATCAGAGAAAAACGTTTTTCTTTCTGGACTGTAATTCACATATCCAGTAGCATTCTCACCTCCTCCTAGTGCTAAAAAGCTGCCGGGACCATAAGTGTCGAAAAAAGCTCCATTTCCATTATGATAGCGACCTCCAACAATAATATCATCATTCCAAGCAAAATCCATCCCCCAAAAATTCACAGCTCCAATGCCTCTGTTGAGCGCAATATGTGATTCACACCAATCAGTGCTAAAATTGAGACCTCCATCACTACTAAACCAGAATTCTTCTGTGGTTTCGGAAGTCTTATGCACACGAAATTCTTGTAAATCAACGTGCATCAAAGGTAATCCGCCAATATAACCTCCTACCGGAAGGTAGCTTGCTCCTCCATCTTCACTTCTCCACAAATTTAATCCTCCAATAAGGAGTCTATTTTCATCTAAATGACTGCAGGCAAAGGCTGTATTGTAATAAATTTGATTGTATGTGCTAGACTCCCCATCGAAATCCATCAAATTAGGATGCGTTTCTTGATCATATGGCATTCCAATTAGATTATGAGGGAATGTCCAGTTATCACCATTGTTGGCGCTGCTATAAACGCCAATAGTACCGCGCAATTGAAGAACAGCATCTGTTTGACTCGTTCCCACTAAAAGCACATACACTCTGTCTGGATTGGCCTCTGTTAAAGCAATTCTACCTCCTCTTGCGGTAATTCTTCCCTCATCTTCAGCAGGCACAGAAAACCAGCCATTTAACCGAACAGTAAATGAAGCTCCACCATCAGTTGATTTGTAGAACTCGGCAATTTGCCGGCTACTATTATATCTTAAAGCATAAAGCACCTGTGGATTGTCGAGTTTAAATTCTACCGACATACATTCTCCATTAAAAATCTGCGTCCAATTCAACCCGTTATCTGTACTTCTATAAAGTCCCAGATTTGTCGCGGCAAAAACAATTTGAGAATTTTCAGGATGAAAGTGAAACTGCCAAACAGAGATATTTAAGTTTTGAAAAGTAGCATCACCCATTACACTCCATGTTTCTCCACCGTCGGTGGTTCTCCAAATTTCGTTTGCGCTGCTAAAAAGAGCTATATCTTCATTAAATGGATCCGCGCCTACGGCGGAAACACCCTCAACAGTTAGCCCCTTAGTTACATAAGTCCAATTTTGGGCCTTATCAACTGTCTTATATACTCCACCACTTTCAGTACCACAATACATTACATTTGGATTTGCTTCACATCGGTCTACAGAATATACATTAGAATGTCTTGAAATAGGCACTCCTTGAGAATTGTCATTATACCTGGCATTGTAATGAATCTTAGGTCCAAGATAATCCCAATCACCTGTAGATCTTGAGATAGCGTGAGAATTCTGAGTTGAATTTGCTAACCTTTCTTCAAGGGTTGGATAATGAATATGACCATCTTCTTCCACATAAGGAGTTACAAATCTTCTCCATCTTTTGTAATATCTTGTATAAATGTCATGTTTAAATGGCTTTCCAGAATAGTAATTCTCAAATGCCACATCAACCTCATAAACATTAGGATCATCAGCATACATCAATTCAACCCAATGTGGGAGATTTGGATCGTTTTCATTGATTTTTGGTTCAAAATACTGTGCTTTAAGGATACTTTGGCTAGAAAGTAATGCTGTAATAAGCAGTATGACTGAAATAATTTGCTTCATTGAACAAATATAGCACGTAAATAATTATTTACGTATTGCCTATTATGAAGTAATTTGCGGCAAGATTAATTATAGATAATTGAAGCTAAAAAGATTTATTACACTTTTATTAAGTGTTTCATCAGTATACTGTAGTGCTCAACCTGGTAGTTGGAATATTATTCACGTAAAAACATCAATTGATTCTTTATGGCAAGTGCTTGCCGAAGCTCAAGTGCGAAGTTTAAGTTTTTACAATGAATTTCACTACTATGAGTATAAAGGAGCTGTAACATATTCTTTAGCTCCTACAAGAAAACTCACAGCTGGCTTAGGAAGTTACAGGACTTTTCTACCAGACGGTAATTTCAGAACGCCAGCAGCGGTAAAAGAAATTAGATCTTGGATTGAATTGTCATTGAATGATCCCGGGAAACTCATCACCTTAGATCATCGATATCGAGTTGAACAGCGCTATACTAATCTTGGCTATAGAAATAGATTCAGGTACCGTTTTGGGGGCTTGGCTCCCTTAAATAAAACAGGCAATTTCTTCATCGCGGCTTGGGGTGAATTGTTTTTTACAAATAGAGCTCCTTATTTTGAAAGAATAAGGTCTTACGTTGGACCAGGTTTGACATATAATAATGTAACAATTCAATTAGGGTTCTTGAATCAATTTGACTATAAAATAAGCGACGAAACAGGGCGAAATTTCATTCAGGTTTCTTTTAGATACAACCTTTCTAATAAACGATTCAGAAATAAATCTGTCCCTTTTCAAGAAGGCTAATACTCTCTCTTTTAAGTAATTGAAAAGGCAGTCTCAACGCGCTAGTGCAAGATTAAAGTAATGAGATAAGTCTGAATAAATTAAAAAACTATTTATTTCTTGTTTGGTAATCAGAAGTTGCTTTTACTTCAGTTCCATAATTCATAAATATTTAAGAATCTGACTGTTTACCTATTCTTAAATTAGGTTTAAAAAGAATTAATTAATCAGTAATTGAGTCATGAATTAATTTATAATAAAACTAAACCAGAAAACTATCAATTAGCTCATTCACTAATTAAGAAATTGTATAAAACGTTTTTCATCAGTTTAGACTCAACAAAAAGCCCCGATAAATCGGGGCTTTTATTAGGGGAACATATATAGGCGGTCATTGACCGAAAAGATACCTGTTCAATTCATCAACGCTTGAACTAAAGGTAAATGCACTATTAACTACAAAATAATTCTGAGGGTCTACTACTCTATTATAACCTGACCTTGCAATTTCAACTTTACTATCTTCAAAGGTCATTTGAGTCATCATTTGCCTTATTTGCTCAGATGTAAACCAGTTCGAAGTCATTATTTGTCTAGCTAAAGAAATCTTAGTTGATTCAAAGCTTTGAGAACTCAATTGATTCAATACCTGAGAAAAAGATCCTTGATTCATCGGAAACGCCCCATTAACAGGACTGAAATTAGTTTGTTGTGGTGCATACTGAGTCGGTAGAATGGTACCACATTGCCCTAAGTTATTGATAGGATTTCCGAATTGATCTACATAAAAAATTTGCTGTTGGTTTTGAATTGGATTTCCAAACTGGTCGACATACATAACCTGCTGTTGGTTTTGGATTGGATTTCCAAACTGATCTACATACCTAATTTGTTGTTGATTCTGAATTGGGTTGCCGAATTGATCAACATAGATTGGTTGTTGTTGATTCTGAATTGGATTACCGAATTGATCTATATAAATAGGTTGTTGTTGATTCTGAATTGGGTTGCCGAATTGATCTACATAAATAGGTTGTTGTTGATTCTGAATTGGATTACCGAATTGATCAACATAGATTGGTTGTTGTTGATTCTGAATATATGAGTTTGTGAAAGGATCCCATGCTACATTTTGTGACTGCATGTTAGGTGCAAATGGATTCCAAGAATTGAATTGCATTTGAAAGCCTGGTGCTTGTTGATATGTTGTTGTAACAGTTTGCTGTTGTACAACAACTTGAGAAAAACCTAAATGAGAAATTATGGAAAATGCTAAGAAAGAAATTAGAGTTTTCATAGGCTTGAAATTTCCAAATCCCTTTTCAAACAATGTGCCATGTTTTTACATTTTCAAAATTTCAAAGTAAAAAACAACAAGTAAATTAGCTGACGTTATTACTAGCTTTGAAAAGATATGGTATGACCACAAATATGAAAAAACTAAAGTTCACGATTATCCTACTCCAGCTGGCAATAATGACTTTCTTGTCAAAAACTGCCTTTTCGCAAGACCCTACATTCGCACAATCGTTTTCTTCGTCGCAATACCTAAATCCTGCATTAACAGGATTTACAGGCTTTACGAGAATTCAAGCGAGTCATAGGTTGCAATGGATGAATACGCCTTCTGCTTTTATCACTTCTTATTTAGGTGCAGATTTAAGTTCTAAGAATAACAAATGGGGTTTTGGAGTTTATGCCATAAATGATATTGCATCCAATACTTTGTATACTTTATCTATTAATCTTAATGTAGCATATAGAATAAGATTTACTGAAAATTCTGCATTGAGATTTGGAATTGGTTTTGGCTCAATTAGGAGATCCATCAAGGTAGAAAATTTAACATTTGGAGACCAGATTGATTCACGATATGGATTTATATATGACACCTCTCAACAACCACCTGCATCAACATCAATCAATTTTATAAATTTCAATGCAGGTATGTTCTTCCATAATAAATATTTGTTCGCTGGATATAGCATACACAACTTTAATGAACCCGATCAAGGTTTTTTTGCACACACTGCTGCCTTACCTATAAGGCATAGTTTTCAATTGGGAGTTAGTACTTATACCTCAGATAATACAAACTTGACAGTTAAACCTTCGGTTATTTATATGAGACAACAAGATTTTAATAATTTATTATTTGGTGTTACATCTCAATATAAAAGTATAGGTATGGGATTATTTT
>JBBEBC010000010.1:0-8230 GCA_040882555.1 Bacteroidia bacterium
TTGATATCAAGTTTAGAAACACCTCGTCTACTATTAAGAGAAATGAGAGAGTCGGATGCCGAATCATTTTTTCTGCTTAATGAAGACCCAGAAGTCATCAAGTATACAGGGGATAAAGAATTCTTAAACAAAGAAGATTTGCGTAATTTTTTGCTAAAATACCCTTCCATATCCTACTTGAAAGATGGCTACGGAAGGTGGACTTGCATCAACAAAGCAACTGATGAGATTATCGGTTGGTGTGGTTTACGAAAGCAAGCCGATGGCGAAATAGACTTAGGCTATAGATTCCACAAACGATTCTGGAATATGGGTTATGCTACCGAGTCAGGATTCTATTCTCTAAAAACAGGCTTCGAAACCTTAAACCTTGATTCTATTGTTGCAGTTGCCAATCGCGAAAATATAGGCTCTTGGAAAGTGATGGAAAAGTTAAAAATGCAGTTTAGTCACCATAGGGAAGATCAAGATGCTATCAATAAAGTTTATCGAATAACGAGAGCTGACTATCTCATGATATATCAATCACTCTAGGACTTCTCCTAGTCGTTTTTTGTTAAATTGCTTCATACTAAAACTACACTTATGCAGCACGTTAACTTCATTATCATTATTCTTTCAGCATTCATCCCAATGATCATTGGAGCTATTTGGTACAGTCCGAAAGTTCTAGGAACAATTTGGATGAAAGAATCAGGAGTTACTCAAGAACAAATTAACTCAGGAGGCATGCTGAAAATCTTTGGATTTAGTATCCTATTCAGCCTCTTCCTTTCGATGTCGCTCCAATTTATGGTCATTCACCAGTTCCATCTAAACTCAATCATAATGAGCGAAGTGGATTATACCAATCCTGGATCTGATTCACAGACTTGGCTCACTGAAACCATGGCGAATTATGGAAATAATTATAGAACCTTTAAGCACGGGCTTTTTCACGGAATTTTGGTAGGCCTCTTTTTCGCTTTCCCATTAATTGGGATAAACAGCCTCTTCGAAAGAAGAAGTTTTAAATATATCTTCATTCATTCAGCCTATTGGATTATAAGTTTTGGCCTTATGGGAGGTGTTATTTGTGCATTCACCTAATCCCGGTTGCAATGACAGACCCGATTAAAAAAAATTATTCTTTTTGAAGTGCGTTCTGGCATGGAATTTACTCAGTGCTCGAAAAAAATAATATGAAAATCATCTTCTTTAGTTTGGCTATTGTTAGTTTACTAGCCACAAATAATGCTGCAGGACAAGATGCAAGCCCAGAATACAAAGTAATAACTATCGTTGAGTCTATTGTCCCTATGGGATTAGGTAGATCAAGAATAGTTGAAACAAAGAGTCAAGTTAATGCTTCCGACTTCACAACCGAAAGAACGGATGGAAAAGACTCAAAACAAGGTCAAATAGATCGCGGAGATGCAAAAGTTGACAATTTCGCTGAAACCAAATTATTGAACTTCTACAGCGGAGTAGGAATTAACTTTCAGAACATAGCATCAAATGATGCTATCATCACATCCAAAATAAATGAACTAACAAAAGAAGGCTGGCGATTAGCATTTGTGAATAGTGGAGTGGAAAGTGATTCTGGAGGGGATGATGGAAAAGGAATTTTTATTACCAGATTAATTTTTACTAAATAATCTATAATTATGAGCTTAAAAGCGGGAAATACTTGTATTTCCTGCTTTTGTGTTTTGTAAGGTAATTAGAGTTACCTTTGCCGCGGCGCACTGAATAGATATACATTGAATAATGTATGGCTGCCCCAACCGATCCTTGAGATCAATAATTTCGGTTTTATTATTTGTCAATGTTTCAGTGCAAAACAAATAAGCAAAACCCTCCTCAAAAAAATACATGACATTTTCTGAACTCGGACTAATAGATCCGATCATGAAAGCCCTCAGCAACGAAGGCTATCAAACCCCTACGCCTATTCAGGCTCAAGCAATTCCTGGAATACTTCAAAAGAAAGACATCCTTGGTTGTGCTCAAACTGGAACTGGTAAAACCGCAGCATTTTCAATTCCGATGCTGCAAATTCTTAACGAAACAAAATCTGATCAAAAGAAACATATCAGAAGCTTAATTCTAACGCCAACAAGAGAGCTTGCTATCCAAATCGGAGAAAGCATTGAAGCTTATGGACGTTTTCTTCCTTTAAAACACACCGTCATTTTTGGTGGAGTTTCACAAAAATCTCAGGTAAATGCACTTCAGCATGGTATAGACATCTTAGTGGCAACTCCTGGACGCTTGCTTGATTTGCAACAACAAGGCTATATCAGACTCGACAGACTCGACTTCTTCGTTCTTGATGAAGCAGACAGAATGCTTGATATGGGTTTTATCCATGATGTGAAAAGGATTTTAAAGCTTATTCCGGAAAAAAGACAAACTCTATTTTTCTCTGCTACTATGCCAGATGAAATCCAGAAGCTTTCCTCGAGTATGCTCAAAAACCCTGTGAAAGTTGAAGTTACGCCGGTATCTTCTACTGCAGAAACTATTGTACAAGAGATTTTTTTCGTCGATAAATCCGATAAAAAAGACCTTCTCTTGCATGTGCTTAAAAACAAAGCCATTACATCGGCTCTGGTTTTCACTCGTACCAAACATGGCGCTAATAAAGTAGTTAAAGACCTAGTAAAGCAGGGAATTTCAGCTGAAGCAATTCACGGAAATAAAACCCAAAATGCAAGACAGAAGGCCCTTTCAAATTTCAAAGCTGGAAAGACAAGAGTACTTGTAGCTACAGATATCGCCTCAAGAGGGATTGACATTGATCAACTTTCACAGGTTATCAATTACGAAATTCCCAATGTACCTGAAACTTATGTTCACAGAATTGGACGTACGGGAAGAGCCGGTTCTAGCGGAGCTGCTATGTCATTCTGCGATGCAGAAGAAACAGCCTTTTTAAGAGATATTCAACGCTTAATTAAATTTGATATCTCAGTCAATAAGAACCATGAATGGAATCGCTCTGCCGAATTCTCGACATTAATGTTGGGTATGAAAAAACCCGCAGCTAAAGCTCCAGTTATCAGCAGACCAGCAAATTCTAGGAATAGAGATAGAAATCGCAAGCCTTTTGGGAGAAATAATAACCGACCTAAAACAGTTTCTGCTTGAGTTGGTTTATTAGTTAATAATTTATCTCAATCTTGATTCAAATTTTTAATTTTCATAATTACCTTTGCCTGATTCTAAAAGGATGACAGTGCTTTAGGTAAGACAAATTAATAAGTATGGCTGCACCAAAATTTTCACAAACCTCAGGGTCTTTTCACGCTGAGTTAAAGCTAAGAACTACGGCTTATTTCAAGGAGATTGGAACTTCCCCAACAGGTAATTACAAACTTTTTATTAAGGCTATCATCTTAGTTATCGCTTTTCTTTTAGTGTACACGCATCTTGTATTCTTTACTCCAGCTTGGTGGGTGGCTCTTCTAGAATGTGTCATTCTTGGAGGTTTAACTGCCTCCATTGGGTTTAATGTTATGCATGATGGTGCACATGGAAGCTTTAGTAAATACCCTTGGGTTAATAAACTTGCCGGTCTTTCATTGAATTTCTTAGGTGCCAATGTATTTATGTGGAATACAAAACACAATGTTATTCATCATGCTTATACCAATATAGATGGTATTGATGATGACATTGATGCAAGACCATTTCTACGTCTTTGTGAGACTCAGAAATTTCATAAGATGCATAAGTATCAGCATCGTTATTTTTGGCTAGCTTACTCTCTTCTTTATATCTACTGGATTTTCTTTACTGACTACAAAAAGTACTTCACTAAGAAAGTGGGCTCAATGCCTTTGAAGAAAATGACTACTTCCGATCATATTAGCTTTTGGGCATTCAAAGTGTTGCATTTCTTCATGTTTGTTATTGTTCCAATCTATACTATTGGCTTCTTGCCATGGCTAGTTGGTTTCATGCTCTATGGAATGTTTGCTGGAGTTGTGTTGAGTATTGTATTTCAACTAGCTCATACAGTTGAAGAAGCTCATTTTCCAGTTGCAGTGCAAAACCGCATAGAAGACGAATGGGCCATACATCAGCTAAAGACTACAGCTAATTTTGCTACTAGAAATCGTGTTATTTCCTGGTTAGTTGGTGGACTTAATTTTCAAATTGAGCACCATCTTTTCCCAAAGATTTCGCACATTCACTATCCGGCAATTTCGAAAATCATTAAGCAGGCTTGTAACGATTATGGAATCACTTACATCGAGCATCGCAAAATGCGTCATGCAGTTGTTTCTCACGTTAACCACCTGAGAGCTTTAGGAAAAGCCACGGCTGCATAAAGGATAATATTTTCTTATAAAAACCCATCGCCTCTAAAGCTTTGGGTTTTTTTGTGCTTTTTAATCGCGTCAATAAAAATTAGAATTAACTAATTTTTACATTTTTTGTTTTTTCTAGTCGTCTTTGCTCCCCTATTTTTGCGCAATTAGTAAACTATGACTAAAGTATATGGTAAAATCCTAGTGTGTTTGCTTCTCTTACCCAACTTGGTTCTAGAGGCTCAGCATGAAAATAATGCACTTGAAGACAGTTTGTATGTGCGCGAAATAGAATCATCACCAGGACAAAAAGTATTGCATGCAGAACCGCTCTACATCGATTTAATCAGAGATCTAGGAGCTAGAAAAGGTGAAAAAGAATGGAATGTCGGCCTAGGCTTAGCTGACAATCTAAGATATGATAGTTATGAAACTCTTGTCGAATACGAATGGGCTCCAGCTAATAATTTGGGGCTGGAAGTTGAGCTTCCATTTACATTTTATTACCCTTTAACAAGAGAAGATAGTTCGACATATGAAATTCCTCAGAGCAATTTGCATGGCATTAAAACAGCAATTCAGTATTCCTTTTTTGTTAGTGAAAAGCAAAAAACCTTCTTGGCAATAGGTGCAATACATGAATTAGGAGTTAGCCCTTTTGATGAATTAAGGAATAGTCAAATTTTTAATGCATCTCGGTTTAATCCTTTCCTCATTGCAGCCAAACGCTGGGGCGACAACTTCCATAGTTTAGTCTACACAGGTCCCGTCATTGAAAAATATTATCGTAAATCAAGTTTCTCTTCCCATTATGAATTAAATACCAATTTCCACTACATGATTTCAGGAACTAGAAACTTTGTAGGTATTGAGTTTAATCAAGTCTTTAGAAACAACGATTTCGATATGACCATTAGACCTCAAATGAGATTAGTAATTACTAATAATATAATGATAGGTATTGTTACCGGAATTCCTATTAAGAGGGAAGATGAAAGATTCTCAACTTTTTTGAGATTAATTTACGAGCCCGGTCACAAATGATGTTCCATCCTAAGAATAATACCATTCGGCGCTAAATACTGTCGCTTCACCGATTCTTCCTTCTTTACACGTGTCATATATGAATACATTTGTAAAAGAAACAATCAAGATGAGCAAACTACATACGATTATTGGCGCCGGAGGATCTATCGGCAGTAATTTGACTAATGTCCTGGTTCAAGCTGGAGAGCAGGTCAGAATTATTTCTAGATCTGGTAAAAAGCAAGAAGGTTGTGAATCTGCTAAAGCAAATGCCCTTGAGAAAGAAGAACTAAGAGCAGCACTGAAAGGAAGTTCTATCGCTTACTTACTAATAGGGATTGAATACAAGTCATCTGTTTGGGAAAGCAACTGGCCTGTCATAATGCAAAATACCCTTGACATTTGCTCAGAAGAAAATATTCCATTCATATTCTTTGACAATGTATATATGTATGGGCTTGTTGATGGTAAAATGACTGAATCAACACCTTTTAAGCCTATAAGCAGAAAAGGTAGATTGAGAGCAAAGATAGCATCTAGTTTACTGGAGGCTATAAGTGAAGGAAAAGTAAAAGCCATGATAGCAAGAAGTGCCGACTTTTATGGACCGTACTCAGAAAAACTGAGCTTCTTCCATGCTATGGTGATTAAAAATCTCATGGAAGGTAAAAAACCACAATGGATGCTGAATGACTCTCTTCCACATTCATTAACATTTACACCAGATGCCGGAAAAGCTCTGTATATGTTAAGTAAGGACGAATCGTGTTGGAACCAAACATGGCATATGCCAACAGCTTATCCACCAAAAACAGGAACTGAGTTAATGAACCTGAGCGCTAAAGCACTTGATCAGCAAAAAAACGGGATGATTCTACCTAAGTGGATGCTAAAACTCTTAGGATTCTTTATTCCTGCGATAGCAGAGAATATGGAAATGTTGTATCAAGTGAGTGAACCTTATATTTTCAGTTCAGAGAAATTCGAAAAACACTTCAACTTCAGTCCTACTTCCTACGAAGAAGGCATAAAAAAAAGCATTCAACATGCTATGAACATGAAGAATGCTTAAAAATGAGAGGATAATTATTTAAGTGCTTTAGCTAAAAAGACCTTTGCTTTAGTAGCTGCATCAGTAGCATTTTCTTTATCGAATTGAGGATTACTAGGATTCGCAAATGCATGAACGGCATCGTATGATTCAACACTAATAGTATTGCCTGATTTCTTTACTCCTTCAGCAAATTTACCAACTGCTTCAGCTGAAATATAAGCATCCTGAGTTCCATGAACG
This sequence comes from Bacteroidia bacterium, assembly GCA_040882555.1. Classification (GTDB taxonomy): domain Bacteria; phylum Bacteroidota; class Bacteroidia; order M30B66; family M30B66; genus M30B66. The sequence continues at coordinate 6,622 of JBBEBC010000010.1, forward strand.
TAAAGGACATTAGTCTTTAGCTTGCTAATTTTCTCTTGATTCTCTTCAGGAAATCCATAATACATAACACATGCTTTGGCATTTTTCCCCGCAAGGAGAGCTGCTTCAAATGACCAGGTGCCACCCATACACCATCCTAATGTTACTATTTGTTGATCTTTACCAGCATAAGCTAAGAGTCCTGAAATAATTGCACGGGCGTGATCTCCATCAAGTTTACCCATTAGAGCTCCCGCCTCTTCAGGCGTTGTAGCAACTTGACCATCATAAAGATCGACAGCAAAAACATTCACATCACCCAATTCAGTTTGCCATTTCTGGGCTTCCTGCTTTATGTAGTCGTTTAAACCCCACCATTCATGAAATACCAAAAGCGTCCTTTGGGATTGAGTCTTTGCAGGAATATAATAAGCATTCGCAGGAGTGCCATCGGCAGCTTTGAAAGTAATCATTTTACCTGCTTGATCTTTTAACTCAAATGGTATAGGAGACAAGTGATCGGCTTTAAAAGATTCGTTTGAGGCCAATGCTTCCATTGAATTCGGATTGAGAACGCAACAGGATTTCTGAGCATTAACATTTAGAGCAAACAAGAAAGCTGATATACAGCTAATAATAAATACTTTGGTTTTCATTTCTTTGTTTTTTTGAATGGTATAAACACCTCCCTAAAGATAAAGTTTTGAAAGGGGCTATTAAGAACTTGGGTTCTCTAGTTCTATTTTATTTTTAACTAGCAATTCCTTAGACTTTTGTTTCAACCAGGAGAGGTCAGCAGCAGGTTTAGTTGCGATAATATCTTTATGCAGATTCGCATTCATTAGATTTTTACCTAGCTTAACTTTCATTAATTTATTCACTAATAAAATGAAATTATGGTAGGTTTCTCTCTGGAAATCAGAAATAAACTTATTCCGTCTTAGGTATATTTTGAAAGCATCCACTAAAGAGAAAAAGGGATCATATTCATCCATTTCATAATACACCTTCATTAAAAGAGACTTTGAATCAAGATGGTAATACACATCATTAAATTCAACCCGAAGGAGCATGCGCAGGGCTTTATCGTATTCTCTTTTTGTGAAATGCACCCATGCCATACTATATGTATAAGCATTCTCACTAAACTCTGGATTTAACTTTCCTTTATACTCTTCGATGAAATTACTAACCCAGTCCACTTCCTCGAGTCTTAAGCCTGTTGTAACGATATTTTTGAAGTCGGGCTGAGACACATAGGTGCCTTCATAGAGCAAATCTCGCTCTACCATAGTTTTATATAATTGGAAAATCTCCTTAAGGGCTCCTTCTTCTCCTCGATTAATTCTTCTGATGCAAAAGTTTTGTGCAAACACGTACATTCCTCTTTGCTCTGTAGCGCTGAATAAGCTACCTGAAACATCGAGCTCATTGAGCAACTCTTGATAATTAATAAGATTATCCGGCTCTGTAAGAGCGATGTGAATCAGCCTGTAAATTCTTATGGCAGGTACATCATCAAAAAGTTCGTTACCTAAATATTTCACCATTTGATCAAAGAAACTGAGGTTGTACTCAACACTCAAAATATTTCTTCTATTGATCATTTCACAGTAATACCTGAAACCTC
>JBBEBC010000011.1:0-8163 GCA_040882555.1 Bacteroidia bacterium
TATCTTTAATTCCTACACCATGCTTAGTTCCTTGCATAGCCATTACTTCATTGCTAATTGGCTTTAACTTAGCGTCTAACCTTAGCACATGAATCTTAGTTTCTTTTGTTTTCTTAGAATACTCAGAGTAGATAATTGCGAACTGGTCTATAAAATCTAAATATTCAATCTCAACTCGTTTCATGTCATCTCGCCCATTATCCTCAATTCTTGCTAGAAGTTTGGCTTTCGGTATTAATGGTTCAAGAGTATTTGCATTTAAAGGCCAAACATGAACTGCATAATCTTTTAATTCTTTGTCCCAAGCGGAGGTAAACATATTTAATGTATCACCTTTCATTTCAATAGCTTCAAGTATAACTTTACCAGTTTTAGTAATTGATTCACCTTGAAATTCTGGAAACCTGAGCAATTTTGTCTTATTCAACGTGGTTTTATCCATGTATGCCATTTTCAAATCCTTTATGGATGAAACGGAGTTGGATAAGGCTGAAGAAAGTGTGAGTCCAAAAACCCACGAAAGGACTAAATATTCTGAATCAGTTTCGCCCACTAAATCCTGCGGAATAAAATCAGTAGTGGCGTTACCTTCTCCTATCGTAAATACCGGACTTTGCGCACCGATTGTGTTAACAAAATACAAAACAGCCAATACACACGGGATAATTTTCTTCATAGTTTTTTTGCGGAAATATATTTCGATAAATTATAAATAGCAACACCAAATTATCAGCATTATAAATTTTTAAATACTTACACTGTCGGCAATTAGCTTAAAATTTTAACAATCACGACATCTATTCTTTTGTATGAATTATGAGTATATAAATCATTCATAAATTCCCTTATCTAACTTATTCATAGAGCTTTGCTGAAAGGTATTTTTCTTGCTCAAATCATCCGGAAAAGCTGAAAGATTAAAATGAAGAATTTTTAAGTCGCGGTATAGCAGCTAAACAAGGTGAACAAATCGTATGATTAAATCATTTGATGATTGAATAAACTCAAATCCTGATGGTATATCTTGTATTTGGCGTAAAATTGTGCTCGTTATGAAGAATCAACCACTGTTCGAATCTCAGAGAATCCAGATACAACAAAGTGAAACGGAAACTGAAATAAGTATTAGCGGAGAAATCCCTAGCAATCAGTTCACTGTTTTGAGCGTCTGGCTAGTGGCATGGACAGTTTCTGGCATCTACATCATCACTGAAGTGTTTGGGGAATATCCTCAAGAAGTGAAAAACTTCATGATTGCGTGGCTTGCTTTCTGGTTTTATTTTGAAATAAAGATTGGCGTTGCCTGGATGTGGAGGCGAAAAGGCAGAGAGCTTATTACGATAGAAAAGGGCAAAGCTCGATTTCAAATTGAGGCGGCAGTAGGAAAGAAGAACTTTGAATTTGAAACCGCAGCAATACGAGATTTTCATTTGACCGAATCGAAGAAAGGTTTATTTATTAAAAATTACTTCGATTCTTTTTGGGTAGTAGGCGGCGAAAGTGTCGGGTTCTTTGTTGCCGGGAAATTATATATGTTCGGGCGACAATTACCTCCAAAAGATGCTGAAAAGCTGATGAAATTCGTTGAAAATCAAGTAAAACGAAATGTCTAAATCAGTAAAATCATACTGTGCGATTTCTTTTTCACTGGCACTGCTTGTGACTAATTTATATGGCCAATATAGCTTGACAGAACTTAGTCCTTTGCCCGAAAAAATGACCAACGGAGCCATTGAATTTGGGAAAATAGGTGATGATGGGTTTGTTTATATCTGGGGTTCGCTCGATTCCACTAGAAATTCAGCCGGAATTCATCAACGAGGCTATCGTTTAAATATAAACGAGAATACTTGGACAGCCCTTCCTAATTTACCCGATACCACTGGAAAGGTTGCCTTGTCGGCTAGCAGAATTGGAGATATTATATACATCGTTGGGGGATATCATGTTTTGCCAAATGGCAACGAAGTATCCTCTGATAAAGTCCACCGATTTTCAATACCAGAAAATCAATTTCTTCAGGATGCGGCTAAAATACCTGTTGCCATTGACGATCAAGTTCAGTGTGTTTACAAAGACAGCATTATATATGTAGTAACAGGTTGGAGCAATACGGGCAATGTTGGAGATATTCAGGTGTATGACCCCGAACTTAACGAGTGGAGCGAGGCAACTGAAGTCCCAGTTGTTGGAGGATATAGAGCTTTTGGAGCTTCAGGATGTATTATTGGAGATACCATTTACTATTTTGGAGGAGCTTCGAGTTCGGGAATAAATTTCCCGGCATCTAATAGATTGTGCAAAGGCTATATTCATCCAGATAACCCTTTAGAGATTGACTGGTTTTCATCCATTCCCGACCCTGCATTGAGGAGATATAGAGCATCATGCATTGTTGCAGGTAATTCTCCAACTTGGGTTGGAGGAAGTTCTGTGTCATATAATTATGATGGGATTGCCTATAACGGAAGCGGAGCAGTTACACCGGTTGGGAATATTTTAAGCTGGATTGATGAGGAGTTCATTGAAACGGAGCTTTCTGATTTACCAATGGATATTAGGGCTATCGCCCGGATGACAGATTCTACCTGGATTATTGCTGGAGGTATGCTTGATGGGCCAGTGCTTAGTGATATGGTTTGGATGATGACATTTTCAAGTCCAGCTTCAATTAATGATCAGGATTATACAACTCAAGTTTATCCAAATCCTGTGGAAGCTGCCTTAGTTGTTAAATCGAAAGAGCAGATTATCAAGTGGTCTATTCTTGATGTTCAGCACAAAGACTTAAAATCTGGCGAAGGGGAAAAGAAGTATGAGATTATGCTCAATTTGTTAGACCTTCCCCAAGGCGTTTACTGGTTGCGGACACATCACCCGAAGGGTAAAATCAGCTTTAGCAAATTCATTAAGAAATAAACCATCACATAGTATATGGGAAAGATTACGATAGGTAGTAAAGTTAAATTACTCGATCAAGTAGGAGAAGGAATTGTGACTGGATATACTTCAGACAAACGAGTTCTGGTATTAATGAGTGATGGTTTTGAGATTCCGTATTTTGAAAAGGAACTGGTGTCGATTTCAACCGGAGCAAGCGAAAGTACAAGTACCTCTTTATCAAGTTCAAATGTAGCATCTCCGCTTATTGGGAAATCTACAATGCAGGATGCTGTATACATGGCGTTTGCATTGAATGGCATAGTAAAAGATTACCCATTGATTGATGTTCAGCTAGTAAACAGAAGGAAAGAGGCTGTTCAATTTGTTTTATACAGCGAATCGGAGAAGATTTTTCATTTAGAAGAACGAGGAGAAATTTTAGGTGGCCAATCGAAAAGCATAATCAAAATAGTATTACCCGAATTACTCTCAAAAGATCGATTTTTCATTCAGCTGCAGCCCTTTAGTAATCAACCCGACGTGCCTACAATTTCTTGGAGTGGATTTATTAAACATCAGACTCAACAAGTTATTGAGCCTTCGGGATGGCCTATGATTGATGAGCTTTCTACTAGAGCTATGTTGATACAAGTATACCCAGATAAGGGTAATAACATTCAAGTAGCACGAAACAAGGAAAGCGAAAATGCAGGAAAAATGCTTAAAGCTTCGCAGGAATGGTTGTTGAAAGAAGGTAGGGATGGTCGTTTTGAAGTTGATTTACATATTGAAGAACTCTTAGATAATACTGCAGGAATGGATAATGCAGAAATTATTAGGTTTCAATTGAGGTATTTTGACAAGTGTCTTGATGAAGCAAGAAAAAGACCAGTTAAGAGGTTTGTTGCTATTCATGGAGTTGGAAAAGGCAGGCTGAGAGATGAGATTAGAAAAGTTTTATCTGCTGAGGACATTGAGCATTACGACGCGCCACTTTCAAAATATGGTTACGGAGCCACTGAGATTATTATTAGATAAAGCTAATTATTGATTGTATATACAATAGTTTTGCGCATGTAATATGAAGCTAGAAGACGAAATAAAACAAACAAAGCCATTCAAGAATGAGATACAGAAATTGATTCTAAACATTAATTTTACAAGTTCTTGGTTAAACGCTCTCTTGGTTAACAAGCTAAAGGCCTTCAAAATTAGCCCGCAACAATACAACGTTTTAAAGATATTAAAAGGACATTTCCCTGGAACATACTCTAATCTTGAGATCACTCAGCGCATGATTGACAAATCGTCGAACGTAACTAGAATAGTAGACAAGTTGGTATTAAAAGGATTAGTGAACCGAAGCACAGGTGATTCTGACAGACGATCTGTTCGAATTGAGATAAGCAAAAAAGGGTTGACGTTTTTGGATAAAGTTGAATCTGATCTAGAATCAACGACCAACATGTTCAACATAATTGACCAAGCAAAAGCCAAGATCATGAATGAATGGCTAGATGAGATGAGAGAGCAAGTGATTTGAATTATTTAATTGTACATACAATTATTGTACATAAATTTGCATTAAATATTTTCTTTTCATTAAAACTTAAATTCAATCTTATGGCTTCAAAAATTACTATTTCCAATGCTTTAAAAGCAGGGTTATATGCAGGAATTATAGCTTCGGCAATAAATGTGATTCTTTTCTTGATACTACATTCAATGGGAGTGATTACTGATGATATAGAAATTCAGCCAGGTCAAAGTATGACCATGGTTCCTATACTCATTTCCAGCATTTTACCCACGCTCATTGGTAGTTTGATATATTTTCTTTTTGATAAATATTCAGCAAAAGGAATGAGGAATTTTATGATTCTGAGTGTTATTCTGCTGCTATTATCATTTGCAAACCCATTTATGGGTATTCCAGGAGTGACTACTGCTTATGCTATTTCATTAAATGTAATGCATGTGGTAGTTTTTGGAGCCTTGGTTTTTATGCTAAGAAAGGAGAATGAGAAACTATCCTTAATATAAAAAGGGTATTTGCAAACAACGTTTGATATGTTAATCATATCACTTTTTCATTTAGGGATCTAGCTTCAGCAATTTGTTGAAACATACATCTATATTTGCAAAAAAACAGTCCGCCTTATCGCGATGTACGCAAGTGCAGCGAGGAAAGTCCGGGCAACACAGAGTACCTTGCTTCCTAACGGGAAGGCGGTAAAAGGGTAACCGATTACTGACAGAAAGTGCCACAGAAAATAAACCACCTCAATTTATTGGGGAAAGGGTGAAAACGCGGGGTAAGAGCCCACGACGCAGCCGGCGACGGTTGTGATGGCAAACCTCAGGGGTTGAAAGACCAAATAGGCTAAGTTTGGAGCTACTCGTTCCTGATCTTCGGATTGACTTAGCGGGTAGGTCGCTAGAACCTGCGGGTAACTTCAGGTCCAGATAAATGATGAGGGTCCGTCTTTGGCGGATACAGAACCCGGCTTATAGGACTGTTTTTTTTATTTATTCTAGAAATTTAAGCAGGTTTTCTAGACAAAAGCAAGGCATTAAAAATTTAGAAAGGGCAAATTTGCCTATTTCATTGACTTGCATCGCATCAGCACTTTGGTTGGACTTGTGCTAATATTCAATACCTTTGCACCTCAAATTACAAAATGACAACTTTTTCAGAATTGGGGCTTCGTCCGGAGCTTCTTGAAGCAGTCAACAAGCTTGGCTTTACTTCTCCTACTCCAATCCAGGAGCAAACAATACCACTACTCACCGAAAATATCACTGACCTGGTAGCATTAGCTCAAACAGGAACGGGTAAAACCGCTGCGTTTGGTCTACCCTTATTAAACATACTTGACGAAGAAAGAAAAACGCCACAAGCCTTGATTCTTTGTCCTACGCGAGAACTTTGCATGCAAATAAGCAAAGATTTAGAGTCGTATGCCGTTAACTTACCAAAAGTAAAGCTGGTTGCCGTTTACGGTGGAGCTGCAATTTCTGCTCAAATCATGGCCATCAAAAGAGGTGTTCAGATTGTAGTAGCAACTCCTGGCCGACTTAAAGATCTTATAGAAAGAAAGGCAGTTCGTCTTGATGAAGTGGAGACTGTTATTCTCGATGAAGCTGATGAAATGTTAAACATGGGCTTCCGTGAGGACATTGATTTCATACTTTCAACTACTCCAGAAGAGAAACAAACTTGGTTGTTTTCAGCCACCATGCCTCCTGAAGTTGCATCTATTTCTAAAAACTACATGGTGTCTCCTGTTGAGATTGCCGTTGGAAAGAAGAATTCAGGGGCAACTAATATTAGCCATATGTACTACATGGTTAACGCCGGAAATAGATACAATGCATTAAAAAGAATTGCCGATTACCATCCTGATATTTATGGTATCATCTTTTGCAGAACCAAAGTTGAAACTCAGGATATTGCAGAAAAATTAATCAAAGATGGCTATAGCGCCGACTCTTTGCATGGCGATCTAAGTCAAGCGCAGCGTGACGCAGTAATGCGTAAATTCAGAAACAAGTCGCTTCAAATGCTTGTTGCTACTGATGTTGCTGCCAGAGGAATTGATGTGGATGATATTACTCACGTAATACATTATAATATTCCTGATGATACAGAAAGCTACACACACAGAAGTGGTCGTACAGCAAGAGCAGGAAAGTCAGGTATTTCACTGGCAATTATTACTCCGCGCGATTTGAATAAAATCAGACAAGTGGAGCATAAAATAGGAACTACTTTCGCCCATAAGCCTGTACCGACTGGTATTGAAGTGTGTGAACAACAGTTACTTCATTTAGCTCAAAAGACTCATGATGTGGCTGTAAACCCAGATATTGAGCAATACCTCCCAGCAATTATTGAAAGTTTTGCAGATAAGAGTAAGGATGAAGTTATTAAAAGTTTCTTAAGTCTTGAGTTTAATAGATTCTTAGACTATTATAAAAATGCTCAGGACCTTAACGAAAATAAGGGTGCGAGCCGTGAGCGAGGAAGACCTGATGGAGTTCCTATGACTCGTTATTTTGTGAGTGTTGGTGAATTAGATGGGGTTGATAAATCAGGAATGGTTCGTCTAATTTGCGATTCTACAGGAATACCAAATGCTAAAATTGGTAAAATTGAATTGAGAAGAAGTTTCTCATTTTTTGAAGTACCAGTTCAGTTTGAGAATATTGTAGAAACTCGTTTTGAAGAAGTTTTGGTTAATGAACGTCCAGTTCGCCTTGAAAAAACGACTGAAGGATCTCATGGTGGCTCAGACCGTCCAAGATCTAAAAGCGGTTACAGAGGCTCAAATGATTCAGGCGAAAGAAAGCCATTCAGAAGTCGCGACAAAGAACGAAGCGGTGGCGGCGGTGGCTACCGTGGAAAATCTGGAGGCGGAGACAGACCTGCTTACAAGAAGAAAACCTGGTAAAATCGTTTTTCTATACTGTTTCAGGGGATTCTTATGGTAAATGAATAATTGGCGATAACATGGCTCTGCTTTTCTTGTGTCTGCTAGATGCTAACTCTTTTCCTGAATTTTCACAGTCACGATAGTATCTTAAAGCTTTTGCTTGGTTGAATGGTAGATTAAATTTTAACAGACTTCAATTATATAGTCCCACAGGGCAGCTCTCGCTGTTTGCTACAGATTAAAAGAAAGCCAAAGCATTTCTTGAAAAGTATCCCTAGATTGAAGTCTGAAAAGACTTCAATTACTTATTCCTACAAGACACCCTATGGCTAACTAAAAGTAGCCAGGTAAGTCTTGTGGGAGGCAGCATGAATTTTTCTTATCCATTTACAACATTTGTAAGTGTTTAGAAACGGTTTATTTCAAAGCAAACCAATAAGTTGTTTCCGGGCAGGGGCAATTGGGCTTGTCCCTTGACAATTTTAAATTTTTTGTCAAGTTAATTTTCCCAAAACCACTTCTTATTTTTACACAAGCTTGTTCATAACCTGAACCGGGCAAATTATAGCTGTTTTAAACGACTATACATGTTTAATAACGGCTTATGTCGATCCAAACTATTAAATTGTTCCCGGGCAGGGGCAATTGGGCTTGTCCCTCGACAATTTTGAATTTTTTGTCAAGTTAATTTTTCCAAATCCACTTCTTATTTTTACACAAGCTTGTTCATAACCAGAACCGGGCAAATTATTGCTGTTTTAAACGACTATACATGTTTAAAAACGGCTGATGTCGATCCAAACTCTTAGATTGTTCCTGGGCAGGGGCAATTGGGCTTGTCCCT
>JBBEBC010000012.1:0-8145 GCA_040882555.1 Bacteroidia bacterium
TTATTAAATTCTCTCAACTTAACCACTGGTCGGAATTTCGGGGAGTACTACATTTAGTCCCACTGGAGGATTTGTAATAGAGGAAGGATTAGATCCGAATGTGAGTCCTTTTCGTGGTATAGTTCAAAGTTTTTATGATGCGCCTGAAGGTTTCAATGAGGAACTAAGAGAAATAATTCATCAATTTGGCACTGAAGCCAGATTAAGTTTTGCAAATAATAAGATTCTTACTGCTTTAAGAGCAGGATATTTTAACGAACATAACACAAAAGGAGCAAGAAAATTTGTTTCAGCTGGCGCCGGATTGGGAGTGTTGGGAATGCGTTTAGATTTTGCAAAGATCTTTCCAACCACAAAAAATCATCCCCTTAAAGGAACTTATTTTATTAGTCTTGGTTTTAGACTTAGTTTAAATGCAGGCAGTTATTTTAGGTTTGTGGAATAATTTCTATTGATTAATCTACTCACTAGCGTGTTTGCTCCTTTAGCTTATAATTCATCTTTAAGCTATACTTACACTTAAAGAAATCATCTTGTAAGTTCTCAATGTAGATTAAATAAGTTAATCGTTTTTCAAAGTCTTAGTTTCACTTAAGGGAACTCAAATTTTAGGCTTTTCGTAATTATTTATCTACTCAAATAAAGATTCCTCTCACTGTAAAGGTTTATAAAGGTTTCATCAGTTAAATCTTCAATAAAGTGAATCGCTTCTCCAGTAGATTTCATCTCTGGACCTAATTCTTTATTTACCCCTGGGAATTTATCAAATGAAAAAACCGGAATTTTAATCGCATATCCTTTCATTCTAGGATTGAATTTAAAGTCAGTCACTTTATTATGTCGTAACATAACTTTAGTCGCATAATTCACATAGGGCTCATCATATGCTTTACAAATAAAGGGAACTGTTCTAGATGCTCTAGGATTAGCTTCAATAACATAAACCACTTCATTTTTAATGGCAAACTGAATATTTAATAACCCAATTGTATCCATAGCAAGTGCAATAGTCTTGGTATGCTCTTCAATTTGCTTTATCACATTTTCACTTAAACTGAATGGAGGAAGAACTGCATTTGAATCTCCGCTATGAATTCCAGCAGGTTCAATATGTTCCATTATACCAATAATGTAGACATTTTCTCCGTCACAGATAGAATCAGACTCCGCTTCAACGGCTGCATCCAAGAAATGATCTAAAAGAACTTTATTCCCAGGAATATCTTTAAGAAGGTCTACGACATGGGTTTCAAGTTCTTCCTCATTAATCACAATTTTCATGTTATGACCACCTAGAACATAGCTTGGTCGCACTAGTAATGGGAAACCTAATTTACGCGCTAAATCAGCAGCCTGATCTGCATGTTCAATTACTCCAAATTCTGGATAAGGTATTCCGTGATCTTTTAAAAGAGTAGAGAAGCTTCCTCTATCTTCAGCTAAATCGAGGCTCTTGTAAGAAGTGCCAATAATTTTTATTCCATAACGATCAAGTTTTTCAGCCAACTTCAATGCCGTTTGACCACCCAATTGCACGATCACACCTTCTGGCTTTTCATGCAGAATGATGTCGTAAATATGTTCCCAAAAAACTGGTTCAAAATAGAGTTTATCTGCTATATCAAAATCGGTTGAAACCGTTTCAGGATTGCAGTTAATCATGATTGTTTCATAACCGCACTCTTTTGCTGCCAAAACTCCATGCACGCAACTATAATCAAACTCAATTCCTTGTCCAATTCGATTAGGTCCAGAACCTAGGACAATTATTTTCTTTTTGTCTGATACCACACTTTCGTTTTCACCATCGAAAGTAGAGTAGTAGTAAGGTGTTTGTGCTTCAAACTCTGCCGCACACGTGTCAACCATTTTATACACTCTCTTTATTCCAAGGTCGTGACGCTTATTAAATACCTGACTTTCTAGGCATCTTAATAAATGAGCAACTTGCCTATCTGCATAGCCTTTTTGTTTGGCCTTAACGAGGAGTTCCTTTGGAAGAGTATCAATGGTATAACGTTCAATTTCTCTATCAACTTCCAAAAGCTCTTCAATTTGATGAAGAAACCAAGGGTCAATCTTGGTGAGCTTTTGAACCGTCTTAAATGGAATCCCTAATGTTAAGGCATCTTTAATATGAAAAAGCCTGTTCCAACTCGGATTTTTCAAGCTTTCAATAACAGCATCCGGGTTCCTTAAGTCTTTTCCATCAGCGCCTAGTCCGTTTCTGCTTATTTCAAGACTTTGACACGCTTTCTGCAATGCTTCCTGAAAGCTTCGACCAATGCCCATTACTTCTCCCACAGATTTCATCTGAAGGCCAAGGTGAGCGTCAGCATTTTTGAATTTATTGAAATTCCATCTAGGTATTTTTACAATCACATAATCGAGCGTAGGCTCGAAAAAGGCTGATGTATTACCTGTAATTTGATTTGGCAATTCATCCAAATTGTATCCAATGGCAAGTTTAGCAGCAATTTTAGCAATTGGATAACCTGTCGCTTTGGAGGCTAATGCAGAAGAGCGACTAACACGAGGATTAATTTCAATGGCAATGATATCTTCTGTTTCGGGATCTGTTGCAAACTGAACATTACATCCACCTGCAAAGGTGCCAATAGAGCGCATTAGTTTAATGGCCATGTCACGCATCCGTTGATAAACGGTATCACTCAATGTCATAGCCGGTGCAACTGTTATTGAATCACCAGTATGAACTCCCATCGGATCGAAATTCTCAATAGAACAGATAATGATAATGTTCTGGTTACCATCTCTAAGCAGTTCAAGCTCAAATTCTTTCCAGCCAAACAATGCTTTTTCAACGAGAACTTCGTGAGTTGGAGAGGCATGTAAACCACGGTTCAAGAGTTCGTCAAAATCTTCTTTTCTGTGGACAAAAGCACCACCGGTTCCGCCTAAAGTGTATGAAGGGCGAATCACCAAGGGAAAGCCTATTCTTTGAGCAATTTCTTTCCCTTCAAGAAAGGAGTTGGCAATTTGAGAAGGAGGTACTCCAACCCCTAAATCAACACAAAGTTGCCTAAAAGCTTCACGATTTTCAGTTGTTTCAATAGCATCAATTTGAACACCTATTATCTCAACATTATATTTTTTCCAGATGCCCATTTCATCCGCCTTTTTGGCGAGATTCAAAGCTGTTTGACCACCCATTGTTGGGAGCACAGCATCAATTTTTCTCTCTTTGAGAATTTTCTCAAGAGATTGAACTGTTAATGGCAGTAAATACACATGATCGGCAGAAACTTTGTCGGTCATGATGGTTGCAGGATTACTGTTTATCAAGGAAACTTCAATTCCTTCCTCACGAAGAGAGCGAGCCGCCTGAGAACCTGAATAATCAAATTCACAAGCCTGACCGATAATAATAGGTCCGCTGCCTATAATTAAAACTGAGCGGATTGCTGGATTTTTTGGCATGTCTTTCCGGGTTAACCGGGGACCAAAAGTAGGACATTGAATTCCTTTATCAGGTAATTGTTGGTAATTTGTGAATTATTCCTTTTTCGGACTTATCGATTTAACTTATTCCTGCGTTATTTGATACGATGAAAGTTTATTTTAATTATTTAAAAATACTCTCTTATTTTATTTTATTTCTGCTATTTAATTCTTGTAAAGGAAAAGTTCAGGAGTCATACATTGACATGAGTTTTCCAGGTTTGCCTGATAGTTTATCAGAGAATAAAGACCAAATAGAGTTTTTAAGGTGGGAACCTTCTCCTATCTTATATAATGAAACAATTTCTGATGAAACCCGCTCTTGGATAAGTGTTTGTGCTACGCGTCAGCTTATTCATTTATTCCCCAATAAGGGTTACAGAAAGCAATTGGGCATGAACACAATTTCCAGAATTACTGGAGTGAATCATTTTTTGCTCGATATGGATTTAGTGAGTCACTACGTGCATCCCTTTACCGTTAATTTTTATAATCGCCTAACGGCGGATGATTTTGTAATGCGTTTTACAGAATCTGATAGCGATTCAACATTAGGAAACATGGAATTCATTCGGAAAAAGGATGTTCGGCCTTTGGAACGTCTTGGTTATGAATTAGCATTTTTTAGGCAGTGGAAACTTTCAGAATTAGACTTGAAACAGGAAAATGATGCATGGATGATTCGGATGAAATCCTGTAGTTTTTCTCCTTTATTCTTCTGCGCGGCCTTAAAACCTGAAATTGATTCTCATGCTTTTACAGAAGAATTACCGCTTTGGCATAGCAATGCTGCACCCGGTTGGATGAAATTGGACGATTTAAATGTTTTGGGGAAATTTGACGGAGGAAATGTTGTCCTAATTTGGGAATACCACAACAGAATTTGGTTTCAGGAAATGCATGGCAGTTTGAGCCAGATAATAAATCAAGCTTTGAGATTGAAGGAAATTTCAGGTTCAGAAATTACTCTTGCCATATCTGATGCTGGTCCTATGTCGGCTAGCTTTAAAAGTAATGATAAAAATATGCTTGATTTTTCTGAAATTAATAAATTGGATAAGGAAGATTATGTTGGCGCAGGATATGGATATTTTCCTTCACAATTAGGTGTTTATCGATATAATGATAGCGTGAACCCAGTGATCGATTTTGTTAAATCTTACTGATTTATTGAAGTATTAATTTTTGCGTTATAGAACTTGATTTTTCATCAGTAATTCGAATTAAATAAATACCAGGTTTCGGCAGATTTGTTAATTCGGTAATGTCTGACGTTGAAATCTGATAATTAATTAATTTACCTTGAATAGTCAGTAATTCAATTTTATTTCCTGCATTACATTGAACAAAAACGTTTGAACTAGCAGGGTTAGGATAAATCTTAATATCTAAATCAGAAATTCTATTCATCGATAAGACATCTGTGCTTACACAATCTGAATTAACTGAGCAACCGTTAAGAGTTATTTCTACCGAGTAGATTCCGGCTCCCGATGGCAAAAATGATTGATTTGTAGCACCCGCAATTGCATCATTATTTTCGCAATCAAACCATTGATATTCCGCTCCAGATTGTTCGCATTCAAATGCAAAATCTCCATTCAAGAATACGGCATTATTAGGTATTTCATTAACAGTTAAATCTAAAGAGACAATACTATCACAACCTGTATTTGATAAATAGGATACTTGATAGCTTCCAGGCTCGGATAAACTTCTAGTATTAGCTTGATAGATATCGCCTTGGCAAATTGTAACAACATCATCCGAATAAAAGCATGGTAAATATCGTGCAATAAACATGGTGTTTCCCGACAAGCCTTCTGTTTGAGTATTCTCTATTCCTGGATTGAAATCTGCACTTTCTCTAAATAACCCAACTGCTGAAGCAACTCCCAGATTATTCACGTCTAAATCTAAAATGTATGAAAAAGAGCTGCTTGATGTATTAAAAGCATGAATGAAATTACCCTGTTCATCATATTTTGCAATAAACACATCATAATCACCTTGAGGAGTTAGGATAAATTCGCTTTCAGAAGGGTCAAAGTCGCACGATCTTCTGATGAAGCCAGCTATGTAAACATAACCTAACTTGTCTGTAGCAATAGTACGGGGTGAATTGGCTTCATTAGCAGTAGGATCTGAGTCAAGATCAAAAGCGAAAATTAATTCTCCTTCATTGGAATATTTGGCTAAAAAAGGTTCTGAATTAGTTTCCGAAAATAACACGTATGCTTCAGGGTTTGTTTCTAAAAATAAAGAGTCTCTGAATTCTCCTGTTATGTAAACATTGTCAAATGCATCAATAGCTATTTCTCGACAAAATTTTATTCCTGGGCCTGTTATTGTTTTAACCAAAGCAAAATTGCCGTCGGCGTCATATTTACTCAAGAAAATAAATTTCCCATTTTCATCCACAATAAACTCCCCTTCATCAGCATCAAAGTCGGTTACTCCATTCATTTCTCCTGTAATCCATATATTATCTTGCGAATCGAGCTTTAAGTCAATTAAACGATTTTGATTTCCTCCACTACTAAATGGGATTGATTTGACAAACAGAAAATCGCCACTTGAAGAGTATTTCGCTATAAATGAAGCACCAAACTCATCGCTTGTAATGGCTGTTTGTCCGGGGCCGGGATCAAAATCCAACTCGAATAAAATCCCATTATTTAGGATACTTCCACCTACAAAAATGTTTCCGTCAGAATCAGTATCAACACCTTTTATTGCAAAAAAGGCCTGTGCAGATAAAGGCATTGTTTTTACCATGAGTAAAGCCCCTTGCGGACTGTATTTCGCAACGAAAAAGGTCCCGAATTCAGAATTAGCTGATTCAGTATTCGAACTTGGATCAAAATCGACATCGCCAATAAAACTTCCTGCAATAACCAAATCACCAGAATTATCCAAACAAATATCACCGTGAATATTAAAGCTTGATTCTTGAGCCGGCCCTAATGAAACAGACCATAAGTAATCTCCACTCTCAGAGTATTTCGCTATGACTGTTCCATGGTAATCTACGATTGCTTCGTTCTCTATATCAGGGTCAGCATCAAACAATATTCCTGAGGTTGGCGCATTGGCCAGCGTGTACACATTACCCTGAGCATCACAGACAATGTTGTGACCTTCAGAAAGCGAAGCTGTGTTATTAAAGGCTTTAACCCATTCTAAATCAAGGCCTTGAGCCATCAATGTATTGCTTAATAGAAGAAAGAGAAAGAAATGGAGAACGGTTTTCATTTAGTAAATCTAACTATTCTCGATTAATTGAGCCATTGAAGCTTACTATGAATTTATGAATAAATAAACAGTACTTTTTCTTTTCTTTGAAACATGAGTAAAGTCAGTGTAAAGTATTTCATACTGTTCGTTTCGACAATTTTTCTTAGAATGCCCTTTCTGAAATACGGATATGGCAGTGAAGATGATAGTTGGGGACTCGTATTAAATGCAAGGCTCATGGCAGAAACCGGGCAATATTCTTTTTCTCGCCTTCCCGGGCACCCTGTTCAGGAATTTATTTTTGCTTTGATGCCTGAGGCTGGAGCCTTCACATTCAATTTATTCAGTGCCATTTTTTCAGCAATAGCTGTGGTAGCCTTTGCCGATTCTTTAAATAGATTAAGAATTCCCTATTGGATGCCTTGGGCAATCATATTTTCATTAATTCCTATATTTTTTATTAGTGGAACTTATGCTATTGATTATGCCTGGGCCATGGCTTTTATACTGATAGCTTGGAATTTATTACTTAGATCCCAATGGGTTTTATGCGGTATTTTTCTTGGCTTCGCCATCGGATGTCGCATTACTTCGGGAGCCGTAATCGTCGGCTTTTTGTGGATGTTATTTCAATCTAAAAATGACCGTCCATGGAAGGAACTAATCTCCCTTTCATTGGCAACTTTAATCACAGGAATAATTTGTTATATCCCTGCATTTATGCAGTATGGAATAAGTTTTTTTGATACCTACAGGTTGCCATATCCTTCCTTGCCAAAAGTTATTGTAAAAGGCACACTTGGCGTTTGGGGATTTACTGGATGTCTAGCTCTTATTTGGTTAATCCTTCGAAAGAAGAGTACTTCAGAAAATTTAATATCCTTAAATATTAGACAAGGAAGCTTAATCATCATTGGACTTTATTCCTTGGCATTTATAGTTCTTCCTCAGAAATCGGCCTTTTTATTACCGGCAGTGCCTTTTGTATTGCTTTATTTTTCGGCTTTAAACTTAAGTAGGGGGGAATTGATTTTAGTTGGAGTATTATTTCTGATTTCTCCAATTACGTTCGGCCTTAATATTAGTGACCCTGAAAGAGGAGCTTCTTTTTCTAAGGTTGCTTTGCATGCAAACTTGGCTGGACAAGATATTTTCTTTGATCCACTTACTGGTCCCCTTCAAATTGAAAATACTCGAAGAATCAATAGGCAGAATTACATCGACAAGGCATATGATTCTTATTTAAAAGTGAATGAAAAGTCGGTTTTATTATGCGGCTGGTGGATGAATCAATTCACTGAAAAGGTTTTTCAAAATGGAAAGAATGCTGATGTTGCGCTCATCGAATTTGCCGATAATAAGCAATTGGACAGTCTTCAGAAGCTGAATTTCAAATTCTATCATTTAGATGAAATTGACGAGGTAAATGATGAGCGTTATTCGATG
>JBBEBC010000013.1:0-8080 GCA_040882555.1 Bacteroidia bacterium
GTTAAAGATAAAACCAAGCTTGGATGTTCCCAAGCCAGATCCATAGCTATGTTCTAAGGTATAGATCAATGAAACCGCATTTCCGTTTTTATCGACCACCGAAAAATGCGTAGTGCTCTGACCATCATAGATTTGTCCAAATTTGGTTGAGTCGCTCACAGAAGCTTTCGTCATATCAATATGTTCAAGTCGCTTTTTAGCAAACGATTTAGAAGTGAGCTTTTCTAGAGGCATATCTACATTGAAATCTTCATCCCCCAAATATTCTGCTCTATCAGCAAAGGCTCTTCGCATAACTTCAGCAACCAGATGAACATAGGCTGTAGAGTTAATTCAATGGAATCTAGGTTTACCAACTCCATGAGGTTCATCATTTCAATAAGTGCAACACCTCCTGAACTTGGAGGTGGCCTGGAATAAATATCATACCCTTTGAAAGTTCCTTTTATCGGTTTCCTTTCTATGGCTGTTTATCGTTGAAGGTTTCCAAAGTGATAATGCCTCCATTTTCATTCATAAAGGTGATAATTTCCTTGACATCTGCTCCTTTGCAAAAACCATCTTGGCCATGAACGCTGATTTCTTTTAAGGTATTTGCCAATTCAGTTTGTTTCCATAATTCCCCAAATTGGCTGAGCTCTCCAGTCTCGTTTTTAAAATATTCCCTTAGAAAAGGAATGGGAGAGCATGAATCAAAATAATTCGCATCTTTTTACAGGCTCCACGTAAGTGGGAAATCTTTTGCGCCATGTTGATGGCAGGTTGAACCAAGTATGCCTAGGTAAATATCCATATTTTTGATACGCCAGATAAAGTCCAGCCACGGTTCCGGGCATGCCAATGGACTTAGCACCAATGTGATTTATGGTTGATTTTTGCTCATATAAGTCTATTCCATTCACAAGATTCCCGCTTTTATCCGGAAACATATCGGGCGATGCATTTATTGGCGCTTTTTCTCGAAAATCGATAGTCGTTGCAGTTCCTGCTGAATCCATAAAAACGAGAAAGCCACCTCCGCCAATATTTCCTGCACTTGGATGTGTAACTGCTAATGCAAATGCCGTTGCTACTAAGGCATCAATGGCATTTCCTCCCTATTTTAAAATCGCAATCCCAAATTCAGACACTATCTCACTGCTCGAAACAACCATTCCGTTCCGTGAAATTGTTTGACCAATGCTATCGCTAGCATTCAGGATAACGAATAGAACAATTAGGTTAACTAGGTTAATGGATTTCATAGGGGGATTTTATCGCTTCGCGGGATTTGGCAATATTACTCAACCTTAGTTAATCATTGAGGTGATTTTCAATACTCAAACGTTGTTATAGGATTCAAAATATTTCAAGTTCAAATCTATTCACATTGTTAATGTAAAATACAAAATGTAATTTAATGTGCCACAGAAACTCATTGTTGCTTAATAATTATTCAGCTATTAATGAGAAAAAAGTTTCTCACATTGGTTGTAAATCTTTCGTTTTAAAGACTCAACTTTATCCATGCTTCCGTGCCTGGAAGAGGTGCTTCAATAGTCACTCTTTCGCCGCTAACCGGCTGATAAAAAGATAACCTTCGAGCGTGAAGACAAATAGAACGGTCTGCGTTTCCCCTTCTTGCGCCATATTTTACATCGCCCTTGATGGGCCAACCCTTTGCTGAAAGCTGAGCTCTTATTTGATGATGTCTGCCTGTTATAGGCCTTATTTCCAACAGTGTATATCGATCTAGAACTTCAATAATTTTGAATAACAATTCTGAGCGAAGCGAATTAGGAACTTCATTTATATGAGCTTTAGAAGTATTCTTGGCTTCATTCTTAATTAAATAATGAATCAATATCCCTTCTTTGGAGTCAGGGTGCCCTTCCACAAGCGCATAATAGGTCTTTTCTGTCTTCCTGTCTCTAAACTGCTCATTAAGTCGCGAAAGACCTTTACTCGTCCTTGCGAGCAATACTAATCCGCTCACAGGCCTATCTATTCTATGAATAACACCTATGAAAGCCTTGCCCGGCTTGTTCATCAAAACACTCAAATATTCGGCTACCAATTCGCTCAAAGGAGTATCTCCAGTTTTATCTCCCTGCACAATTTCACCTGAAAGCTTATTTATTGCAATGAGATGATTATCAGTATAAAGTACTCTTGAAGCAACATCCATGTCCTCCCGAAGGGAAAAAATTAATATGATTCTTTTTCGTTAGGAAAGTCGTTCGACTTCACATCTTTTACATAATTACCAATAGCCTCAACAATCTGCTCATGAAGGTCTAGGTATTTGCGTAAAAAGCGAGGTTTAAATTCAGTGTTTAAGCCCAACATATCGTGAAGTACTAATACTTGGCCATCAACATCTCCTCCCGCTCCTATCCCGATGATTGGAATTGAAACTTCAGCAGCAATCTGCTTAGCAAGTTTTGCAGGAACTTTTTCAAGGACAATGGCAAAACAACCCGCTTCTTCTAAAAGATGCGCATCATGAATGAGTTTAGCTGCCTCCTCTTCTTCCTTAGCTCTCACTACATAAGTCCCAAATTTATAAATCGATTGGGGAGTTAATCCAAGGTGACCCATAACAGGCACACCAGCGCTTAATATTCGTTTAACTGATTCAACAACCTCTTCGCCACCCTCAAGTTTTATGGCATGTGCGCCAGTTTCTTTCATCACGCGAATAGCGGAAGTTAAAGCCTCTTTAGAGTTCCCTTGATAAGAGCCAAATGGCAGGTCTACAACCACCAAAGCGCGGTTTGTGCCTCTAATGACTGAAGATGCATGATAAATCATCTGATCGAGTGTTATGGGTAATGTAGTTTCATGCCCAGCCATCACATTCGACGCCGAATCACCCACGAGAATAACATCTATTCCACCTGCATCTACCATTCTCGCCATTGAGAAATCATAGGCGGTGAGCATAGAGATTTTCTCATTTCTCTTTTTCATCTCAAGCAGAGTCTTGGTGGTAACTCGCTTTATTTCTTTTTGTACTGACATTTTTTACTCCGATAAAAGGCAATATTAGTCATTTACAAAGAGTGCATGAAATTTCTACATTTGCAGCATGCGTAATCTGTTAATTATTTTGGTTGCTTTTGTGATGATTTTCCAATCATCTTGCAGCAATGAAGTTGATATAAATGCTCCTTGGGAGGAAGTTCTTGTCGTCTTTGGTTTACTTAACAAAGATGAATCAACTCATTATGTAAGAATAAGCAAAGCTTATTTAGGCGAAGGAGACGCTCTTCAGTTTGCCACGGTTTACGATTCGCTCTATCTGTCACCAAATGCGCTTGACGTTACGATTGATGAAGTTCTTGGCGGTCAGATTACACGTACTTTTACACTTGAGGCTGATACAACAATAGCCAAAGAGCCCGGTATTTTCTCAAATCCTTCTCAGGTACTTTATAAATTTCAAACTCCTCAAGGACAAGGCTTAAACCCAGCTGGCGAGTATAAATTAAGGGTGAAAAATAATCAATCTGGCAATGAAGTAAGCAGCGAAACCAACATGGTGGGCTCTATTATTCTGTCTCAGCCAGGAGCTTTTCTGACCGAAATTGGAATGTTTCCACAGGCAACAACCAATGTAAAAATCAAGTCTGCTTTGAATGGAAAGCTTTACGAAATCTTCATCTACTTTAAGTATAGAGAATACTTCGAAAACAACCCAAGCGATGTCGTAGAGAAGCAGATAGAGATTAATCTTGGTAGGATTTCAAGAGAAAACGGTAATAGTGGCGAAGAATTTACTAATACTGTTGTGAATCAAGTAATTTATCAAACCCTAGCGAATAACATGAGCACTTACACTGCAACTAATCCTGTTGTGCGCTTGGCTGATAGCTTAAAGTTTGTCGTGAATGTAGGTAGTGAATCGCTTGAAACTTACCTTTCGGTAAATCAACCAAGTAACACCCTTGCGCAGGAAAGACCCGTTTTTAGCAACATTGAAAATGGTATCGGACTTTTCTCATCAAGAACAAGCTTCACTCGAGCATACTATCTTAATGACGCAACAGTCGATTCATTAAGAAACAACTTCGTTACCGAAAATTTGAATTTCCAATCAAGGTAATTCTGACTATTTGTCACATCATTCTGACAAACGAAAGCCCATTTTCTCAATGCTCTGTAATTGCGTCATAGAAATGACGTGAATCTTGGATGGCATGTTCATTGAAAAGAGTTGAGCATCAAAAACACAAGATTAAAAATATCAAAATGGGAAAAATTATAGGCATAGACCTTGGTACGACCAACAGCTGTGTTGCAGTTATGGAAGGTAACGAACCAGTAGTAATACCAAACAGTGAAGGTAAAAGAACTACTCCGTCGATTGTTGCTTTTCTTGACAATGGCGAACGCAAAGTAGGCGATCCAGCCAAGCGTCAGGCAATCACTAACCCGACCAGGACTGTATATTCGATTAAAAGATTTATGGGTAACAGCTTCTCTGAAGTTAGTACCGAAGTGTCAAGAGTACCTTATAAAGTTATTAAAGGCGATAACAACACGCCACGCGTTCTGATTGATGATCGCAATTATACTCCTCAGGAAATTTCCGCAATGGTGCTTCAAAAAATGAAGCAAACTGCTCAGGATTATCTTGGACAAGACATTACAGAAGCAGTTATTACTGTTCCGGCATATTTTAATGATGCGCAGCGTCAGGCAACAAAAGAAGCAGGTGAAATTGCAGGTTTAAAGGTGATGAGAATCATCAATGAGCCTACAGCTGCAGCTTTGGCATACGGGCTTGACAAGAAACATGAAGACATGAAAATCGTAGTTTTTGACTGCGGTGGTGGTACTCATGACGTTTCAGTACTTGAATTAGGTGACGGAGTTTTCGAAGTAAAATCTACCGATGGTGATACTCACTTAGGTGGTGACGACTTTGACCAGAAAATTATAGATTGGTTAGCAGATGAATTTGCTGCAAATGAAGGTGACGGACTAGACCTTCGTAAAGATGCAATGGCACTTCAACGTTTGAAAGAAGCTTCAGAAAAGGCTAAGATTGAATTGTCTAGCTCAGCATCTACAGAAATCAACCTTCCTTATGTAACAGCAACTCAAACAGGTCCTAAACATCTTGTTAGAACACTTTCAAGAGCTAAGTTTGAGCAATTAGCTGACGACTTAATCAAGCGCACAATTGACCCTTGTAAGAAGGCTCTTACAAATGCAGGATATTCAACTTCAGATATTGATGAAATTATTCTGGTAGGTGGTTCTACAAGAATTCCAGCTGTTCAAGCTGCTGTTGAGAAATTCTTTGGCAAAGCGCCTAATAAAGGTGTAAATCCTGATGAAGTTGTTGCTATTGGTGCAGCTATTCAAGGAGGTGTATTAACTGGAGAAGTAAAAGATGTACTTCTTTTGGATGTTACTCCACTTTCATTAGGTATTGAGACGATGGGCGGTGTTATGACCAAGCTAATCGAGGCAAATACGACTATTCCAAGTAAGAAGTCGGAAGTTTTCTCTACAGCAAGTGATAATCAACCATCCGTTGAGATTCACATCCTTCAGGGAGAACGCCCTATGTCAGCTCAAAACCGCACAATTGGACGTTTTCACTTAGATGGAATTCCACCTGCGCCAAGAGGAGTGCCTCAAGTAGAAGTAACCTTCGACATTGATGCAAACGGTATTTTACATGTTGGAGCAAAAGATAAAGCTACAGGCAAAGAGCAAAAAATCCGTATTGAAGCTTCTTCAGGATTAAGTGATGAAGATATCAAGAAGATGAAAGCTGATGCTGAAGCAAATGCTGAAACCGACCGTAAGGCAAAGGAAGAAGCAGAAAAAGTGAATCAAGCTGATACACTTATCTTCCAGACAGAAAAGCAATTGAAAGAGTTTGGAGAAAAGATTCCTGCTGAAAAGAAAACAGCTATTGAATCGGCTCTTGAAACCTTAAAGACTGCCCACCAAAATAAAGACCTAGCGGGTATCGAAAGTGGCTTAGAAACTTTAAATGCGGCTTGGACTGCAGCATCTGAAGACATGTACAAAGCAAGTCAAGAATCAGATGCAGGAGAAGCTCCTGGAGCTGGCCCAGAAGCAAATGCAGATGGACAAGCTGAAGTTACTGATGTTGACTTTGAAGAAGTAAAAGACGATAAATAATACCTTGAAAGTTTATTGTTTTTAGTCCAAAACCTTATGGTATTATGCCGATGCGCTAGTTGTTTCGTCAAATGTAATTGGACTAATACAAATATGCTTTCGGTATAAGTCGCTTCAACTTATAAAAACCAAAACCGCCTTTCTCCAAAGATTGGCGGTTTTTTGTTTGACAATTTTTGGGTTATGTTTAAAAATCCCTAAAAATATAGAGAAACTTCGTTAAAGGAATTAATGACAATTAGCATTCAAAACATTTGCTAATGTGAGCTTTTTGTATCCAAAATAATGATAATCCTTGTTTATTAGGCCCACTTATCGGTTTGTACATGAAAAAATGAGGGTAAAAATGCCGAGACTTTCGCTTTAACACCTTTTTTTTCTATTATTCTAACATTTCCAGCCGCACTAACCCGCTATTTTTTATTTACCACGTTAGCAAATGTTATTCTTTATAAATCATACTAAAGCGCCAATTTGAATTGCACTATTCTCACATAACATTGTTTTTATATCATAAAAATTAATCACCTTTCTACAGACATTTTGCATATTAACTTCATTTGTAGCCCATTTTATATAACTCCACTCTATGTTGGACCACCATTTGTTAAATGATTGTATACTCCATCCCAAAGTTCAATACGCATTTGCAGAGACTCAATCACAGCCAACTCTGCTTCCTTCCAAAACAACTCGTTTGTGTTGCAAAGATTTGATGTCATTTGCACTGCAAGAATGCTGTGATAATCCTTATCTAATTCTATATGCCTTTCAAGATAATACTTAAAAATCGAAATGCTATCGGGAAAGTTCAAATGAATATCATTCACTATTGATTGAAACATTCTTGGAATTAAATCTTCTCGTCCGAAAGTGAATATTGCTGATTGTAAATATGCTTTATTACTGTTAATTATTTTAAATGTAAAGTCAACAAATCTTCGGGCTTCCGCGGGTGTCTTCGAAACTTCATATGCAGAATCAAAGTTCTTGGAGTTTATTAACTCCACTAGAAACGCCTCTATTTGAGAGGTATTGGCACCGCATTGTTTCATCGCGTCAATATATAGCTCGAAATGACTTTTCCTATTTCCTACCAAATCCAGATCTGATTCTTCGCCTACAACAATCTCGTTAATAAGATACCTTATTTCAGGCACACCTGCTGGAAACCAGGGCACAGAAATACAAGTCAAGTTACTTTGTAAGGCTTTGAGTAAAGACATAAAATCCCACACCGCATATATGTGATATTGCATGAATATTTTCAAGTCGTTAATATCTTTAATTGCTGAGTATACTTTATGATTAATAATTTTTTGGCTGTATGGCCTAATTGTATTTTGAAAATGTTCAATTCTGCGATTCATTTCGTCGATTTTTTTTATTCTGTCAGTCGATTTACCATTTGGGTTCTGTGACTTATATTACTTTTAAAAATCTAAAGTAAAAGTGCTTCATCAATTTTTAATCTCTAATTATAAATACTACAAAAAAAGGGAAATAGTCCAATTAGTTATAAGAGAGAGATTAAAAAAAGTCGACTTGATGAAAAGTCGACTTTTAATTTTGGTACCAAATACTTATCGTTCACCTACCGGGAAATCTACCAAAAATCCATTAGGTAAACAATATGCCAATATTACACTTCTGATTAAAATCTTATATAGGTATCAATACTCAATTTCAAATAGAATTCTTGACTAGAACACTTAGGATATTTACTTATCGAGTTTTGAAAATGTTTTGAAAAAGTTCACGAATTCCATCGAAGTTAAATCATCTACTATCATTTCGTTCTAAGGTCATTTTAACAGTTAATCTAAACCGCTTCAAACCAACTTAAAAATTACAAAATGTCAGACTCAAACAAATATACCTAATTGATAAAAAATAATTCAATGCTATTGATTATTTAATGTTAAAAAGAAAA
>JBBEBC010000014.1:0-7844 GCA_040882555.1 Bacteroidia bacterium
CCAAGAATCCAATTTTTACGCCATTCACCGTCCAAATATGGTATGGAGGAAAGATTAGCTCACCTCTTTTTCCATCGCCCAAATCATGATACATATTAGCGCAAACTTTTGGACCATTTAAAGCTCCTAACAAAGTTTGCATAGCCTTCTTATAATAGATTACTTCCCAATTCCCTGGCAGGTATAAATCATAATTTAACTCATTTAGAATTGGCACCAATGCCTTCCCGGTAGTTTCTACAGAAAGTTCACTGCCTTGAAACATATCACCTGTGTCGACAACAAAAGTGTTTTTGTTTTTATTACGGTATGATTTCAAGTATGAGGCAAGATGGGCATAACCGCCAGTTTTCCTAAATACAGCTTTGTCATTCTCCCAAAATAATTCATCATGTGGATGCACTTGGCAATGAACATCAGTTGTTTGCAAAATAGAAACGTTAAATAATTTGTCATTAATTTCATTAGCATTCTCTTTGCTTTCTTCACCTCTGTTATTCGCCAATCCTGTCAGAGGATTAACGGTTGCAAGCAAAGAGGTGGTTCCTATTAGCCCAGCCTTTTTCAAAAAATTACGTCTATTATTTTCCATATTTTAAATTTAAAAAAACAATGCTTTAGCTATTTGTTTTATTTTTTTCAATTCTTTAGCTTTTAGAGTGCCTTTTTTCTACTCGGTAATTCAAAAAACAGCTAGTTATTGCTATGATTTCGTTATCAAGAAAATGAAAAAGGTCTGTGTCCATTTTAATTTGGTACTTATTACTTTCGCGAATTTACGCTTGTGTTTTTTTTCGCACAGTAACCTAAGTTACAAATAAAAAAATAGTTGCTTTTTTG
This sequence comes from Bacteroidia bacterium, assembly GCA_040882555.1. Taxonomy (GTDB): domain Bacteria; phylum Bacteroidota; class Bacteroidia; order M30B66; family M30B66; genus M30B66. The sequence goes on from JBBEBC010000014.1 coordinate 841, forward strand.
ATAGTTTATTGGAATCAACTACTTCTAATCGAAGTCCTTTCTTCTATGTCACCATGATCGGTGGTGAAGAAGATTGGAAGTAAAAAAAAAGAACAACATCAATACTGATAATTTAAGTTTCTGGCATTCAATCAGTAAGGTAGTTATAACAAACTACAAAATTCATTAAGTGATAATAAACAGAAACATTCGCGCTTTGGTGCGATTTAAAAAATTAAGACCAATCGAGGAGGTATTGATAATTAAAAAATTTATTACTAGTTTTAACTTTTACTAAAACTCACAAAATGAAAAAAGTATTACTAACAGTTGCAGTTGTTGCATTTTTAGCTTCTTGTAAAAAAGATTACACGTGCAATTGCACTGACACATCAGGTATTGAGCCAATACTTCCTCCAACTTCTGTAGATTACAATGGATTAAGTAGTTCAGATGCTGATGCACAAGAAACAGTATGTACAGCAGGAAATAATTTCTCCTTCTACACTTGTACTTGGTCTGAACAATAAGAGATTATTATTTGTCGCCAATTTTATATTGAATTGTCGATTTGTCAAAAAAGAGGCTTCCAAACTGGTAGCCTCTTTTTTGTTTCTTCAAATTTTTATTTAAGCAGAATCGAATTCAAAAAGTAATTTTGCACATGCGATTCCCTTGGAAAGCCCATCTGGCAATTTTTCTGGCCAATTTTATTTATGGTGCTAATTACTCGATTGCTAAAGAGGTGATGCCTGCCTTCTTCAAACCTTTCGGTTTGATTTTATTACGGGTTTCTGGTGCGGTGCTTTTATTTTTCTTTCTTTTCGTGGGAAGTAAACAGAAGGTTGACAGAAAAGACATTGGTCGCCTTATTCTTTGTGGTTTAACTGGAGTTGCAATAAACCAGCTTTTCTTTTTCAAAGGCTTGAGCATGACCACTCCTATCGAGGCTTCTATTATTCTTACTTCGAATCCTTTGATGGTTCTTATTGCATCAGCAATAATCGCAAAAGAAAGAATAACGCCAATAAAATTGGGAGGTATAGCTTTGGGGATGGCTGGTGCAATTATTCTCATTCTTCAACGTCCTGTTATTCCAGTTGCCAACTATAGTATCTGGGGGAATTTTTTGATTTTAATTAATGCTGCTTCTTATGGGGTATACCTCGTTTTGGTAAGACCCTTAATGAGAAAATATAAAGTAAGTACGGTCATGACGTGGGTATTTGGCATTGGCTTGATCTTCGTTTTTCCAGTGGGAATTTCAGAAGCAAGTGAGATAAACTGGGGAGAAATTCCTTTGTGGGCATTTGGTGCATTGGCTTTTATTATTGTTGGGACTACCTTTCTTGCTTATCTATTTAATGCTTATGGCTTAAGCCAAGTAAGTGCATCGGTAGTGAGTAGCTATATCTATTTTCAACCTTTTTTGGCGGCCATGATCGCTATTGCTTGGGGCAAAGATTATCTTGATGGCGGAAAGTTAATTTCTGCAGCCTTAATCTTTACTGGAGTTTACCTCATCAGCAAGCCAAAAAAGCAAATAAATTGATTGATTTTTTGGTGATTTAAATAATTATCCTACATTTGTGAGTGATTACTCACTATGACTGACAAAAAAGAAAATATTCTTCTTTCAGCTTTACAACTTTTTGCAAATGATGGCTTCAATGCAACATCTACTAGCAAAGTAGCTAAGCATGCCGGTGTATCGGAGGGTTTAATCTTTCGTCATTTTGAGAATAAAGATGGTTTGTTAAAGGCAATCCTCTCCATGGGCGAAAGCAAAATCAAGGATTTATTTGCCGACATTGTTTTAGAAACAGAGCCCCTATTGGTGATCCGGAAAGCGATCTCCCTGCCATTCCTTGTTAAAGAAGAAGATTACGATTTTTGGAGGCTTCAATTCAAATTGAAATGGGAACTAAAAAACTATGTTAGTCAGAAGATGGACCCTCTTGAAATGGCATTGAACAATGCATTTGAAAAACTGAATTATAGTGAACCGAAATTTGAATCAAAGATGTTACTGCTTTTAGTTGATGGTATTAGCAGCGCTCTTTTAAAAGGTGACGTCGAAAATAAGTCTGAGCTGCTAAACTTTATTCTTAAAAAATACGGCATTTAAAAAAATTTAATGTATAAATAAGTGATTACTTACTCAATAAAATATAATGAGAACAATAAAAACAGCTTTAGTAACAGGAGCTTCATCTGGTATTGGAAAATCTATTGCAGCCCAACTTCTTCATGAAGGATATCAGGTATTCGTTGCTGCTAGGAGAATTGAACAAATGCAGGATTTAGTCGAACTTGGTGCGACTGCCATTAAAATGGATATTACCTCCGAATCGGACATAAAAGCCGCAATGGAGCAGATAAAAACTTCCGCCGAAGGCGTAGATATTCTAATAAATAATGCAGGTTATGCAATTTATGGTGCTGTTGAGGACACGTCCATTGAAGATGCAAGAAGACAGTTTGAAGTCAACATATTCGGGCTTGCGGGACTAACTCAACAGGTTTTACCTTACATGAGAAGCCAGAAAGCAGGTACTATTATTAATATTTCATCTGTTGGCGGTAAAATCTATACTCCACTTGGAGCTTGGTATCATGCCACTAAACACGCTTTGGAGGGCTGGTCTGATTGCCTCCGATTAGAACTTCAACCTTTCGGGATTGATGTAATAATTATTGAGCCAGGTGGAATTCTCACCGAGTTTGCTGAAGTGCTAAGTGACCCAATGATGGAACGCTCTGGCAAATCGGCTTACTCAAACATGGCCAAATCGGTGAGCAAGTCAACAGAGAGAATGTATAGCAAAGAAAGTAAAATTTCTAAGCCTCAGGTAATTGCAGATGTTGTTTCGAAAGCTCTACGTGCGTCAAAACCCAAAACACGCTATGCTGCCGGATTTATGGCTAAACCTATCCTGTTTTTTAGATGGATGCTAAGCGACAGAATGTTCGATGCTTTGATACGTTCACAAATCAAGTAAGCATGAATATTATTAAAAAGATACTCAAAATGACAACATTTCTTATTCTAGGTATTATTGCACTTTTAGTTATTGGAACTAGCCTTTTTGTTTGGCTTAGTCCCGAGTTTGGTGGTAGTATGAACACTGAACACAAGCAAGTTTATTCACAGTCGCCTCAATGGCAGGAAGACAAATTCGTGAATGCAATCCCTACAAATATGGACATTGGCTTAAAAGATATGCCAGGTCTTATTATTAAACAGTTCAAATCTGACCCTGCTAGACAACCCAAGAAAGACATTCCGGTTATTAAGATTGACTCTCTGGATATAGCGCATAGGTCGGACACGATAACGCAACTTACTTGGTTTGGGCATTCTGCTTTTCTATTGGAAATCAAGGGCAAAAAGATTTTGATTGATCCTATGTTTGGTCCTACTCCTGCCCCTCACCCTACGCTCGGGAAAAAGCGATACAACTCCGAAATGCCTATTAAAATTGAGAAATTACCGAAGATTGACGCCATACTACTTTCACATGATCACTATGATCACCTTGATTATGGAAGCATTATGAAACTAAAAAGTAAAACAAGAGAATATTTTGTGCCACTTGGCGTGGGAAGGCATCTCGAGAGTTGGGGAATTGAAAAAGAAAAAATCCATGAGTTGGATTGGTGGGAGTTTGCTGAATTTGAAGAGCTTCAACTTACCTGTTCACCTGCAAGGCATTTCTCAGGTCGTGGAATTACAGACAGAGCTACCACATTGTGGTGTTCTTGGGCAATAAAATCTGATGATAAGAATTTGTTTTTCAGCGGAGATAGTGGATATGGCCCCCATTTTAAGGAAATAGGTGAAAAGCTAGGTCCTTTTGATTTTGCTATGCTTGAGTGTGGCCAATACAATGAACAATGGAGTGCTATTCATATGATACCTGAGGAAAGCGCTCAAGCGGGACGAGATGTTCAGGCAGATATGGTGATGCCAATTCACTGGGGTTCATTTACGTTAGCCTTTCACAGTTGGACGGATCCTGTTGAACGTTTTACCAAAGCGGCTGCTGAACACAATATGAAATTCACCACTCCAAGAATTGGAGAAGCTATAGTGATGGGAAAGCCAGCTTCAACAAATAATTGGTGGGAAGAACTGCAATGATTTTTAGTTTTTGATGAGTTTGTGAATCGAAATTCCTTGAGCTGTTTTCACGGCAAGAAAGTAGAGCCCTGCATCAAATCTTGATAGGTCTAATTCAATTTGGGAGGATTCTGATGCAATAAGAAATTCATCCTCAAGAATGATTCTCCCTGAGGCATCAGATATTGAAGCATAGATTGGTTCAACATTTTGACTGGTACTAAATGACAATCGGAATTTATTCTCGAATGGATTTGGATAAATCCTTAGGCTTTCATCACTGTTATTTATGTTGCCATCAGAGGCTATCAAATTACATAAATCCTGAACCTCTTGGGCGGAAAGTGCCCTATTCCAATAGCGAAAGTCGTCTAAACTACCATCAAGATAATAAGGACTAAAACCTGCTACATCACCTCTGCCAATAGAACCTGGATTATTGTCGTAGCTCATAGCACCTCCTACTCCACTGTATGTGCCACCATCATTAACACAGTCTACATAAATATCCATATCTGTTGCACCTCTAACTACACCAACTACATAATACCATTCTCCAACGTTTAATGGTTTAGTCCCCGTTTTGGTTCTTCGACTACTTTCATTTGAGCTACCTACATCTCCATCTCCATAACTAAACTGGATTTTTCCTGCTCCTGTATTTACAAAAACCCCATTATAGGAATCAGTTGAATAGTTGGTGCTTAAAACCCAAGAATTCTGAACGTTCGAATTATTGAATTTTACTCTAAAAGCTATAGAAATCGGTAAATCAGGTTTTAACTCAGAAGAATTTGGGAAATCTATGTAGTTAGTTGAACCATTAAAAAGAGCCGCATTGAATGAATTTCCCATGTAATCATCGGTATAACTAACATTTGGAATTCCATCAAAATTATTTGGACCTGAGTCCTCCGCTGAACCATCTAGCTTGTAGTGCAATAAAAGTCCATCATCAAGCGAAGTTTGAGCTTGAAAGCCTGTAACTGCAGAGAACATCAAGAGTTGAAGTAGAAGAAACTGTTTCATATGTCTACACGAATAATAATTACATTATTCAAACATAATTGATAATTCTCCTAAAAAGAATTCATGTAGGAATAATGCAATAAAAGGAATACCACTCTAAACGCTAAGAATCAACCTTTCCTTCTTGGCTTATTATATTTTTCACGCATCTGCTGAGCTCGGGTTTTTCGAACATTTACTTTCTTGTTCTTGTCCTTTTTCTCGTGAAATGCAGGGCCTGGAGTATAATTTCTAGGCTTCACTTTAGAACCAGGCATGTTTATTTTAGGCATTTCATCAAGCGTTAGCTTTTCAGAAATTTCAACATCTTCATGCATCTGTTCTCTTGGGATCTTCATACTCATTAGATCCTCAATTTTACCGACCATTTCGAGTTCTTTCTCTTTAATGAGTGAGATAGCAATACCTTTTTTATCAGCCCTACCCGTTCTCCCGATACGGTGAATATAATTTTCGGGAGTTTCAGGAATGTCGAAATTAATTACGTGCGAGACCCCTGATATATCAATCCCTCGCGAGAGGATATCAGTAGCAATAAGAATTCTGTGTTTGCCCTGAGAGAAATTCTCAACAGCCATAAAACGAGTGTTTTGAGCTTTATTTGAGTGGATAACTCCGGCTTCGCCGGGAAATTCAACTTCGAGATATTCGTACAGTTGGTCGGCAAGCTTTCTACTTCCTGCGAAAAGCAGCACCTTATCCATTCCGTCCTGTTCAAGAAGATAACTGAGTAGGTTCAGCTTGGTGTGGTGATTTGGAACTTCGTAGGCTGATTGACTTATATTTTCAAGTGGACTGCCTACCGGAGCTGCTTCAATTCTAAGCGGCGAGATGAAAAAAGTATTGATAATTGCATCTACCTCATCGGATAAAGTAGCCGAAAACATGAGCGTTTGTCTTTTGGGGGGCAATAAATCGAACACCCGCTCAAGCTGAGGCCTGAAACCCAAATCAAGCATTTCATCTACCTCATCAATAACTACTTTCTTGATGCTTTTGGTTTTAAGAGTTCCGTCGAGTATTAAATCGAGCAAGCGCCCTGGAGTAGCAACCAAAAAGTCGCAACCTTTAAGCACTTCGGCCCTCTGAGTTCGGATATTCGCCCCTCCATAAACCCCAAGAGCCGATACATTCATGTATTTAGAGAGTTTAATAATCTCATCTACTACCTGAACAACAAGTTCGCGAGTAGGAACAAGAATTAAGACCTGAGGCACTTTATTCTTTGAAAACTGCCAAAGTCTGAGACAAGGCAACAGATAAGCAACAGTTTTTCCTGTGCCGGTTTGAGCAATACCAACGACATCAGCTCCTGACATCATGGTTGAGAATGCCCTTTCCTGAATCGGTGTAGGGTGCTCAAAGCCAAGCTCCTCTAATGCATTAAATATGGGCGTATTAAGATTAAGATCCTTAAAGGTTGGTTTACTCATAATGTGTACAGAGGTGCAAAGGTATCTGAATATTGGGCGTTTTCTACACTTTTGTCTATTGATGGTGGCTTGAGCATTTGACCTTTGTCCTAGTTTGGACCTCATCCCCTCCTTCGACAGGCTCAGGAGCGATTTGCTGAATTTGAATGGAAAGTAGTTGGACTTTATGACCTCTCCCCCTCCTTCGACAGGCTCAGGAGCGATTTGCTGAATTTGAATGGAAAGTAGCTGGACTTTATGACCTCTCCCCCTCCTTCGACAGGCTCAGGAGAGATTGACTGAATTTGAATGGAAAGTAGTTGGGCTTTATGACCTCACCCCCTCCTTCGACAGGCTCAGGAGCGATTTGCTGAATTTGAATGGAAAGTAGTTGGACTTTATGACCTCACCCCCTCCTTCGACAGGCTCAGGAGAGGCATATTTAACCTTCACCACCTTCT
>JBBEBC010000015.1:0-7705 GCA_040882555.1 Bacteroidia bacterium
ATGACTGAGGTCGCTCATTAAATCCTGCGAAGCGGCAAAAGCTCCTATAGGCAAACCCCCACCCATTCCTTTAGCCATGGTTATGATATCTGGTCTTAAACCTGAATGTCGAAGTGCGAAACAAGCACCTGTTCTTCCAAAACCAGTTTGAATTTCATCTAAAATAAGCAATGCACCCGTTTCATTACATCTTTTCTGAAGAGCCAGCAACCAAGCTTGCTGACCAACAATGGCACCTGCTTCTCCTTGAACTGCTTCAACAACCACGCAAGCCGTTGACTCGGTAATCATTGAAAGATCATTGAAGCTATTATAATTGAGGACTTTAGTTTCGGGCAGTAATGGTCGGTAAGCTGTTTTAAATGTTTCGCTTCCCATAATACTCAAAGCGCCATGAGAACTGCCGTGGTAAGAATTTTTGAAAGAAATCATTTCCATTCTTCCTGTATGCCGCTTGGCCAATTTCATGGCTCCCTCAATGGCTTCTGCTCCTGAGTTGACGAAATAAACAGAATCAAAATATTCGGGCAACATGCTTGAAATCATTTCTGCAAGTTGAACCTGAGGACTTTGAATGAATTCTCCATAAACCATGATGTGCATGTATTTATCGAGCTGTTTTTTTATTGCTGCTAAAACTGCTGGGTGACGATGACCGAGGTTACTGACAGAAATCCCGGAAATAAAATCCAGGTATGATTTTCCATGAATATCTGTAATTGTGCATGCTTCGGCATGCTCAACTTCCAGCATAGGAGGAAAAGGAGATGTTTGAGCAACATGTTGAAGAAAGAGGGCTCGCTGCGAGATATTCATACCCGCAAGATGCTAATTCTGCTCCAAGACAAAAAATGATTAATAAGGTACCACCGAACTTAAAGCTCCAACTGTTGGTCTGATGCTTAACACTGGAATTTTACTGTGATTCACCACTTGCTGAGCGTAAGGTCCCATAAAAAAGCCCGTTGTATTGATTTCCTGCTCATTCATAATGATGATTAAGTCAGATCCAACTTCTGCAGCATAATCCATAGTTGCTTTTGCAATATTTCCGCAAAATAAGGTTGTGGTAGTAAACTCAACTTCTTTTTCAGCCAGAAAATCCTCTACTTGCTTCATTTTCATTCTGAACTTCGCATTTAGATCCTCATCATTATGATCATAAGATCTAAGTCCACAGATATACAATTTTGCATTAAATGTTTTAGCCATTCTCACTGAGATACCCAGCTTTTCTCTTGAGTGGAAAGAGTTATCAATAGGAACTACAATGCTATTAAAACCGACTTCATTGTCATGATTTTGGACAGAAAGTACAGGGCAAGCGGCTTCAGAAACAATACGAAAAGCATTGCTTCCCATGAAAAATTCTTTTAAGCCGGATACGCCATGCGTTCCGATGATGATCACATCAGCATCTATTTCATCAGCAATTCTGACTACCTCTTCACGCACTCTTCCTGAGGTAACAATTGTATTAACTTTTATTCCATGATTTTTCGAAATCTCATCTGCGATAAGAGAGAGTTTGTTACCTACGGCTCCTGATAGCTTATTATTTTGAGCTTCATCGAAATCGAGTTCCGGCAAATTAACCCTAAAAGCGAAAGTAGAAACAACATGAATTAATGTTATCTGGGCATCCACCAATGAGGCCATATTTACTGCATGTTGCAAAGCAAGATCAGCCGTTTCAGAAAAGTCGGTGGGAATAAGTATACGTTTAATATCGAGTGCATTCATAGCTATTAATGAATTTTAGGGTAACCTTCCTTACAAACCTAAGGCATTTGTGAGAGATTGCCAAAAATCATTTACTAGTGTTAATCGCCTGATATAAAGCTACTTATTCCATTTATCATCAATACGGAGTAAATACAACTGTATTTTTTTTCACACTTGGAATGATGCTACAAACAGGAATTCCGGAATTGTTAATTATCTCTTGGGCGGCAGATCCAATGAATCGTTCTGAGAATTCAGTTTCTTGCTGGGTCATAATCATAAGTAAGTCTCCTCCCACTTTATTGGCATAATCCAGAACTTCTTCATAAAGTTCTTTTCCTTTTGTTGAAGCCTTTATTAATTCTACAGAATGTTTCACACCTGCTTTTGTGAGGAATGCTTGAACCTGTTGGAGCTGAGAATTTAATTTCTTAATGACTTCTTCATCCTCCGCGAGGAGAACAGAAACAACATGAATAAAAGCACCAAACTGACGTGAAAGCTCTATTGCCTTGTTAACCTTCTCTCTAGTTTCTTTTGTAAGGTCGAGAGGGAGTACAATATTTAAAAATCCGTCATGAGTAGGCGCGCCCTTCATGCTAATTACTGGAATTCTAGATTCGCGGACCACTCTAAGTGCGTTTGAACCGATAAAGCGTTTCACAATACCATCGGCACCGTTGGTTCCCATCACGATGAAAGAAGCACCAATTAACTCAGAAGCTCTAACAACTTCTTCATAAATTTTACCTTTTGCAACCATAGCATGAGCTTGAATTCCCTTTTCAGACAAAGTTTTTTCTATCTCATTCATCTTATCCCAAACTTTGGCAATTAACTCATCCATATCAACATTTGAGAAAAAACTTGACAATGCACCAGGCTCATCAACAACATGAATAATATGCAATTCGCCTTTAAGAGCGCGGGTTACAACCTCAGCATGATGTAATGCTATAATGGATTGTGGAGAAAAGTCTATAGGTACAAGGATGATTTTTTTTGTAGTGTTCATGGGGTTTCTTTACTTTGAATGATACAAAAATACGTAAACAAGCTTTGAACACACTACCAAGTTCCGAATTAGTGCTTAATCCTGATGGAAGTATCTACCATTTAAAACTTCATCCTGAACAGCTGGCAGATACCATTTTGTTGGTTGGAGACCAAGCTAGGGTTGAAGTTATATCCAGTAAATTCGATCATATTGAATTTAAACAGCAGAACCGCGAGTTTGTTACTCATACCGGAACATACAAAGGAAAAAGATTTACTGCAATGTCTACTGGAATCGGCACCGATAACTTAGATATTGTGATGAACGAAATTGATGCTTTGGTGAATATCGATTTGAAGAAGCGTCAGGTTAAGGAGGAGAAAAAAACGTTGAGATTAGTCAGAATTGGCACTTCCGGCACTCTCATGAAGGAGATTCCTGTTGATAGTGTGGTTGTAAGTTCACATGGACTTGGTTTTGATGGATTGATGCATTTCTACTCATATGCTGAAAATGAGGCTGAGCGAATTTTGCTATCTGCTATAAATGACCAACTTTCTTTGCCCCAACAACTAAATCAACCCTATTTAGTTTCTGCTAACTCAGGCCTATTCGAGGTTTTAAGCAAGGGCTACCATACTGGAATTACAGCAACAGCTTGTGGCTTTTATGCACCGCAAGGAAGAGAATTGAGATTAGCACCGGCAGTGAAAGACCTCAATGAGAGGATGATGGGATTTAAGAAAGGAGAACATCGAATCACCAATTTTGAAATGGAAACTTCAGCCTTGTATGGTTTATCTCGACTTCTAGGGCATGAGGCATGCACAGCTTGTGCAATAATAGCCAATAGGGCAACTCTTGAATATAGTAAAGATTATAAACCTGTTATTGAAAACCTTGTTATTTCTATTCTAGATAGACTAAGTTCATATGAATGAAATAGAGGATGATAACCGTTTAAGAGCAATGATCATGTTGCTTGAAGATCCTGATGAGGCTATCTTTTCTGAAATAAGAGAGCAGCTTCTCAATCTTGGAGCTCCTGTTATTCCAGCTTTGGAGGGAGTTTGGGAAAGTACCTTTAATCCTAATTTACAAAGGCGAATTGAAGATATCATCCAAGTTATTCAGTTTAGCAATGTTAAAGAAGAGATTCGCCTTTGGGCGGATACCGGAGGTACGGATTTGCTTCAAGGAACAATTCTCATAGCTAGATATCAATATCCAGATTTGGACGAAGAGGAAATTCGAAGACAAATTGAATTAATCAAAAAGGATATTTGGCTGGAGTTAAATCCCAATTTGACAGCTTTCGAAAAGATTCGAGTATTAAATCATATTCTTTTTGATGTGTATAATTTCACTGGTAATACAGCAAATTATCATGCGCCTCAGAATTCGTACATTAATAATGTAATTGAGAGCAAAAGAGGCAACCCTCTGCTATTAAGCATTTTATATAGCTGCATTGCACAAGGATTGAACATTCCTGTTTTTGGAGTAAATCTGCCCGAGCATTTTATTTTGGCCTATTTGGATGAGTATACAGAAAGAAAATCTTTAGATGACGAGGAGCCGATTTTATTCTATATCAACCCTTTTAGTCGAGGTGCAATTTTTAGTCGGAGAGAAATTGATGTGTTTTTAAAGCAGCTTAACCTTGACCCTTTGAGGATATTTTATGAAAGTTGTCCCAACACCGAAATCATCAAGCGACAGCTAAGAAACCTCGTTGGTTCATATGAGAAGCTTGGTTACCCAAATAAGGTGAAAGACCTAAGCGAATTGCTGGATATTCTCACTTACCACGCAGATCCCGGAGCGTCTTTTTCCTGACCGATTTAGGCAAGTTTAGTAATTGCCCTTTTCTGAATTTACGTCTGTATTTACGCTGCGAAAGAACATCTTCGCCGGGAGGCATAACTCGCCAAACCCAACCTTTTTCAAGCCGCAACTTTCGATAGAACTGAAGAGAGCCCTCTCTTATTGACGAGGCTGGAATTGTTATTAGAGAAAATAATTCTGTGACAAATGTTGTGTATCCAAAACTTGAGATATCATTTAAGGCGATAGCAACTCGTTCTACCTCCTTACGTTTCCTAGTTTCAATTTGCATGCTGTCTGCAGTTAAACTTACTAATTTGCCCCTTCGGGGGAGAAATATAGAATCGGCCTTTAGCCTGTAGATTATCGTTTTGCCGGTTTTTATTACCGGAGCTCTCTTTTTGGAAGGATGAGAAAAGAATAGCTCATTTTGAAACATCATTTCGGCGGCTTGAAGTTTTAATGGGTCTTCAAGCAAAAAGCCATAGGTTTCTGAGTTTGGGATTTCATATTCACTTTTATCGGCCTGGTCTAAAGTCCTAAACGTAATTACGGAATCAGTGATGCCGATGATATAGCAATCGAGTATTCCATCTCCATTCTTAAGGAATATCTGATCCTGCGCCAAGGAAAATCCTGCGAGCAATAAACATGAGAAGACGAAAATACTTCTGATAATCATATTGAATCCTGCAAAGTTAGTTGATTGAACAAAAGACTTTGTATTTTCACTGCCTAAGAAACGTTGTATGTTGTCACAAATACTTGATTCTAATAAAGTAAATCAGAAAATCAAGAGAATAGCCCTTGAAATAATTGAACGGACCTATTCTGAAGAACATGTTGTGATAGTGGGGATTGAAAGTTCGGGATTTGAATTGGCAAAAAGAATCTGTCTAGAGTTAGAGCACTTTGAATCGAAAAAATTCCCATGCTTTTCTATTAAGATTAATAAGCCCTCGCCGCTAGACCAGCCTATAAGCACTAACGTAAATACCTCCGAATTAGGAAATTCGGTTGTTATTATAATTGATGATGTTCAAAATTCAGGAAAAACAATGGCATACGCTGTTAAGTATTTCCTTCAATTTCCAGTAAAGGCGATTCAGACTTGTGTTTTGATTGACAGAAGACACAATCGTTTTCCAGTGAGAGCTGATTATGTGGGACTTTCATTAAGCACCACATTAAAAGAACATGTTTCAGTTGAAACTACCGGCAAAGACATCACAGTATCATTAAACTAACTAGGCACCTTGAAACGAGGCAAGATATGCCTTCACAAGATTTGAATCTGGATTCAAGCCATCCAGCGTGAGCTGCATTTGATTATAAAACACCTCTCGTTCTGCCAGAAGTTTCTCAAGGTATTGAGGCATTTCCTTTTCATTTAATTGAAGAAGAGGTCGTGATTCAACTCCCTTTTTCTGAGAAAGTCGGGAGTATAAAGCTTTAGGACTCATATTTAGGTAAAGGCAAAGTCCACTTTCGAGCATCATATCCAGGTTTGAATGAAAGCAAGGAGTACCTCCTCCGCAGGATAGCACTATTCCATTTTTATTTAAAAAGTGCTTTAAATACTCTGATTCAACTAGCCTAAATTGTTCCTCACCATGCTGATTAATCCAATCGGCGGGACTAAGTGATGTTTTGGAAGTGATGTAATTATCAAGATCGAAAAAATCATAATCGAGAACCTTGGCGAGTTTCTTCCCAAATGTTGATTTACCGCTTCCTGGCATTCCGTTAACGAAAACTACAGTCGCCATTATTGAATGATATTTTTTCTATTTTTGCCGACTGATGCCCAGGTGGTGAAATTGGTAGACATGCTACTTTGAGGGGGTAGTGAGCTCAGCTCGTGCAAGTTCGAATCTTGTTCTGGGCACGAAGCCGAATGATAATCATTCGGCTTTTTGCATTCTATACTTTTCGTTCAATGCTTTTAACACTTCAGGAGTAATATCAAATTGAGCATCAGCATACCAAACACCTCCTCCACGAGCATAAGAAAGAACATAAGAGTAGCCATTATCTATAGCATACTGCTTTAAAAAGACATCTATGGTATCGAAAATTCTCTTACTAACATCTGCCTCCTGCCGCTGAAGTTCAGTGCTTAATTGCTGCTCTAATTGCATAAGCTCTTGCTGCTTTTTAACAAGCTTTTCTTGTTTACTTTCCCTATCTGTTATGGTAAGGTATTGAGCACGTTGTTGAAAATCATTCGCTTCATTTTCGAACTGACGCTGTTTTGAAGTAAACGTTTCCTCTGCTTCTTGAGTCCTTTTCGAAGCAGCTTCAAACTCATCTTTATACATCTCATAACTCTCAGTAAGAGAGTCGGCATTGACAAATGCTATATTCAAATTAGAAGCATTACCTGACGCCATTGCACCTGGCTTATCAGCTTTAGACGAATTGCCTGAACGTGAAGAAAGTTGAAGTGCAAAAAGGACTGTAACTGCGATGACAAGCAGTATATTGATGAATAGATTTAGATTTTTCATATTTTTTTGAGGCACAAATATAGACAAGCCTGATTACAAGAAGCACTAGTTTTTAATTGCAATAATTCAATATAATTTAACTTTTGAATTTAAACCCGATTTGAGAAAAGAGATACTAATATAGGATTAGGATAGTTTAGGTTAGCATTTTGCCAAAATCATAGAAGAAAAGCTTGCACTGCTTTAAACAGGGATTTTGCTATCAAAGTATCTTATTGGCTTCATTTTACATACTCTTTAGAATTTCTTTTCCAATTAACATCTTTTTATAAAATACCAAAAGTTGATTGGACCTCAATTTCATTTAATGGATTTAAGATTGAGCCTTTTAAAACTCAGTGTTTTATTCATAAATCTATGTATGTTTAGTGTGCTGCTCAATCACCTCGTTATGTTGTTTTAAGCTTTGTTTTTAAACTTTAATGAATGATGAATGGTTGTAAATCTGTGTTAAAGAAAAACCAAACTCTTCGGCCAATTTCAAAATGATAGAGATACAGAAATGGTTACATCGACTAGATAAGGTCTTTTTATCAGAAAAATCGAAAAAGACAATAGAGCGAATTATTCTGGTGCTAGCCATTACAAGTTTCGTTGTACATCTCATTTTCATTTTTTTTGTAGAGTTTTTTCCTTTTTTAAATCC
>JBBEBC010000016.1:0-7658 GCA_040882555.1 Bacteroidia bacterium
ATTTCATCTTGGTTAAAATCTAATTTAAGGCTGTATGCGTTATCAATAATACCTGTGGTGGACCACCAGTAGCCGCTATAACCAATCTCAAGGTAAAGATTATTGTTAAACAAATAGCCACTAGGAAGACCTGAGAAACCGCTTTCATTAGTAACCTGACCAAAGAATTGAGGCCAGCCATGTAATGCTTTCATTTTGTCAGAAGCCTCGTATTCTCCTCCGAGATAGTTTACAAGAGAGGTCCATTCGGCCGTTGAAGGAACATGCCAACCCGTTGGACAAAGATTGCGAGTGTCTACTGTTGTATACCAATTATATAGTTTTCCATACAAAGAGTCATTATAAGTGCTGTTATAACTATACCATGCTGATGCAGATATCTGGGAATAATCTTGAATATCTGTTGAATTGGTAATTTCAGCACCGTCGGCAAAATGTGCTGTTTTTAAATTTTCTGCCATCCACCATTTATTGCCAATTTTAACAGTAGGATAAACATTGCCATCTACATCACTTAATATTCCAAATTCGTGAAGACAAGCAAACAATTCTCCAGCGTCTCCTCCAAGTGGTCCAACTAGAACTGAATGCCAATCGCTGGTATTAATTAAATCGGGATTGGATGTATCAATGCCTTTAACAAGGTAAGTCCCGATTGAACACGTTTGAATCGAGAAAATTCCATTCTGAACAAAATAAATTTGTGACCCTATTATCAAATATCCTGATGCAACAGGTACCTGATCACAGTTCACCACTGTGCCTGTTACAGGGATGTAGCCAATTAAACTTGCTATCACATTGATTTCAATAGGCTCTAATAGACTTTCAAATTCTTCATAATGAACCATAGACCAATCGTTTAAAGTATCGCAAATGAGAAAGACATTTAAAAATAACGATTGATTTTTAGGCACCCGACCACTAAATACACCTTCATTGTTGCTATAAGTAGAGCCGTACCCCATAGTTGGAGAAATCAAATTGACTAATGCATCAGAAATGGGTGTCCCTTCTGCTGTGTTTATGGAACCATGAAAATCATTAAAATCTTCAGGTACATCTACATTCCACCATGAAAAGTGACTTGCCGAACCAATATATTGTGTTCCTGTTTTCTGCGCTTCACCTTCGTGTTTCCAATAACCCAATGCTTCATCAAAACTCCACCAATCGATTGTTTCGGGAGCATCTGCCTGTAATGCGGATGGGATATTGAACGTAAGTGTTGCAGAAGCACCATCCGCCAATTGAAGCTTGTTCATGGCGGCATCTCGAAGCTCAATGCTGGCCATTCCAAATGAACGAAGTAAGCGCAAGGAATCATTCATGCCACCCAATAAGTCACCTGGCATTTGGTCGAACATTTCGGCTGAAGAAGGATCTAAGGCTTGCGCATAAACACGCACAGTTCCGTTAAAAGGCAGTCCGTTTTTTATAATGGAATTCGCAGGGAAATTCACCTGTAAAAGTCCAGAATTAACTATCCCTCCGTTTGCTGAGCTAAAACTGCCAGACAAAGTCATTGGTAAAAGTTGAATATTGACCCGATTGCTTCCTTGTTCATGGGGTAAAAAGCTCCGTGATGCCTTATGAAATCCAGGCTTAGTGATAGTGATGTAACCGAGCTTATCGTATACTACTATTTCATTCAGAAAAAACACACCATTGGGATCAGTGCGGGTTTCTTGTCCGCCATAAGGCGAACGAACAATGGCATTCAATACAGGAGCATCGTTATTGTCACGAACAACACCCATTACACTTATTGTGCGTAATTCTCCCAATTGCTCGATATTAACTGAACCTGTATAATGTGTAATGCTATCAATTTCAGAAACAGGAACTTGAGTGATTTCTCCAAACAGCGGACTTATTTGCAAAGTCTTTACTCCATTCAAATAAATCGTCTCAACTTTGTCGATTAAATCAACAGGAATTTGTATCACCTGCAAGTTGTGACGGTGAATGTTTTTGATGGTTTGGGCGTTTAGCTGACTAAAAAAAGGGAATAGCAGCAACACCAATGAAAGGTAAGTTTTTATCATAGTCAGCTATTTATGAGCAGGCATTGAGTGGCCTGAAATGCCATTTTTAAAAATTTACTTTAATATTTTATCTTTTCCACATATCTGGATTCAATGATGTATGAAGAACAGCTCTAACTACCAATTGGAAACTGCCTTCATTGATTGAATAATGTATCATGAATGGAAATTTCGTCATGGGTAAACAAAATACTTCCTCATATCTAATAGAATAAAAAGGAGCTTTTTCCAAAGAAATAAAACAAGAGTTCAGCTCCCTTTCAAACTTCTTTCCCAATCCAATTTGAACTTCATCGTAATAATTGATTGCTGACTTGATATCATCTAATGCAGCTGGTTCAAGAAGAATGAGGAATTGGGATTTACTCATTTTTAAAAACGAGATTTTTCCTCGCCGATTTCCATTGAACAAGATCCTCAGACTTACTCTTACTGATTCGTTCTCTTACAATTTTCTTATGAGAATCAGGAACAATAGCTTCCTGCTCTATGTCAAAACCTAATTTTTCAACCAGCTGAATAAAAAAATCCAATTGTTCATTCGGTAAAGTGATAATGACTTGCTTCATAACTTCAATAATTACTCAAATTTAAAAACTTCTATTGTTCCAATCGTTTGGGCGTTCAGATTAACTCCAAAGGCGAGAACCATCAAGTATAAACTAGAGTAGAAGTTCTCCATAAGAAAGCAGCCTTAGCGCTTCAGGAAGGTCTTCGAAATCAAATATCCTGCAGCATCTATGGTGCAAACGTATTGTCCAGTGGCTAAGCTTGACAAATCTATTTGTAAATCTCCCTTCGGGGAAACTTGAAATTCTTTGGTTACAACCTGAACGCCTTGCATTGTCTGAACGCTTAGCTTAACACGGGAAGTTTTGATGAAAGCCAACTCAAGATTTAGAATATTTTCAGTTGGGTTTGGATACAACTTGAAATCAGGGCGATTAGCACTCGACTCCAATGACGTTGTTGTTTCAGCGAAATACCTATAGTAATTTAAGAGATCTGTATTGTAAGAAACAACAGTTTGATCAGTGAGATGAAGTCTGATGTTGTCTGCATCAAAATCGATCTTACTTAACTCATCCAAGTTGTAAACTTGAACTGAAGCATCGTTAAAATAAAAATACATCTGCTGAGCATTTGCCTTCTGGCAAGTAATAGCTAGCATTATCAGGGAAAATAAACGTAGGATCATAAGATTTAGAATTCAAAATTTGAACAATAAATCTAGATTATATTTACGATAATTCCAATAGGTATAATTTATTCTGTCTAAATATGAATATTAATCATACCATATATAGAATTACAGCGCTGTTCGAGAGAAACGCTGAGATTAAAAAATCATAAATAGCTTTATACCATTTACGAAATGTGTATTTAACTCAACTAAAAAGCCATGCAATTGCTAAAGAAAATCCGAATTTGTAATTGATTAATACCTCAGCTTCAAATTTTTAAACGAATCACTTTTCATTTGAACAAGTGCTTCTTTTAGAATAGGGTTCTCTTCATTGATACATTGATAATATTCATTTATACCCCAGATTTGATTGGCAATTAGAGCTCTAATTTGCCGCTCAATAAAATGCCCAGAACGCTCTATGCCTTCCGCGTCTAATTCAACTTCCTCTTCCGCACCATAATCAGTAAATGACTTCATCAGTTCATCTGTAACTTTAAAGTTCTTCTTGAATTTAGCAAAATCTGGGTAAGAAGTATTTAAATCTGCACGATGCGTATCAACGTATTTCAGTGTGAATCGATTGAAAACGCCTTTTCTATAAAGATCTGTTAAGTACCTAGAGTTCTCAGTAGTGTCTAAAGGGATAAAAATATCAGGCATAATTCCACCTCCTCCGTAAACAAGCCTTTTGCCTACTGTGTAATATTTGAGAGAATCGGCAAATTGAATAGAATCACGGTTGGTGAATTCGCCATGCTTAAATCGCTCGTTCAAATCATCATAATAATCTTCAACACCATCTTCATAAGGCTTCTGAATACATCGCCCGGCAGGGGTATAATACCTTGCGGTTGTCATACGCATAGCAGAACCATCTGGAAATGGGAAAGAATTTTGGACAAGACCTTTTCCAAAAGAACGGCGGCCGATAATCAAGCCTCTGTCTAAATCTTGAACGGCACCTGAAACAATTTCAGAAGCAGAAGCAGATCCTTCATCAATAAGAACGATAAGTTTTCCCTTTTCAAAAAGCCCTATTGAGGTTGAAGAGTAATCTACTCTTGAAGAAACCGTTCTTCCTTGTGTGTAAACCACCAGATTCTTATCGGTCAATACCTGATCGGCAATATCGATAGCTGTTTGAAGATATCCACCACCATTGCCGGTTAAGTCAATAATAAGATGCTTCATACCTTGACCTTTAAGTTTTTCGAGACTTTCTAGAAACTCATTGCTAGAGGTAGCACTGAAGCGACTTAATTTAATGTATCCTGTTTCAGGATCAGCCATATAGGTGGCGTCAATGCTTGTGAGCGGAATTTTATCTCTTGTTATACTATAGTCTATGAGTTTTTTAACGCCCTTGCGGTAAATACTCACATTTACGACTGTTCCGCGGGGTCCGCGCAAACGATCGATGACATCTTTATTTTTCACTTTAATGCCAGTCATCTTTTCGTCTTCAATCTGCACAATTTTATCTCCAGCAAGAATTCCCAACTTCTCAGAAGGCCCTCCAACTATGGTATTAACTACTACAATGGTATCATCAAGAATATTAAACTGAACACCAATTCCGTCAAAATTTCCGACGAGAGGTTCATCCATTTCCTTAAGCTCTTCACGTGTGAGATAAATAGAATGAGGATCAAGTTCTTTGAGCATAGCTCGTATTCCGTCTTCAACGACTTCATGTGTGTTGACAGAATCAACATAATTATTATTAAGGAAATACAGGAGATAATCGAGTTTTTCGGTTTCCTTGCTTGCGTATCTCTGAGCGCTAATCTGGAGGCTTGCAAGACAAAAGAGTAAGCCTGTCACTAATCTATACATCATATCGAATCTTAGTATTTGCAAATAAAGTGATTGCCATTGGATTGAACAACTTATATGGCATGCTAATCAATAAAAAACCCTCGTCGATCGACGAGGGTTTAAGGTTAATAAATGTTTGTGAAAAGATTAGATCTTCTTCACGTTTACTGCATTAAGCCCTTTTCGACCTTCGACTAACTCGAAGGAGACTCTGTCTTCTTCGCGAACCTGATCAATAAGACCTGTAACGTGAACGAAAACCTCTTGTTCAGTTTCGTCCACTTTAACGAAACCGAAACCTTTGGTTGCGTTAAAGAATTTAATTGTACCTGTTTTCATTAAAAAAATTAAGTATTAAAACATAAAAGTACATTAATACTTGAATGAAAAAAGTGAAATTTCAAATTATTTGTCCGAATTTTTAGAAGCTTTTTTGCTTCCATCATACATCTCATAGCGCATTAAACGGCACTCCAAGCTTCCGTTAAACAGTTTAATTTTCTTTGAGGGTTTGAGTCCAATCTTCTGAAGGGCTTCTTGATTTGAACTGAAAACCCAGGCTTCACTTCCACCAAAATGATGCTTAAGAGTTGAACCAATCCCAGCATATAATGCCTCAATATCATCTTCTTCTAATCGTTCACCATAAGGTGGATTCATAAACAAGAAGCTTTTTCTTTCAGGAGTTGGGAGTTTATCAAAATGAGAATGATTGATTTGGACTATATCATCCACATTTGCATTCTTCACATTTTCGGTCGCACGCATAAGTGCTGCCCTACTTCTATCGGAAGCCAAAATAATTGGATGGTTTTGTTCGATGCGATTCACAAGCCCTTCTCTTATGGTTTGATATAGCTCTGGGTCGAATGCTTTCCAATTCATGAATGAAAAACCTTTCCTAAAGATCCCTGGCGGAATTTTATCTGCAATCAAAGCTGCTTCTATGGAAAAAGTTCCTGAGCCGGTCATCGGATCAATAAACGGAAAATGATGCGACCAGCCAGACATCATAATGATTCCCGCAGCCATTACTTCACTCAAAGGAGCCTTTACCTGTTCTGAACGATATCCCCGTCGATGCAAACTTTCACCTGAACTATCTAAATACACCGTTACATCATCATTTCTAACATAAATGCTAATATGTATGTCGGGTGTTTTACTATCAATGAATGGTCGTTTACCTACATCTTGCCTGAACCTATCGGCGATAGCATCTTTTGCTAGTTGAGAAACAAACATGCTATTGTTAAAACGCTCGCTGAATAGCAAAGAGTCAATAATCATGGTTTTGTCAACATCGAAATATGTACTCCATGGAATTTCAAAAACGCCTTTGTAGAATGATTCATTTGTATTAAAACTGAAATTCCCAATGGGTATTAATACGCGCAAACCTGTTCGAATAGAGAGATTCAATTTATATATGAATCCTAAATCGCCACCACAGGTTACCCCACGAACAATGGGTTCAGGGTCAATTCCTCCAAGTCTTCCAACTTCATCGGCAAGAATATCTTCAAGACCCGAATAGGTTCTGATTAATATTTCGCCATTTTTGTTTAACATAATTTATTTTTTTATATCTGATTATCAGCTAATTAATGTTTTTGTGTATGTTTTCGTTTACCCTTTTTGCATTTCTGTTAAACAAAACATGAAACAAGGGTGTTTGAGGTAGCAATGTTATACTAATCCACTAAAAAGAATAATCATGAGAAGAATTTTATTTTCGCTAGCAGTCCTATTTACCGGAATGCAGCTCAATGGACAAACGGCTTTCCAAGTCATTTCTACTAGTCCTAATCACACATTATTAACTGCAGCATTGCAACAAGAAGGTCTTGATGCAGCGTTAAATAACCCTGATGCAACATTTACAGTTTTTGCTCCAGATGATAACGCAATCAATGCAGCTGCTGCAGCTCTTAACACAGACATAGCTGGAGTTTTAGCTTTGGCAAATTTAAATGATATTTTAACGTATCACGTATTAGATTCACAAGTTAATTCGATTGATGTTACTAACGGCGCAATAGTTAATCCACTAAGTACTACAAACTCATTAAAGTTAACTCGTACTTCAACAGACGCTATTTTTGTTAACCAAGCACAAGTTAATGGTGCTGACATCCCAGCATCAAATGGTATTATCCATTCTATAAATGCTGTATTGTTACCAGTTGAAACAGTTGTAGACATTGCATTAGATAATGGGTTTACGTCATTGGCAACAGCGGTTGTGACTGCTGAATTATTACCAGTTTTGACAAATCCTTTTGCAAATTTTACAGTATTTGCTCCAACAAATGAAGCATTTGCTGCTGCAGCAGTAGCTTTAGAAACGGATATTGCAGGGCTTCTTGCTTTACCAAATCTAGCAGACATACTTACTTATCATGTGTTAGGTTCAGAAGTAATGTCTTCAGGAGTAACTAACGGATTAATTGTAAATCCTGTAAGCACTACAAACAGCTTAAAATTTACTGTATCTGAAGACATGACAGAATATTTTGTGAATCAAGCTCCAATTAATCTTGGTTTAATAGATATTATGTCAGACAATGGTGTTGTTCACGTTATTGATGCAGTTGTATTAC
>JBBEBC010000017.1:0-7638 GCA_040882555.1 Bacteroidia bacterium
ACCGAAGAAAGCGTGGGTATTATGGATTCAATTCTAAGAACGGATGGTTCAGGGAAAGAATATTTACACCAAAAAGCAGGAGGGTCACTTCGCCCAGCAAGCCATCAAACTATCGATAATAAAGAACACTTTGTGTTTCAAGAAGGAAAGTCTGTTTTCAAATTTGCCGTAACAAATATGGCTGATGTGGCAGCAGAAATCATGGAAAGAAATAATTTAACATCTGAAGATGTTTCCTGGCTGGTACCCCATCAAGCCAATAAAAGAATCATTGATGCAACCGCCAATAGAATGGGAGTTGGTAGTGATAAGGTGATGATAAACATTGAACGCTTCGGAAATACAACTTCTGGAACCATTCCACTTTGTTTGTGGGAATGGGAAAAACAACTAAAAAAAGGAGATAATGTCATACTTGCCGCTTTTGGTGGCGGTTTCACTTGGGGTGCCGTTTGGCTTAAATGGGCTTATAACTCCTGATTTATCCCTCAGTTAATTTTATATATTTACCCCCTCATCTAAAATACCATACCTCAATGGACATTAGGGAAATACAGGACCTTATTAAATTCGTTGCCAAATCTGGCGTTAGCGAAGTAGAACTTGAAACAGATAACTTCAAGTTAACAGTCAAAACAGGCAATTCAAATAAAAACGATAAAGAGACTATTGTTTACCAAATGCCTTCTCAGGCGCCACAGGTAATGCAACAGGCTCCAGCACCTGCACCGGCTGCCACCACTCCAGCTGCTCCAGCAGCACCTGAAGTAGATTCAAATTTGATTACCATTAAAGCTCCTATGATTGGTACTTTCTACCGCTCAGCTGGACCTGAGAAACCTTCATTCGTTAATGTTGGCGATGAAATTTCTGCAGGAAAAGTAATCTGTATCATTGAAGCGATGAAACTTTTCAATGAAATCGAATCGGATATAAAAGGTAAAATCGTTAAAGTTCTTGTTGACGATGCTTCTCCAGTTGAATATGATCAACCACTATTTTTAGTTGATCCATCTTGATTTTTGTTTAACGCTCAAACCTAAAAGGCGTGTTTAAGAAAATACTCATTGCCAACAGAGGCGAAATTGCTTTGCGCATTATTCGTACTGCCCACGAAATGGGAATTAAAACTGTTGCAGTTTATTCAACCGCAGACAAGGAGAGTTTGCATGTCAGATTTGCTGATGAAGCAGTTTGCATAGGACCTCCAGCCAGCAAAGATTCTTACCTCAATATTGCAAATATTATTTCAGCTGCTGAAATCACTAACGCTGATGCAATTCATCCCGGCTACGGATTCCTTTCAGAAAACGCTAAGTTTTCTAAAATCTGTGCCGACCATAATATCAAATTCATTGGAGCTACTCCTGAGCAGATTGATAAAATGGGCGATAAATCTATGGCAAAAACAACCATGATTGCGGCTGGTGTGCCATGTGTTCCAGGTTCGGAAGGCTTACTTGAAAGTCTAGATGATGCAAAAAAAACTGCAAAAAAAATAAAATATCCTGTTATGATGAAGGCTACCGCCGGAGGTGGTGGTAAGGGAATGCGAGTTGTTTGGAAAGAAGATGAAATGGAGGCCGCTTGGGAATCAGCCCGACAGGAAGCCGCTGCATCTTTTGGAAATGACGGGATGTATATGGAGAAGTTCATCGAAGAACCTCGCCACATAGAAATACAAATCATCGGAGATCAATTTGGCAGAGTAAGTCATTTAAGTGAAAGAGATTGCTCCATTCAACGTCGTCACCAAAAGCTGATTGAAGAAACTCCTTCTCCATTTATGACGCAGGAACTACGCGACGAAATGGGTGATGCAGCTGTTAAAGCAGCTAAAGCTGTTAATTACGAAGGTGTTGGAACTATTGAATTCCTTGTCGATAAGCACAGGAACTTCTATTTCATGGAAATGAATACGCGTATTCAGGTTGAGCACCCAATCACGGAAGAAGTAATTGATTATGACTTGATTCGTGAGCAAATAAAAGTTGCTGCCGGAGTGCCCATTTCTGGAAAGAACTACTATCCTCAGATGCATGCTATTGAGTGTCGAATAAATGCTGAGGATATTGATAATAACTTCCGTCCCTCGCCAGGAACTATTACAACTTTTCATGCCCCTGGAGGTCACGGAGTTCGTTTAGATACTCATGCTTACGCAGGATATACAATTCCGCCAAACTACGACTCAATGATTGCAAAACTCATAACCATTGCTCAAACCAGAGAAGAAGCAATAGCTAAAATGAGAAGAGCCTTACATGAGTTTGTTATTGATGGAGTGAAAACGACTATCCCATTTCATAGGAAATTAATGGATAATCCTGATTTTATTGAAGGAAATTACACCACCAAATTCATGGAAACTTTCGATTTTAAGAATTAAATATCAGCCGGTTAAACTCCAGCTTTTTTATTATGAGGAAACTTTCTTTTCTTTTTATCCTCTTTTGGCCCCTGATTATTTTAGGACAAACTACTAACACAGTGCACGGAATCCTGCAATATAATTTTGGTATTGCAAGTCCGCTTGAAAGATGGGATAAAGATTTTGATGCTTTTTCTACCTTTTTCACAGATGTTCAAACTCTATCTAGCTCGCCTGGATTAAGACTATATGGTAAGCCTGCCTACATCATGGAGTTCAACTACATCAGGAATATTTCTAAGCCATATACTTGGAAAATAGGCTCTCATTACTCAGGTACATCTATAGAAAAGACAAGTGGAACATCGTATGCTCCTGACTCAGTTAATATTGGCCTCACAAACTGGGGTTTACAGGCCTACCTCATTAGAACATTGCAGCCTGCAAAAAACCATACCATTCTATTTGAATTAGGAATAGATGCAGGTTTATTAAGCCTCTCTAATAATGAGCTCATTAGTACAAGCGACACGGTCGATTTTCTTGGTCTATTGAGTGTAGTACAAAACTCCAATCTGCAAATGGAGACAACAAATAAATGGCTTGTTCAAGGAGTATTCAAACTTGAATGGCTCACCGAAATAAACGAAAATTGGATCGTTTCTGCAGGAGCCGACTTTCGACTGCCTCTCACAACGAATACTCGATTCACTGGTGTTTCAACCATTGAAAACGACTTCTTCCCTGTGACTACAAATTTTTCAACTCCCGATTTTTCTATGAAGTATTGGTCCTTCAATCTTGGAATTTCAAGAAGTATTTACACGGCAAAAAAGACCAAAGTATCTAACTAAACTATTGCTTAGAGATAACTAAATTGATACTTGAAACCATATTTTGATGGTTCCTAAGCAATACAAAGTAATTCCCTGCTGAATAACTTTCCAGCGACAATGTTGCAGTTTTGCCTAATGCTGAATCAGATAATACAAGCTGACCTTGAGCATTAATAATTGAATAAGAAAATCCTTCTTCTCCCTCAAATTCTATGATTGCACTTTGTGAAGCCGGATTAGGGTACAGTTGAAACTCGGATGCTTTTATATTTTGTGAAATGGACGTTTCAACTTCGCTGCTTAGAAACAACCAGCGATATGCATCAGGAAATTCCCTATTCCAAAACCACTCACTATGCGCTCCGTCAGAAATTGCATGGACAACAACATTTGTATCTGAAACTCCTGCGTTCACCAATTTTGTCCTTATTTGATTCATATTCGAAACCATCGATGAACTTTCAGAACTTCCTCCTACCATATAAACTCTAAAAGAAGGAGGCAACTCTAAGGTACTTAGCCATGAATTCAATTCACTGTTGTTAATCCAATAAGCCGGAGAAAATATTCCAGCTTTGCCAAAAGTATCAGGGTACTTTGCTGCTGCATACATTGAAATTAATCCACCCAAAGATGAACCTGCAATTCCAGTAGAACTTGCATCCGTGAGGGTTCTATACTGAGAATCTACGAAAGGCTTCAAAGTATTTCTAATAAAATCAACATACTCATCGCCTTCTCCTCCGCCGTAGGCTGTATTAACCCATGGACAATACTCATCTATACGCTGTGGCCCATTTTCAATTCCAATAATTATAGCACCAGGATCTCCATCATTAAATAAATCGCGCATGTGCTCATCTACGCCCCATTCACCGGCAAAAGAAGTAGCATTATCAAATAAATTCTGAGCATCATGCATGTAAACAACTCGGTATCTTTTGCTTGTAGCAGTTTGATAATCTTCTGGAAGGCAAATCCATATTTTTCGTGTACGATTTAGCTGGGGCATCGAGAAATTTGAGGAAAGAATGCTAACTGAAGATAATGCTGTACTTCCGTTACTTGAACCTCCCAAATCTTCCCAAGAAAGAACACTTAAATCGAGTGTGTCACCTGCAGTGAATGTTGAACTCCTATCAGGACGAAAGCCTCCTGTTTCATTTCCTTCAACTGTTTCCCAAGAGCCTCTTGTAAACTTGTAGGAAATTGTGCCTGAAGGGATATCAATACTTAGAAAATATCCATTGCTGCCCGATTCCTCAAAAACAAACTCAGCAGCTGCAGGATTCCAAGAGTTGAAGCTGCCTGCGGCGTGAATACTTGCCCCAGAAGGCGTGTTTGACGGTATACTTGTTAGATGTAGAGTTACTTGCGCATGTAAGGCACCTCCACAAATCGCAATCAATAAAAATATTTTGTTAATCATATTCAAATTTTTAATTCGAAAGAATCAGCATCTTCTGATGCAGGAAAAACTTCTCGGTATTGATCCAATTCCTGTTTATTCAACTCAATAATCTCTGTTTTCTCTCCATAACGGTCAGATTTACTCATCTTTTCGCCTAAAAAATTGTAAACGCCTGAATCGCCAGAGTAATTTATATCGTTTCCATCAACACCTACCCTATTAACACCAATAACATAGGCTTGGTTCTCTATAGCTCTGGCTGGCAAGAGCGAATTCCAGGCATGAGATCGTTTTTCAGGCCAATTAGCGACGTATAAAAGTATGTCATAATCAAACTCACCATTCATAAAACGGTTTCTCGACCACACAGGAAAGCGCAAATCGTAGCAAACCATGGGGCATATTTTCCAATCCTTATATTGTATGATCAATCTTCTTGAACCTCCCGTAAAATGTAAATGCTCTCCAGCCATTCTGAAGAGATGCCTCTTATCATAATACTCAAGCTTTCCTTCAGGAAACATCCAAATCAAACGATTGAA
Source organism: Bacteroidia bacterium (assembly GCA_040882555.1). GTDB lineage: Bacteria > Bacteroidota > Bacteroidia > M30B66 > M30B66 > M30B66. Next base: position 5,161 of record JBBEBC010000017.1, read on the forward strand.
GACGGATTTGCCTTCACGAATCATCAGACTTCCAGTCAAAACCGAATTGGAACTACTTGCTACTTTTTTCATCCACTTTACAGAAGTTCCATCTATTTCCTCTGCAAGGCTGGTTTCCATGCTGAATCCTGTCGAAAACATCTCAGGTAAAACAATGATATCTGTAGCAGGCAAATTCTCGATTTTCGACTCTAGATTTATGAGGTTACTTTCTCTGTCCTGCCAAGATAGCTTTGTTTGTATGGTGGCTATTTTAAGGCTCATAATTTAACAAGTCTTTCGGCTGCTTTTTCAAGTTCATCCTCATTTTTAGCAAAGCAAAATCTTAAATCTTTTGAATCTCGTTTTTTAGAATAAAAAACAGAAACTGGTATTGATGCAACTTTGTATTCTGTAGTTAGCCGTCGGGCGAAGGCCTCATCATTTTCTTCAGAAATCTTCTTGTAATTGAGCAGTTGGAAGTAAGTTCCGGCAGAAGGTTTCAATGTAAAATTTGAACCTTGAAAAAGATTAATAAAAAAATCACGCTTTTTATTGTAAAAGTCCGAAAGCTGAAGGTATTCATCCTTTCGCTCAAGGAATTCAGAATATGCGAATTGAAGAGGTGTGTTGACAGAAAAAACAACATATTGATGAACTTTCCGGAACTCCTTCATAAGATTTGCTGATGCAAGGCAATAGCCAAGTTTCCAACCTGTAGTATGATACGTTTTACCGAAAGATGATATGATAATGCTACGATCAGCCAGGTGCGGATATCTAGCCATACTTTGATGAACTTGTCCATCAAAAACTATGTGTTCATATACCTCATCACTGAGAATAACGATATCAGAATTGCGAGTAATCTTGTCAAGCCTGAGCATATCATTTTCGGTAAATACACTTCCAGTGGGATTGTGCGGCGAATTGATAATTATCATCCTAGTTCTAGGATTAATGAGCTTTTGAAACTCATCCCAATTAACAGTGTAAGTGCCGGGCTGAAGTTGAAAAAAAACGGGCTTACCACCTGCTAATTCTATTGCTGGAACATAACAATCATAAGCAGGTTCAATTACAATTACCTCTTCACCTTCATTGACGAATGCTGAAATGGCAGTAAATATGGCTTGAGTAGCACCTGCTGTAATAGTAATTTCAGTATCAGGATTATAGTTTATGCCATAAAGTTCTGACGTCTTTGAGGCAATTGCCTCTCTTAAACTTGCAACCCCTGGCATGGGAGCGTATTGATTATTTGATAAACGAAGGTGTTTGTTTACCAACTCAATTAAATAAGGGTGACAGTCAAATCCTGGAAAGCCTTGAGATAAATTAATAGCGTTATGCTCATTGGCAAGAGCAGACATCACTGAGAAGATTGATGTATTAACGGCTGGTAATTTTGAATGAATACTTGCTTTATAGTTTGGCATTAGTTTGACTGCTATAGCTGCAAAAATAGGTATAAGCATGAGGTAATTGCCAATGCATTCAATGAAATAATGAAAAATAAATTTCTGTTTAAGGTCAAGAACTCAATCAGAATGAGGTACTTTTGCATTTAAATTTTAAAATCAATTACATGACTATTGATAACAATACGGTTGTTTCTGTGAACTACCGTCTTATGGTAAGTTCGGGAAATGATTCTGAAGAATTAGTGGAAGAAACCAGCTCTGAAAATCCTTTTGTTTTTCTTTTTGGAGGTGGAGGCCTTTTGGAAGATTTTGAAGGTAGTTTAAAAGGTCTTAAGGCCGGGGATAATTTTGATTTTACAATAAAATCTGAAAATGGGTATGGTTTAAGTACTCCTGATAATATTGTTAGGATTCCTCTTGCTGCTTTTGTTGCGGAGGGAGAGGAACTTGACGATGAAATGATTAAAGCTGGTAACTATCTACCAATGGTAGATGACCAAGGAAATCAAATGCAAGGATTGGTGATAGCTGTTTCGGATGAACATGTTACAATGGATTTCAATCACCCACTAGCAGGAAAGGACCTGCACTTCTCAGGTAGCGTTAATGAAATTAGAGAAGCTTCTGCTGAAGAACTTGCTCATGGTCATGTTCACGGAGCTGGCGGGCATGATCACTAACAAATATAATTTCAAAAAAACAGGCGGCTACTTCGATATGAGGTAGCCGCCTGTTTCGCTTTAAAACTTATTAAGCTTTCGCTGCAATATTTAATTTAATGATAAAATTATCATAGATCATCTTATCTCCTAAATCCTGAAAGAATTTACCTGAACCATATTTAATATCCCATTCTGTTCTATCAATTTCAAATTCTGCTGTTGCATTAACTGCTTCATCAGTCATAGAAACTGTTGCAGGGAAAGTGATTGCTTTTGTAATTCCTTTAATTGTTAAATTACCTTTTATTGTGTAATTTGCTTGGTTAGCAGCAGCATCAGCAATTTTTTCTACAGAAACAATCTAAGTACACGACAAAAATCTTATTATATTGATATCTAACTTATTAAACCCA
>JBBEBC010000018.1:0-7575 GCA_040882555.1 Bacteroidia bacterium
AATCTTAAAAAAAGCATTTTCAGAATACAGAATTACCTTCTATTTACGCAATTCAAGTCCTCGAAAGCCTGCTTTAAGCGAGCCATAAAAGATTCTTCCCCTTTACGTTCCCAAACACGTGGGTCATAGTATTTCTTATTTGGTTTGTCATCCCCGTCAGGGTTACCAATTTGGGCTTGCAAATAACCTTTATTCGCTTCGTAATAATCTTTAACACCCTCCCAGAATGCCCATTGAAGATCCGTATCGATATTCATTTTAATTGCACCATAAGAAATTGCTTCTCTTATTTCATCAACAGAAGAACCAGAACCACCATGAAACACAAAGTTTACAGGCTTTTCACCTGTATTGAACTTCTCTTGAATGTATTTCTGTGAGTTATTAAGGATTTTCGGCTCTAGTTTCACATTACCCGGCTTATAAACTCCGTGTACATTTCCAAAAGCTGCTGCAACAGTGAAATTCGGACTAATTTTACTTAGTTCTTCATAGGCATAAGCCACTTCTTCCGGCTGAGTGTACAAGTGTTTTGCATCGATATGAGAGTTATCAACTCCATCTTCTTCTCCACCGGTAACACCTAATTCAATTTCCAGGGTCATGCCCATTTTAGCCATTCTCTCGAGGTACCTTTTGCAGATTTCAATGTTTTCTTCAATTGGCTCTTCACTTAAATCGAGCATATGAGAACTGAACAATGGCTTGCCGTGCAGCTTGAAATGTGCTTCTCCAGCATCCAAAAGACCATCAATCCAAGGCAATAATTTCTTCGCTGCATGATCGGTATGCAAAACAACGGCTACATCGTACGCTTTAGCCATTTGATGCACATGGTGTGCACCAGATATTCCACCCGCGATACTTGCTTGCTGCAAATCGTTTTTTAATCCTTTACCAGCAAAAAACTGAGCTCCTCCATTAGAAAATTGAATGATCACAGGTGAGTTAATATTTCTGGCCGATTCTAAAACGGCATTTACAGTATGTGAACTAATCACATTAACGGCTGGCATGGCAAAGCCTGTTTCATTTGCATGCCGAAGTAATTTATTGAGTTCTTCTCCATGAATAACCCCTGATTCGAATCTTGTGGCTGTTGTTGACATAATTATAGGTTAAAAATGTTATTGTGTTTTATAGACGTACACTTTGTACTCCCATGGTTTTAATTTTAGTGAGTATGAGTCTTTCAATTCAATTGGCTTTGCTTCTGATTCGAAATAATCGTTAGTAAAACCAATGATTTCATTGCTCTTTATATTCACTTTCTGAGCTTTAGAACTTAAATTCAAAACAAAAAGAATTTTACTATTATCTTTCTTTCTGACAAACGAAAGTACCGATTCGTCAGCACCGTTGGCTATATTAATGTATTCACCTCCTCGTTCACCATGCATTAAAGCAGGTTGAGTTTTCTTTAATTTTAAAAGTTTTCCGTAAAAATCCTGCTTCGGAAAAGAGCTAAAGTCAATGGTGTCTTTATCGAAAAAACGAAGTGTTTTTTTATTATTTGCTTCTTGGCCACTATAAATTAAAGGCATACCATTTAGTCCGAAAGTTAGTACAGTAAATGCATCCAGTGATCCGCCGAAACGTTCGAAAGTGGACTTCTGCCAAGAATTTTCATCATGATTATCGGTAAAGTACATATGAAATGCATTAGGAGGCCAAGTTTCAAGTTCTTTCAAAACCTGGCGAATATCGTTTACGTTCTTTTCTCCTTTAGCTATATCCACCATTACATGGTGCATTTTCCAGCCGTATGACATATCAAAGGCCTCATTGTGCAAAGCTTGATCTTCAGTTTCAGCTAACATAAACAAACCAGTTTTAGCTAGCTCTAGTTGTCTTCTAGCATCTTGCCAAAAGTCGGTCGGCACCATATGAGCCATATCACATCTGAAACCATCTAAATCACTGGCGTCTACCCAAAATTTCATATTCAGAATCATGGCTTCACGCATGTTCTTATTGTCGTAATTTAAATCAGCAACATCGCTCCAGTCATCAACCGGAGATTTGATATTTCCTTTCTCATCCTTATTATAGTATTCAGGATGATTTATAGCCCAATAATGATCAAAGGCAGTATGATTTGCCACCCAGTCTAAAATAACTTTCATTCCAAGACGGTGAGCTTCATTTACCATATCAATCCAATCTTCCATAGAACCCATTTCAGGATTCACAGACATATAATCTTTGATGCTGTAATAACTTCCTAAAGGTCCTTTTCTAGCTTTTACACCGATTGGTTGAATAGGCATCACCCATAAAATTTCAACTCCCATTCCTGAAAGTCTTTGCAAATGCTTAGAGAAAGCATTGATAGTTCCCTCTGGAGTGTATTGGCGAATGTTTACCTCATAAATATTTGAAGTGTAAGCCCAAGAAGGTGGATAGGCAATTGCTTTTGATACTTTGGTTTTAGACATTGATTTTATTCTAGCCTGAGAACTTAGCGTATTGGTGAAAATGCAAAAGCATATAGTAAATAGAATTATTTTTTTCATTGTTTTTCGTTTGTGGCTAATTCAAATGAATAAGGTTTTAGTTTGATTTTCAAGGCTTTATCGTTTATCTCATTTTCAGAACCAAACAAGGCTTTAAGTTGCTCAGCATTCACGTAGGATGGAAGATTTATATTTACCTCCACATCCGCTTCTCCTCTGTTAAGAGCAATTACTGTGGTGTACCCAAAATACTGTCGCATGTAAACTAGCACATTCTTATCTGCTTTAAGAATACGCGTATCGCCATAACATAGCGACATAGAATTCTTTCTAAAATTGCAAAGTTTTGTGACTGTTTCTTTCACATCTTGCTCTTCAGGCGAAAGGTTATTGAATCGCATCATGCGACGGTTGTCAGGATCATTTGCTCCCGCCATCCCAATTTCATCACCATAATAAATGATTGGAATTCCAGGAATGGTGGTGACAAAAGCTTCGAGCATCTTTAAACGCTTGTAACCACGAGGATCGGTAACTTGAATATCTCTCTTCCAACCTGCTTCTTTTTCATCCTCACCTTGAATCATCGATCCACCTGCATAATACAGAAAACGAGGCATGTCGTGATTGCCCGTTATATTTCCCATCAACGAGTGACTTCCATAATAAAGAGCAGATTCATTCATCGATGAAGCTACTTTCTCAAATGATTCAGCCTCAGATGCAAATACTGGCCTTGCGTCGAAATACAGATTAAAATCAAACTGAGCATCAAGCATTCCGCTACCAATGTAGCTTCCAATGAGTTCACGACTGCCAAATGTTTCTCCAATTTGGTAAACATTTCGGTTCTCTGCTTTAACAACTTCTTGCTTCACTTTTTTAGTTAAAGCTCTCCAAAAAGTCTCCGAAACATGCTTAGTAGCATCATGCCTAAAACCATCTAATTTGAATCTCTTTAGCCAATACAATGCTGAATCTGTAAAAGCTTCAACGGCTTCAGGCTTTGTATAATCGATATCAGGCATGAAATCATCAAACCACGTGGTAAGCCTTTGTTCATCCCAAATTCTAATGTTTACACTTCCGTCAGGTAAGTACATCGAATTAAACCACTCAGGGTGCGACTTATACAATGGATTTTCTTTGTGAATGTGATTGGATACAAAATCCATCAAAACATTCATGTTTGAAGAATGCGCCGCTTCGATCAATTCTTCTAATACAGCATCTGTCCCAAATCGAGTATCAACTTTGGTCTCAAGAACTGGCCAATAACCGTGGTATCCAGAGAACCATCTTCTTGGCTCAGGATATTCTTGCCAGGCTCCTTCAGGATTTTGAACAATAGGGGAAAACCATAACGTATTGATTCCTAGTTCCTTAAAATAGTTATCTTTTACTTTAGCTGTTATTCCTGCTAAATCTCCACCTTGATAGTTTGCTTTAAAATCAACTCTAGGATCATCTACCGGCTTGTCATTCAGGGTATCACCATTATTAAAACGGTCAACCAGCATAAAATATAGCACTGAGGTATGAAAATCATCTCGTTTTAAATCGGTAGTAGTATTGACAACCTTTCCTTTGTTGAGCGGTATTAAAAGGTCATTGCTCCTACCTTCAGCATTATAAGAAAACACTCGCACAAATGATTTATCCAGTGCTTTAGCAGATTCAGGAATTGAAATTTTTACAGTTTCACCTTCGGTGGAAATCAAATCCGCCGGAAGGCGATAATTTTCATACATCACAAAGTATTCAGTCACCCCATTTTCAGAGCCTATGATAATTGTTTGTTCATCAGAATCTTTGGTGAAAAGCACCGGAAGTTTGTCTGCACTTGCAGCTTTTACCGTTAATACAGAATTAAATCCACCCATTCCGTTGGATGTAGAATCGGGGTTGTTTTTATCAAGTTTCCAAGAGCCATTTTCAACAACCTGATAGCTGTATTTACCGGGATTGAGCATTAAATTGGTTTTCCAAATTCCAGCTTCATTCGTTAGGGTAGTTTGCGCAGGTTGCCAATTGTTAATATCACCAGCTAATTGAACACTTTCTAAGGCTGCATCACCTGATTTATAGCTGAATTCAACAATCCGTTTGACCGATTTCAAAAGGGGAATTGCATACGCATACCCTTTCGACCAGATTTCCAGAATGCTTACTGGCGCAAGGCTCTGACCACTTTTTATACGAATAACTGATTCTCCTTTTTTCCAGTTTAGTTCCAATCCTTCAACTTTACCAATAGAATCAACAAGCGAAGATTCTGGAAAATAATCATCAAGAATCAATGAACCTGTATCAACAGGAAGCACAAACGTGGATGCCAAGCCAATAATTTCGGGACTTTCAGGGACTTTGAATTCTTGCTTTTTAGTGCATGCCACTAATGCAATAGAAATACAAAGTGCAAGGAGTGATTTTCTCATTTTAATTCCAATCTATTTGAATACTAGCTCTATCGAATTTAGCTTCAACAAAAGAAAGATCAGTCACCTGAATTGGATCTTTTGGAGGAACATGGTAAGGGTCAAAATCTGAAACAGGCTCAGTAAAACGGTAATTTTCTTTTTCAATAGAAGCTTTGAGGCCGTTTACCTGCACGTTAGAAGGTGAAAGTGTGTGTAAATAAACTCTAAGCTTAGTGTAATGACTTGTATAATCGCCTTCGGCGGAAGTTATTTCTAGCTTATTGCCTGAAAGTTTAAAGGTTCTTTTAACTGAAGCTCCTTTCTGATAGCCATAGGTTTTGCCATCATCTTCATAATGAGTGAAACTAGCATCTGCACCAGGATAAATATGAACTTCGAGAACATCGCTACTTTTTTCATTGAGAAGGCTTTCAACAGCCGATTGCATCAATAGAATGCTTCCAGCCTTTACATAAAGTGGTAATGTTTCTTTCGATTCTTGCAAAACCAGCTCCTTCCCTCCTTCTTGCAATGCATCAGTATACAGATTAATCCAGTTTCCAGCTGGTAAATATGCTTTCTGAAAATTGCATGTGCTTTCAGCAGGAATTACCATGATGGACGGCCCAAACAAATATTGATTATCGTAAGGTCCTTCATAAATTTTCGGATCATTTGTATAATCAATTGCAAGAGATCTAGCTATAGGCATCCCACTTTGAGTGGTTTCATAAAAGCTTGAATAGATATAGGGCATTAGCCTGTATCTCAGTCGTATATAATTTCTAGAAATATCTTCAACCTCTTCTCCAAACGACCAAGGTTCAGAGTCGCGGCTATTGACCATTGAATGTGAACGGAAAAACGGAGAGAAGGCTCCAAGTGCAATCCATCGAGCAAAAAGCTCAGGACTGGCTTCTCCTGCAAATCCTCCAACATCATATCCGGCGTAGCCGATACCAGTTAAGCCCATGCTATTAATAAGACGAACACCAGCCATCATATGGTCATCAGTACTCACATTATCACCTGTCCAAACTGCAGCATATCTCTGAATTCCACTATATCCGGCGCGTGTTAACACAAAAGGGCGATTCCCGTTTAGATGTTTCTTTCCTCCTTCAACGGTGCTTCTAGCCATTTGCATTCCGTAAACGTTGCGAGTTTTCTTGAGGGTTCCTCCCTCACCTTCATACTCAAACTCAATAAGATCAGGCAAATGCTGTCCCCAAGCTGCTGGTTCATTCATATCATTCCAGAAACCTTCAACTCCATATTCGGTCAATGCTTTCATTTGCTCACCCCACCAAGCTCTTGCTTTTTCTTCAGTAAAGTCTGGAAAAGCACTCCAACCTGGCCAAACTTGACCATTGTATTCTGCTCCGTCTGGATATTTTACAAATAAATCCTTGCTTTTCCCGTCTTCATAAGCATGGTAGCCCTCTTCCCTTTTTACTCCAGGATCTAGTATGACAACTAAGTTGAAACCCATTTCTTTGAGCTGCTTTACCAATCCAGCTGGATCAGGAAAACGATCTGGATGCCAAGTAAAAACCTTATAGGCCTCCATATAATGAATGTCGAGATAAAGCACATCTGCTGGAATATGTTTTTCTCTAAACGTTCTTGCAGCATTTAGGACTTCTGGATAAGGATAGTAGCTATAACGACATTGCTGAAAACCAAGACTCCACAAAGGAGGCAATTCCATTCTACCAGTCAGCCAAGTATATCTATCGATGATGGAAGCTACAGTTTTGCCTGTGAAAATGTAGTAATTCATTTCTCCATCTTCTGCTTGGAAGTAGCTAAATCGCTCATTTGAGCAACCAAAACTGAAGGTAGTCTTATGTGAATTATCAAAGAAAATCCCGTAAGTGCGACCTTCGTTTATGCCCATGTAAAATGGTGTTGATAGATAAAGTGGATCACCATCAGTTGCATATGCGAAATTATCTGTATTCCAGTTTACATAAGCTTTTCCCCGGCGATCTAAGCCACCTGTTTTCTCACCCAAGCCAATGAAACGTTCATTTGGTTGTAGTGATTTATAAGTAGTGACTTCATTACCCAACCAAGATGTACCAAAAGCTGGATCGTCGGCAGTAAGTAATTCGTCTTCAGGGGTATACGTATTAATCCGAAGTGGAGATTTATTAATCACCAGCTTCATGGCATCTGTCTTAACTGTAAGTGAATCAGTTGCTTCCACAAAATCATAGGCTATAGTCAGAGGTTCCTGAACAATAGCATATGAAAAACCCGAATTGTCATGCTCATTTTTAGCAATCCTAATTCGGGCAAGGTCTTTATCATAGATGATAACCTTCACTAAAGCGTTTTCTGTTTGAATATGGATTTCTTGTCCAGCAACCTGATGGCTCAGATAATTGCCGACAGATTCATTAAACGTTGATCCTTTTCTTCTGTTTTTCTTTGAACTCATAAAATTCCTTAGCTAGTTTTCTTAGAGAAGTGATTTTTCATGTGATAATTAACCAATCCAAAAATTGGCTTTCTGATAATTGTGCCTACCGTAATTCCCATGCTATCGCCTACAGCGCGAAGGTTATCTTCGAAATGATGAGCAATACTGCCTATGAAATGAACTGGCACACGTTTGTAGTTTTTATAGCAGGCAACATGTGAGTTGAAAAAATCCTGCATTCCTTGATTAATAAGGTTTTTAACCCATGGCA
>JBBEBC010000019.1:0-7523 GCA_040882555.1 Bacteroidia bacterium
GGCTTTAAAATTATTCAAATTAAATTCAAAGAGTTAAACTGATATTATTCTTATTAATCAATGATCATTTAATGGCAATCCTCTTTCTTGCCATTGTTTCCAATTAATTGGTTCTGGTGAAACACGGTGCTCTTCCATAGTAATACACTCATCTACAGGGCATACTAATTGGCACAAATTACAACCCACACATTCCTCATCTTTAATTGAATATGTATTGTAGGGCATTCCTTTTTCAATGTTTATTGATTGATGGGAAGTATCCTCACAAGCTATATAACATAAGCCGCAGTGAATACATTTATCCTGATTGATTTTTGCAATATGATGGTAATTAATATCAAGGTCTTCCCAATGGGTTATTTTCTCAACACTCAATCCGATAAAGTCCTCAATTTTATTGTAGCCTTTTTCGTCCATCCAATTATTCAATCCTTCGCACATATCTTCCACAATGCGGAAACCATGTGTCATAGCAGCAGTGCAAACCTGAACGGTTGTGCTTCCTAAAAGCATAAACTCAACGGCATCTTTCCATGTGCTAACCCCACCAATTCCAGAAATAGGGACTTTTGACGTAAGTGGATCTTGGGCAATTGTCGTTAGCATTTTTAATGCGATAGGCTTCACAGCAGGACCGCAGTAGCCACCAAATACACTTTTACCAGCAACGTATGGATTGGGGACCAACGTGTCTAAATCGATGCCTGTAACACTCTGAATGGTGTTAATTAAACTTAATGCATTTGTGCCTCCTTCAACCGCAGCTCTTCCTGTGGGAACAACCGAATGAACGTTAGGAGTTAATTTAGTAATAACTGGAATTTTAGCAATTTCCATTACCCACTCTACCACCATTTTCGCAATCTCAGGATCTTGTCCAACCGCTGCGCCCATGCCTCGTTCAGTCATTCCGTGTGGACAACCGAAATTCAATTCGAAGCCCATCGCGCCAGCATCTTCACATTTTTTAATGAGTTCATGCCAAGAATTCCGATCATTATCTGCCATTAATGAAACAATCATTGCCCTGTCGGGGAAGAGCTTCACACATTCAGTAATTTCACGTAGATTAATTTCAAGTGGACGGTCACTAATTAATTCAATATTATTAAATCCCATCATTTTCTTTCTGCCAAAATTAACAGCGGAATAACGCGAAGAGACATTTTTAACCTGAGAACCTAGTGTTTTCCAAACCACACCTCCCCAGCCTGCTTCATAAGCACGTAGAACGTTAATTTTCTTATCTGTTGGAGGCGCAGATGCCAACCAAAATGGATTTGGGGATTTAATTCCTAAAAAATTAGCACTTATATCAGCCATAATTTCCTTTATTAAAAATTAATAATTGATGGGGATTAATTAAAACATTAATGAATAAAATTCAGAATTGCTTTCGCTCCATCTTTACCTGCCTGAACGGCATCTACCACCTCTTTTCCACCGTTAACACAATCGCCACCGGCAAATACGCCACCTAAATTCGTTGCTGATTTATCCTTCACGTTTACCTTACCACTTGAATGTTCAAGTTGAGACGATTTAACGATTTCAGAAAAAGGCATTTGTCCAGCAGCTTTAATTACCATATCTACTTCAAGTTGAATGATTTCACCTGTCGCAACAGGACTTCTACGCCCACTCGAATCTGCCTCTCCAAGGTTCATGACATCACAAACCAAGGATTTAACAGCTCCATTTTCTCCAATAATTTCTTTTGGTGAAGCGAGCCAAATAATGTTGCAACCATCCAATTTAGCTATATTTAATTCATGCTCAGTACAAGGCATTTCTTCTTGAGTTCTTCGATAAACCAAAGTCACTTCCTTTGCGCCTAGTCGCTTGGCTTGAGTTGCAGCATCAATTGCAGTCATACCCATTCCAATGACAGCCACTTTATCGCCTACCGGCAGATGAGAGAAGTCGTTCGTTCTTAATTGGTAGATAAATTCAATCGCATCTTCAACACCTTTTAAATTCTCGCCAGGAATATCAAGTTGACGCGCCAAACCTACACCAAATGCAAGATAGACGGCATCGTATTTAGATTTTAACTCATCAATTGAAAAATCCTTACCTAAGGCCTGATTGTATTTAATATCTATGCCACCAATGAATGTGATATAATTCACTTCATCCTCACAGAATTCAGGAGTTACCTTGTATGCAGCAATTCCATAAGTCATTAATCCACCACCTTTATTTTCTTTTTCAAATATGGTGACATCAATTCCTTCTTGAGATAAAACATGAGCGCAACTTAATCCCGCAGGACCAGCTCCAACAATAGCTACACGCTTTCCTGTAGATGGTTTCCGCTTGAATAATTGCCAATTATTTTTCATGGCAATTTCAGTAGAATAACGTTGAAGCTTGGCGATATGAATTGGAGTTTCGTCCATTAAATTATATACGCATGCACCTTCACATAATTTCTCCACCGGACAAACCTTGCTACAACCTGCTCCCATAATATTTGAGGACAAAATTGTATGCGCAGAACCTTTTATATTCTCTGTTGCAATTTGTTTGATGAATTTTGGAACATCAATGCTTGTTGGACAACTCTTCATGCAAGGAGCATCGTAGCAAAAAAGGCAACGATTAGCTTCAACCAATGCGGCATCTTTTGTTTCAAATGGTGGATGAATATCTGAGAAATTCTCAGCATACTCATCGGCACTTAAACGCTTATTTTTTATCATAATTAAATGTAATTATTGATATAAATCTTAGACACAATAAATGAATCTCTATTGTGAAAATAAATTCAATTATAATTGGGTAATTGGTCCGTATGTTTCTGGACGACGATCTCTAAAAAACTGCCATACGCTGCGCGTTTCCTCAATCATATCAAGGTCAAATTCAGCTACTAAAAGTTCGTCTTTATCTTCACTTGCACACGCGAATATTTGTCCGCGTGGATCTACGAAATATGAACTACCATAAAACTTGCCTAAGTTCCAAGGTTTTTCAGTCCCAACACGGTTGATGCAGCCCATAAAATAACCATTGGCAGCAGCATGTGCAGGTTGTTCGAGTTTCCATAAATACTGACTTAAACCTGCCACTGTAGCTGAAGGATTATAAACAATTTCAGCACCATTTAATCCTAAACAACGCGCTCCATCCGGAAAGTGACGGTCGTAACAGATATAAACACCAACCTTAGCATATTTCGTTTGAAATACCGGATACCCTAAATTTCCAGGCTTGAAGAAGAATTTTTCCCAGAAACCACTTGTATGAGGAATGTGATTTTTTCTATATTTTCCTAGGTAAGTGCCATCAGCATCAATTACAGCCGCAGTATTGTATAATACACCTGGAGATTCCTTTTCATACACCGGTACAATCATAACCATGTTGTATTTCTTGGCATAAACTTGCATGCGCTCTGTTGTAGGACCAGGAACAGATTCAGCACTTTCATACCATGCTTTATCTTGTCCAGGACAGAAATACGGAGTATTAAATATTTCTTGGAAACAAAGAATCTGAACTCCTTGACGTCCAGCCTCTTCAATTAATGGAATATGTTTCGCTTCCATTGCTTCCATAATTTCTTTAATTGTGCCATCACCCTCTGATTTAGGCAAGCTCATTTGAATTAATCCTGATTTTACAATTCTTGGCATAATGTATTTTATTAGTTTGATTCTATTGATTGGAGCGTGAAATTATATTTTTCCTTCAACTTTGTTGCGCTTAATAAACTTCCCATATCCTTTTTGAATTTTACAATCATTATTATCGATGGCAACTTGGCCACGCAATAATACAGTCTTTACTTTTCCTTTTAATTCACGACCTTCATAACCACTATAGTCGACATTCATGTGATGCGTTTTTGCAGACAGAATATGAGTTTCATTAGGGTCGAATAACATAATATCAGCATCGCTACCTACTGCAATTGTTCCTTTTTTGGGAAACATTCCGAATATTTTGGCAGCATTGGTACTTGCTACTTCGACGAATTTATTAAGTGTAATACGACCTTTATCCACACCTTCACTGAATAACAATTCAATACGATTTTCGATGGCTGGGTGGCCATTGGGGATTTTAGAAAAATCATCTTTTCCCATTAATTTTTGGTCCCACATAAATGGACAATGGTCGGTTGCAACTACTTGAACCAATCCTTGATTAATTCCTGCCCAAAGTGTTTCCTGGTCTTTCTTTTCGCGCAATGGCGGGCTCATTACCCATTTAGCACCTTCGAAATTCTGCTCATATAATGAAGCGTCAAGAATTAAATATTGAATACACGTTTCAACGAAGACTTTTTGGTTACGAGTCGTCGCATCGCGCACAGCATTTAATGCACCTTCACACGTTAAATGCACTATATATCCTGGACAACCTGTGTAATTAGACATATCCGCAAATCGGCCACTAGCTTCAGCTTCAGTGACTTCTGGTTGCGATAGATAATGATAAATAGGAGCAGTTTTTCCTTCCGCTTTATGTTTGGCAATTAAGAAATCAATCATATCCCCATTGGTAGCATGAACATTAATTAATCCACCATGCTTTTTAACTTCCTGCATTAAGCCAATCATCTGACGATCATCAATCATCAATGCACCTTTATAAGCCATGAAAGTTTTGAAAGAAGTAATCCCTTCAACTTCAATAAAATGTTGAATTTCTTTCTTTGTTTCGTCGTTAAAATCGGTCACCGCCATGTGAAAGCTATAATCGCCCACTGCATTATTATCGCTGCGCCCCTTCCATTCCTGCAAGGCAGACTGCAGGCTTTTACCTTGTGTTTGAAGAATAAAATCGATGACCGTTGTGGTACCTCCGTATAAAGCGGCTCTCGTTCCAGTTTCGTAATTATCGCTGCTATACGTACCCATGAACGGCATATCAAGATGCACATGAGGGTCAATACCACCAGGCATTACAAGTAATCCTTTTGCATCAATAATTTGATCTGCATCAACCTTAAGCTCTCTACCAATTGCGGAAACCGTTTCACCTTCAATAAAAATATCAGCGAAATAATTATCACTAGCAGTTATTATTCTTCCGTTTTTAATTAGGATACTCATAACCTTTAAATTAAATATTTAGGGTTGATAATGTTGGATTATTTATGCTCTCAACCTTGTTTTTCATAAAGTACCAATATACAAAACCACTAATAGCAAAACCAACAAACCAAGCATAATTATAGAGTGCCACAATAAATGCTGGAAATGCATCTGAATTAACTACGTTGATATTGACTAAAAACCCAGGAATATTCGGAATAATTCCAATGATTAATGCCCACAAAGCGGCGTGATTAAAGCCTGATTTAAAAGAATAAATGCCTTTGGGATTGTATAGGTCGTTGAGAATTAAGTTTTGTTTTCGGATGAAATAATAATCAACAATCATAATTCCCCCGACAGGGCCTAAAAGACTTGAATAACCTACCAACCAAGTGAAAATATATCCTGAAGGATCGGCTATTAATTTCCATGGAAAAATTAGAATTCCGATAATTCCTGTAATATAACCGCCAGTACGGAAATTAATTTTTTGTGGTGCTAAATTCGCGAAGTCGTTGGCTGGACTTACGATATTCGCAGCAATATTGGTTGCTAGAGTCGAAATCGCAACTGCAATCATAGCAACACTAACCAACATTTTACTTTCGAATTTCCCAGCCAATTCTACTGGATCCCAAATAGTTGTTCCAAAAACAATGGCTGTTGCGGAGGTAACAACGACGCCAATAAAGGCGAACAATGTCATTGCAGGCGGCAAGCCAATTAATTGTCCTCGAATTTGTGCTTTTTGAGAAGTGGCGTAGCGTGTAAAGTCTGGAATATTAAGTGATAGAGTTGCCCAAAACCCTACCATCCCCGTGAGGGCAGGAAAAAAGAAATGAAAGAATTCTGCTGAATTATTAAATTTTGATGGAGTACTTAAAATAGGACCAATTCCATCAGCAGCATCAATTGCCCAAAACAATAATGCCAAGGCAGCAACCGGAAGAAATACAGCTTTAAAAACGAGTAATTTTCGAATGCTGTCGACACCTAAATAAACAACATACATATTGAGTAACCAAAAAAGCAGGAGACAAATGGCTGGCCCAGTTTCTAGCGTCCAAGAATCAGGGAAAATTTGAGGAAGAGTTTCTAAAGCGGGCCACCAAAGTCGGAACATTTGAAAAAGTGCAAAACCACCAATCCACGTTTGAATTCCGAACCATCCACAAGCCACGATAGCTCGTAAAATCGCAGGAATATTTGCTCCAACTGTCCCGAAACTAGCACGTGCAAATACAGGAAATGGAATGCCATATTTCGCGCCAGCATGACCATTTAAAATCATGGGAATTAATACGATGCTGTTTCCAAGGAAAATGGTCAAGATTGATTGCCACCAATTCATTCCGCCTTCAATCAAAGAACTAGCGAGCATGTAGGTAGGAATACACAAACTCATGGAAATCCATAAAGCTGCATAATTCCATGTTCCCCAAGTGCGTTTGTCTGCTGGAACTGGAGCTAAATCTTCAGAATAAAGGCTGGTATTTTCCTGCATAATTAATTCGTCGAATTAGCCTTCGTATGCTTCATCGGCAATTTTTAATGCTTCACTAATGATAGCAAGGCCTTCGTCGATTTGTTCCTTGGTAATACACAATGACGGAGCAATAAATACATAACTCCAACGGACAAAAGTGTACATGCCTAATTCGCGTAATTTAGCTGCAACTTTATTCATCACAACCATCTCGGAAGGACCAGCGTTGAAAGGCGCCATCGCTTCTTTGGTAGCGCGATTTTTCACCAATTCGAGACAGCCTAAAAGTCCAGTATTTCTCCAATCGCCAATACTTGGATGAATCTTCTTTAAATCCTCAATGCGACTATCCATGTATTTACCCATGGCGGCAGCATTTTCAATTAAATGCTCGTCCTCATATATTTTCAAGGTCTCTAAAGCCGCTGCACAAGCCACAGGATGCGCCGAATACGTTAAACCTAAGGCTAACATGGTATCATCGAATTTCGCAGCAATTCTATCGCTAACCATTAAGCAACCGAAAGGCAAATAACCACAGGTAAGTCCTTTTGCCATGGCAATCATATCAGGAATGATGTCGTGATGTTGAAAACCAAACCATTTCCCGGTACGGCCAAAACCACTCATAACTTCATCAATGATTAAAAGAATTCCGTGCTTGTCACATAAGTTACGAACTGCTTTTAGGTATCCTACAGGATATTTCAAGCAACCCGAAGAACCACTTTCACCTTCAAGCATAATTGCAGCAATGTTGGCAGGACCTTCAAAGGCAATCATGCGCTCGAGACTTTCGACCGCTTCTTTTAAGAAATTCTCATTCCCATATTCCCAACGGTAAGCAATTGGCAAATCGAAATGCACAAAATTGGGTGCTTGTTGACTATCTACAGGCAATTTACGCGGATCTCCAGAAGCAGTCATTGAGGCATTGCTGCTACCATGATAGGATTGGTAACGACATAAAATTTTATGACGAC
>JBBEBC010000020.1:0-7503 GCA_040882555.1 Bacteroidia bacterium
TAACCGATATTATTAATGAGATGATTGGGATAATCAAGCTGCCAGAACTAGGCTCGAAAAGCATGAAAATAGAACCTGCAAGTAAAATGATAAATAGCAGAATCAGTGTTTTAGAGGGACTGAAGCGATCGGCAGCGATTCCTGCAAGAATTGCAAAAAGAGGCCTCATCCAGAGGATAATCGTACCAAAACGGGCAGCTTCAAATTCATTAAAACCCATGATTTCTTTTGCATATAGAGAGAAGATATCCGTGATTTTATATCCCGCGTAAGCGCAAATAATTATTCCTGAAAGCAACCATAACTCGGGCATTTTAGCAAGTTGAAAGAGTTTGCTTAAACTAATCTTCTCTGCATTTCTGAGCCCAGTATTTTTGTCGGCAGGCATCACAAATCGTATCAATATGGCGCAGACAATAATGAGTGCCGAACTTATTAACATGACCTTTCGGTAGGAGGCAATTCGCAGTTCTGAATTTAGTTCTAAGGAAATTTCTGATGATAAATCGGCAAAGGCAATCAATGCCAAAGAAGCCACCAAAGCCGCTGTGCCACCTCTGCCGCCTTCAAGAAATCCAAATGCTTTTCCTTGATACGCATCACCTCCCCAAAGTCTAGTTGATTTAATGAGTGCGGCCCAAAACAGAAAAATTGTTGTAAAACCCCACCAAGCATAAACCCAAGTTAATAGAGCTTTTGAAGGTTCAAGGGCTAATGCAATTCCACCTAAAGAAGTTGCAACTAATGCTAAAGAAATTAGATTTCGAGATGAGAATTTATCGGCTAACGGACCGCCAAGTATATAAGAAACCATGGCAACCAAGCCATAAATGGAAAAATAAGTGCCTAACTCGAGGTTGCTAATTTGAAATACTTCGAGCAAGGTTGGTCTAAACACCCGGGCAAATACAAATGGGAGGAAAAATATAAGCTCTCCGGCAAGAATTAACAAAATAAGGATGGCGATTCTTCTTGAATTGCTCACTTTATTGACCATTCAACAAAGAAAAAGAATTTGCTCTGCAGAGGGCTTTCGAACAACGTTTATTTTAGTTTTATTGAAATTAGTCCATCAAAATCAGGACTAAAAGCATGGTTTTAACTATGTTTAAAGAATGAAAACAACCAATCAGACACATTATCGGGGTTTTGTTTTTAGCATTATTTGTTCCTTGGTTTTCTTTCAAAGTGCTATTGCTACTACTTATTATGTTAGTCCTGAAGGACAAAATGGTAATTTGGGAACCCAAGAGTCTCCTTTCTTCTTGATTCAAGACGCTATTGACTTATGCACTTCAGGAAATGATACCATCTTTTTAGAAGAAGGGACTTACTGGCAAAGGCCTGTTTTCTCTGAAAAATCTGGCATTTACTTATCAAGTATCAATCCGCTCAATAAATCAACTCTTTCGGGCAGTGGAGTGGAGGAATTGGAGATTATTTATATTGAAAACTGCGATAGTATTAGTATTGCTAATCTAATTCTAAGAGAAAAATTTATTCAAGATGCCAAGGCAATTTATGCTTTGGGTGAAGGCGATGGACTCTTCATCTTCGATTGTGAACTATTTAATATTGGCTGGACGGATGATTTTTTCGCTAATCCAGAAGAAACAAACCCTTTCGGACAAGCACATGGTATTCTCATCAATGGAAGATCTGAGGCTGGTTACAGGAATGTTTATGTAGGAAGAAACGAACTCTCATTTATTAACCTCGGTAATAGTGAAGGACTTACGTTGACTGGAAATGTGTTTGATTTTCTCATTGAACAAAACTTGATTTACAACCTTACCAATATTGGAATTGACATTGCTGGCCACTATTCGTGGGCATTTCCGCCGGAAGGCGATCAAAACCTAAATCAAGCAAGAAGCGGGAGAATTCGAAATAATGAGATATTCAACTGCCGTAGAATAAATCCTGGAAATGAGCCGGCTGCTATTTATGTTGATGGTGGCAAAGATGTAATTATCGATAATAATACCGTTTATCAAAACGGAACGGGAATTTCTGCCGGTTGTGAAAATCCAGATTTTAGTGCAGAAAACGTCACCATTACTCATAATCTTATTCTCAGTAACGATAAATTTGGGACCGTGTTTGGAGCAAATGCCGGAGTACTGGAGAATTCTGTTTGCCGTAACAATACCTATTTCAATAATGGGATTTTGCTTGATAATTCCGGCTCTATTTCATTGCAGAAAAGCAATAATTCATCTATTCGAAATAATATTATTTATATCTCCTCTGAGGATTATTTCGGGCTAAGTATGTTTGGTTTTTTAGTCAATAACCTTGAAATTGATCATAACTTATTTTACAGTCCCGATGGCAACACAGCGCGGGTTTTTGCCTATAATCCGGCCGCAGGAAGTTCAGAAACCGATGAAGATCCGATTTTTATCGATCCACTTCTTCAAAGTATTGATCTTGTTGACCTAAATCTCCACTTAACTTCTTCATCTCCTGCAATTGATGCAGGAAGCCAAAATATTGCCCTGATTCCTGATGAAAGAGATATGGACGGTACGCTAGTATCTGTTTCAGGAATTGATATCGGAGCTTATTCTTGGGACAGTCCAACGTTATTTAATAATTTCCACTCAAATCCATTTTCGGTCTACCCAAATCCTTGTGGTGAAAAGCTTTTTATTTCTGGGAAACTGCTCAAAGGTTCTGAAATAGTGGTGACTAATCTTAGAGGGCAAGTGATTTTCGAATCATTAGCAGCAGAGCTGTACACCTTAGTTCTCCAAACAGAAAAGCTCGAAAAAGGTCTCTATTTCATTCAGGTAAGGAGTTCTGAATCTATAAGCAACATGCCGTTTGTAAAGCTTTAGCACCCATCGTTATTTTACCTAATGATTTAATAAATTTGCCATGTTATGGCAGAGAATTTCAATTTACATCTTCAAGAGTTTGAGAATATTGCAGGGAAGGAATTTGTTCATGTAGATGAAGAAAGTCTTTTTGAAAATTCTCATGATGAAACAGAGGATTTATCCTATCTGCCTGAGGCAGTGATTTTTCCTGCTAACACAAAACAGGTTTCAGACATTCTTAGGTATTGTCACCAACACGGTATTTCTGTTACCACCCGCGGTGGAGGTACAGGCTTGAGCGGTGGTGCTTTGCCCGTAAACGCGGGAATTGTAATTGCTATGAAGCGTTTCAATCGCATTCTGGAAATAGACGAAAGAAATCTTCAAGCCACCGTTGAGCCTGGCGTTATTACACAGGTTTTTCAGGAAGCAGTCATAGAAAAGGGATTGTTTTATCCTCCAGATCCTTCCAGCCGTGGAACTTGCTTCATAGGTGGAAATTTGGCTCATTGCTCAGGTGGACCACGTGCTGTGAAATATGGAGTTACTCGCGACTATGTTCTTGATTTAGAGGTGGTTTTAGCAAATGGTGATGTAATTCGTACTGGAGCAAAAGTTCTAAAAAATTCTACAGGTTATAATCTTACCCAACTAATGGTTGGAAGTGAAGGCACTCTTGGGGTTATCACCCAAGTGGTATTTAAATTAATTCCATATCCGCGGTTAAACAAGGTTATGCTTGCACCTTTTGCATCTTCGATGGATGCTTGTGCAGCAGTTTCAGCTATTTTCAGAGCAGGTATCATACCGTCGGCTCTTGAGTTTATGGAAAGAGATGCTATTGATTGGACTTTGAGATTCAGGGACGATATAGCTTTGAAAATTGGAGATAATGAGCAGGCTCATTTGCTCATTGAAATTGATGGAAATGATGAGGAAGTGATCCTGAAGGAAGTAGAAAAAATTGTTCCCGTTCTCGAAGAACATCAATGCATGGATATTCTCTTTGCTGAGTCTGAAGCTCAGAAAGCTGATTTATGGAAGCTTAGACGCAGTGTTGCTGAAGCGGTTAAGTCTAATTCTGTCTATAAAGAAGAAGATACGGTTGTTCCTCGCGCTGAGCTTCCGGCACTGCTAAAAGGCGTTAAGGAAATTGGCGAAAAATATGGGTTTAAATCAGTGTGTTATGGCCATGCTGGCGATGGAAACCTACATGTGAATATTATTAAAGGCGATTTATCAGAACAAGTTTGGAAAGAGGAAATTTCAAAAGGTATCAGAGAGATTTTTACGCTTGTAGTTTCTCTAGGAGGAACGCTCAGCGGTGAGCACGGAATTGGTCTGGTTCAACAACCTTATATGGATATTGCTTTTTCCGAAATTCAACTCAATCTGATGAAGGAAATTAAAAAAGCTTTTGATCCAAAAAATATTCTCAATCCGGGAAAAATATTTAATAATTGAGCAGTTAAGTTTCGACTTAAGCATGAAAATTAAAGTCATATTTCTGTATGCAATTGCTTTAGGAGCCTTGGTCTTTATCCTGAATTGGGCTGATTATAAATTCTATATCCGAGATTTCAAGATAGAATCATATTTACTGCTGGTTGCTCTTATTTTTACAGGCTTAGGAGCATGGTTGGCTTATAGCTTAGTAAATTCAAAGTCTAAGAAATATGTTCAATCTTCTAGAAAGCTTAGTCATGCTATCTCAGATCACAAAGAAATTCAATTGTCTGAACGTGAAATGGAAATGTTGTTGGGAATTGCCGAAGGATTATCGAACCAGCAAATAGGAGAGAAGCTGCATATTTCATTAAGCACCGTGAAGACTCATAATTCGAATTTATTTGTCAAGCTTGATGTAAAAAGAAGAACTCAAGCCTTAAGTAAGGCAAAAGAGCTGGGGATACTCAGTCATTCAATAGAGGAAAGTCATTTAATACGCTGAAAATTTTGATATTCATACTTTGGTATGAGTGAAAATCATCAGTTTCTCAGCTTCTTGCGAGCCTAAAACTTATTAATTATGAGGAGAATAGTAATTATCTATGGAATCATTGCCGGTCTAATTGTATCGGTGCTCATGTTATTAACCATGCCTTTTGAGCAGGAGAATCCCAATTTTGACAATTCACAGACTTTTGGCTACTTAGGCATGTTGGTGGCTTTTTCGATGATTTTTGTGGCAATTATTCAACACAGGAAACAAAGTGGAGGTCATATCACTTTCGGAAAAGCCTTTTTAATAGGACTTTTTATCACGCTTATCGCGGGATTATTTTATGCCATTACATGGGAAATTTACCTCAGTAGCAGTGGTTTAGATTTTATGAAAGTCTATTCTGAGGAGGTCATCTCAAAAATGGAAGCTTCTGGCGAAAGTGCTCAAGCAATTGAATCAGCAAAGACAGAAATGCTAAGCATGGCAGAAATGTATAAAAACCCTTTCATAAGATTCGGTTTCACCTTGATGGAAATCGTTCCTGTAGGCCTACTGATTTCTCTTATTGCAGGCTTTTCTTTGAAAAGAAAGAAGGTAGTTTTCTCTTAAATAAAGTAAAACAAATAAATATGGAAATTCCCGGAAGTATAGGCTGGCACGACCTAACGGTGAAAGATGCTGAAGGTGTAAAATCATTTTATGAAGCTGTTGTTGGTTGGAAGTCTCAGCCTGTAAACATGGGCAACTACAATGATTATGTGATGATGCAAGACGGAGAAAATGCCGCAGGCGGAGTTTGCCACGCTCGTGGCGGAAATGCAGATTTACCACCACAGTGGTTGATGTACGTGAATGTAGAAAATCTGGACGCTTCGCTTGAAGCTTGTATCAAAGCAGGCGGAAAATTGATTGGCGAAAAGCGTAAAATGGGCAACGACGGAAGGCATTACTGCCTGATTCAAGACCCAGCCGGTGCTTTTATGATGATTTGTGGTTAATTATGCATGATGCTGATTAGTCTGTTCACCTTTCCTAATTGGTTGGCAACCTCAAGCATATAAATTCCTTCGCTTAAATCTGAAATCAGGATTTGAGTTGATTTTTCTTTAAGAAAACCTTCACGCACAATTCTTCCGCCTGCATCGCGCAAAGTGAAATTCGAAGAAACAGGTGCCTCGATAGTTATTTGCGATTCAGCCGGATTGGGAAATATATTTAGTTGGAATGCATCAAGACCATAAATGGAAACAGGATCAAACAAAAGTGTGTCTGAATAAGTTACGCAGCCAAATTCATTGACAACGACAGCATAAACAGGATGCAGGATATTGGAAAAAGGAGAAATTGCTGAATCCTGATTGACAGCAAATGGTTCCGGAAAATTGGGAATAAACCAAAGAACCGAATCAGATACAACGTCAATGAAGAGCTGAGGTCCGTTGCCAAGAACTTGTACTTCAAAAGGAGGTATCACCGGCAAGAATGTACCAGTTAATGTATCACTAGCGCTACAACCAAGATAAGTTGCAATGCAAACAAATTCCTGGTTCAAAGGAGAATTTGTAAAATTTGTGAAGCTAACAACAGCCTCTGCTTGGTCTGCAGTATTTAACCATTCTTCCGGAAACCATGCGTATTCATATGAGTTATTGTTCCCTAAACCCAAAGCTACAATTTCGTTTGAGCAAACTATAAAATCTGGACCTATCTCAATTTCCGGCAAAGGTGTAGCTAGTAAGTTCACTGTGCTAACACTTGAACAGTTGTTTTCCTGATTGGTCATGACCACAGTGTATGGGCCCTGATTCAAATGATTCAGATTGCTTATTTCAGGATTCTGCAAAGAAGATGTGAAACCATTTGGACCCGACCAGGTGTATTGGGCCCCCACTAATGAAGTAGCTGAAAGTTGCGCAAGCGATCCTTCACATAAAACCTCCGGTACAGAAGCAATTACTGCACATTCTGAGCATACGGGTGGTGCATTGTAATGAAAGGTGGCATCACAGAATAGTGTTTCGCTAAAACTAGCATGAACCGAATGAGTCTGACCGTCGGAAGAAAGACTATCAAAAATAAAAGTTAAGGTGTTTGCAAACGGTGCATCATAGGTTATAAAGCCTCCGGATGAATTTTCAATTGTAAGTATTCCTGTTGAAGGAGGTTCGAATATGTTAATAACACCAGAGACCGAATAGGAGTTGGAAGCTGAATCGCAGGATGAAACCTCAGCCTGTATGCTCATATCGCAAAAAACTACGCAGTCGGTAGAACCAGAACCGCCATCTTGTGTAAAGTAAATATTTTGATTTTGATTTGAATAATTAGTGATCAGTACGATGTAATATTCACCAACTACTGCATTATTGATATCAAAATCTTCATTATTGGTGGCAGAGTAAGAACAATCAACCACATTTTCATCATTAGAAGCCCATTCAAGATTCAAAACAGTTGAACAAACTCCACTTTCCCATTCTTCTTCCGAGAAGGGTCCCCAACAAATAAAATCAATATCAGTATTGGCTGTAATTTGTAAGTCCAGGTTTCCGGATTCCCCAATTCTTAAGTAGTACCACGCAGGATTAGGTGTGGATCCCAGACATTCTATTCCTAATCCCAACTCAGATTGGGTGTTGGTTGCAGCCGGGAAGTAAAGTCCGTCACTGCTACAAAATGGGAGGGCATCCTGACAAAATCCTGTAGGAATTTCTAGTGCTAAACTGCAAGGAG
>JBBEBC010000021.1:0-7465 GCA_040882555.1 Bacteroidia bacterium
TGTATTGATTCGCATTATTCCACGTAACATCATCAAATGTTCCAGTAACAGCAGCTCCCCCTCCAATTTTAAGGTTAAATAATCCAAATCCATTTGTAGTCACAGTATGGGTCTCTGAATACTGAACTGGACCTGCAACCGATCCTGAAAGAATTGAAATCCTTACGCTTACGCTTTGGTTAACATAAACGCTCCCTGCTGAATTTCTTGCAATAGCTTGGTAATTAATACCTGCTGGCACTGGTGCCTGCGCTGAGATTTGGCCTACTCCTAGAATTATACTCAAACTGAATATACCAATAATTTTTTGTAGTGTTTTTTTCATTTTGTGGTTCAATTTTCTTAATTATAAATCTTGTTAAGACGCAAAGTCTTTTTAACATTTCCATTTTCTGATATAAGTCTTATCAGATAAGTACCCGCAGCCAATTCCGAAGTCTGTAGACTTATTGTTTGTTCTCCCGGATAATGTACGATTGCATCTGATTTTATCATTCTTCCTGAAGCATCAAATAAATCCAAACGGAGTTTGTAGTAATCATCCGATGCAATTCTTATTTGAGTAAAATCGGAACTTGGATTTGGAAATAAATCGGCTCCAAAAAATGGATCAAGTGGATCAATTAGAATAATAATAAACTTATCAGGTTGATGGAAACCCTGAGTTAAGGTTAAATTCCCTGAAGATATGGTCGAGATTGCAGCCAACTCACCTATCGTATAAGAGAGCTCAAGATTGGTTCCTACGTAGTTACCTCCTTGAGTTGAATATACCTCCGGACTTAGTTGAATTGATTGTGCTTCGACAAAACCTCCTGAAAATATCAGAATGCTTAAAAGCAATTTTTTTCTCATGAATGAAGCGTTTTATGTTATTCTGCTTTTGCAGTAAAAACAAAGGTAATCAAACGTTCAAGGCATTAAAAAAATAAAAGATTCTCATGAATCACCTCAAAATAAGATACGGAGTTTTTTTAATCAGAAATTAGCTTCTTAGCGGCAATCATACCACTTAAAGCAACACCAGGAATGCCCTGCCCAGGATAAACTGAATCACCGCAAGCATAAAGCCCCTTTTCTAGTCTTGCAGAATTCATTTGCCAAGGCTTAACTTGCAGATTCTGAGGATACCCTCCTACAAAACCAGCAAAACGACCCGTCCAAGATTCCCATTCTTTGGGGCCTGAAGAGTGCATGTACACGATGTCTGATTCTTGAAAAAAGCCATGCTCAATTAATATACTCACAACCTCTTTTAATACAATCGACTTATCGCCTTTCCAGGTATCAGGATTTGAAATATGAGTGCTCACTGAAGCTACAATATAACCTTGATCTGCTCTGAGCTTATCATTGGGGTGACTCAAGCTTATAAAAATACTCCCACTACATTTAATAGAAAAGGTCTTTTGATGATGAAGCTGATAATGCAGACAATCAAATTTCTTTTCCGACTTAAAAACTATCCCTACTTGAAATGCGCTATTCAGCTCACGAGGTTCCATCTCTTTATATGGTAGCTTCTCCTCCTTAAATGAATAAATCTGTCTCAAATTATTTAAAGGGATTCCGCTAATGATTCTTTGGCATTGGATGGAGGTATCATTAGTTTCTACATTAAACCCTTGGCCACTCCTCTGTATTTTTTTAACTCCAGTCCTATAAAATATCTTGCCTCCATGAGATTCAATGTATTCTGTAAAAGCTGATATCATTCTTATTAGGCCTCCGTCGACATAATAATTCCCAAAAAGAGTATAGCACAGGGCAGTAGCGCCGAATAAGGCATTCACATTTTCATAAGTATTCTGCGCAGTAATCATCAATTGCTCATCTATAAATTCGATGAACTCCTTATTAGTTTCTAGATTGTGCTTCTTCATTAAGGCCAGTGTATCTGAAAAAATATAAGGTAATAGCCTTACATCAGCAGGCCTAACGTTTCCTGCTATAGCCAATAAATCAGTCAACTTATCAGGAGGAAAATTTAATTGTCTTGAAGAGACGTTCCAAACTAGTTTGCTTATGGAATAGCACTCTTCCCAAAAAACCTTTTGCCCCTTCTTTCCAAAAACCCTCTCCGCTTCATCAATCCACTGCGACAAATTCTCATAACGTATGAGAGTTTTGCCCGACCTCAAAATCACTTTCATCGGCTTGTCGAGCTTCCTCACAGGGAAAGAGATACCGGTTTGTTTCATTACTTCAGCCAAAGGCATCCCCTTATCTAATCCCACCAAAGTGGTAGCCCCACTTTCAAATACAAATCCTTTCCGCTCATATGAGCTTGAACAGCCTCCAGGCAGATAATTTCTTTCAAGAATGGTAACACCTAGGCCCTCTTTAACTAGCAAAGCAGCTGCACAAAGAGATCCCATTCCCGAACCAATAATCAATACATCGGTTGCATCTGGTAAAGTTGAATTGGAAGAACGGAATAGCTTAACAGGATTAGTAATCATTAACTGGTAACATATGGCAAAATCAAAAGTTCTCTCAGATAAATAATTCCAAAGATTTCAACAAGAAATAAACAAATTGCTAGGTGTTTTGGTTTGGTGTGGGTATGAAAGTAACAGTATACAGGCAAGAACACTTTAACGCTGCTCATCGTCTTAATAATCCAAATTGGAGCGAGGAAACAAACACACAAATTTTTGGGAAGTGCAATAATCCCAATTATCATGGTCATAATTATTTGCTTGTTGTAGCTGTAACAGGTGAAATAGACCCCGAAACAGGTTATGTAATAGACATGAAAATATTGAGCGACATCATTAAAGAGGAAGTCACCGATAGATATGATCACAAAAATTTGAATCTCGATATAGCTGAATTTGCTGAACTCAACCCCACGGCAGAAAACATAACAGTGATAATTTGGGGGAGAATTAGAAAAAGATTAAACGAAAAGAATGCACTTACAATAAGACTTTATGAAACGGAACGGAACTTTGTTGAATACAGTGGAGAATGAAATCAACCTTCATGATTTAATTGGAGAGGAACATATCTCAACATCAGATGAAACACCGCTAAGAACTGACGCTTTTGACTTGGATAATACAACCAAGAAAAAACTCATCGAAGGTCATTTTAGAGAAATAATGAATATTCTAGGCCTTGACCTCACAGATGATAGCCTTAAAGGCACTCCTCGTCGTGTTGCGAAGATGTATGTAGAAGAAATATTTAGTGGTCTTGATCCTAAGAACAAACCTCAAGTAGCTTTATTTGAGAATAAGTATAAGTACAAGGAGATGCTGGTAGAAAAGGATATTACCTTCTATTCGAATTGTGAGCATCACTTTGTACCAATAATAGGTAAAGCGCATGTAGCTTATGTATCTAATGGTCAGGTGATTGGATTATCTAAAATTAACCGAATCGTACAATACTTTGCAAAAAGACCGCAGGTTCAGGAAAGGCTAACGGTTCAGATTGCTAATGAGCTTAAAAAAATGTTGAATACTGAAGACGTAGCCGTTGTAATTGATGCAGCGCATTTATGTGTTTCATCCAGAGGAATTCAAGATGTTAATTCTCAAACTGTAACTTCGCACTACAGCGGAAAATTTAATAATGAGGACACTCGTAAGGAATTTCTCTCTTACATTAGTATGTCTAAGAAATGAAAAACATAGTAATAGCAGGAGGAAGTAAGGGTATTGGTGAGGAGCTAAGCAAAATGCTTCTTGAAAAAGGAAATAATGTATTTGTTTACTCAAGAGAGAAACATGATTTGCCCAATCTCCCCAATTTAACGTTTAACTCAGTTGATTTTTCCCTTTCAGGGGAAGGGCTTCCGGATCTTCCTGAAATAATTGATTCCCTTGTTTATTGCCCAGGTTCGATTAATCTTGCTCCTTTTCATAGAATAAAGCATGCTGCATTTGAAGAAGAATTTCAGCTTAATGTGATGGGAGCAATTAGATGCATCCAAGCTTGCTTACCAGGTCTCAAAAAATCTGAAAAATCATCGGTAGTGCTTTTTAGTACTGTTGCAGTTCAAACAGGAATGCCATACCATAGTTCTATATCTGCTGCCAAAGGCGCTGTTGAAGGTTTAACTAGGTCTCTTGCAGCAGAATATGCGTCGTCTGGAATTCGCTTTAACGCAATTGCCCCCTCATTAATAGATACCTCTCTTGCGAGCAGATTGCTTAGCACACCTGAAAAGCAAGAAGCTTCAGCTAAACGACATCCATTAGGCAGATACGGCACCCCGGCAGATATTGCAGCAGCAGCCATGTTTCTCATTGGAGATGATTCTTCGTGGGTTAGTGGTCAAATTTGGGGAGTTGATGGAGGAATGGGAAACTTGCGCATGGTTTAATTATGCAACTCAATCATCAATCCATACTAGAATTAGATGAGCGATATCGCAGAAACCTTATAAATTCTATTCATGGTGCTAAAACAATAGCACTCATAGGATCAAAATCAAAGGACGGAGTTTCTAACCTTGCTATCTTCTCACAGATTATTCATATTGGAGCAAATCCTCCCGTTCTCGGAGTTTTATTTAGGCCAGATTCTGTGAATAGACATACTTTAGATAACATTAGAGATTCAGGGCACTTCACCTACCAAAACGTAAAATCTGAATTTTACAAACAAGCGCATCAAACATCTGCTCGTTATCCTGATAATATTTCTGAATTTAATGAGTGTGGATTAAGCGAAGAATATCTTTCCAATTTTCCAATTCCATTCGTTAAAGAATCTACAGTTAAGGTAGGACTAAGCCTAGCAGATGAAATTCCTATCAAAATCAACGGAACACATCTTATACTTGGTAAAGTTGAGCTTTTAGAAATTGATGATTCTTATATTTCATCTGATGGATTTGTTGATCCTTTTTTAGCTGAGACAATTGCTGGAGGAGGATTGGATGCATATTATTCTTTAAATAAACTTTCGCGATTGTCGTACGCAAAACCAGGGAAACCATTAGAGGATATTTGAGATGGAAAAAGAGGTATGTGTATTTTGGTTTAGGAGAGACTTACGTTTGGAAGACAACCACGGTTTATTCCAAGCACTAAATCAACACGAATTCGTTTTACCTATTTTCATTTTCGACAAAAACATACTTGACCGATTAGAGGACGAAGATGATGCCCGAGTTAGTTTTATCAGGAGTGAAATCGTCAATTTAAATCAGCAATTAGGAAGCTATAATTCAGGAATTTATACCCAATATGGAACCCCTGAAGAGGTTCTTGATACTTTAAACAAATCCTTTTTAGTAAAAGCTGTATACACTAATCATGATTAT
The DNA here is from genome assembly GCA_040882555.1 of Bacteroidia bacterium. Lineage (GTDB taxonomy): Bacteria > Bacteroidota > Bacteroidia > M30B66 > M30B66 > M30B66. The sequence goes on from JBBEBC010000021.1 coordinate 5,282, forward strand.
GAGCCGTATGCAAAAGAAAGAGATAAGCAGATATCTAAATTCCTAGAAAGTAAAGGAATCCAATTTCAAACATTTAAAGATCAAGTCATATTTGAAAAAGGTGAGGTGCTCAAAGATGATGGCAAGCCTTACACTGTTTTCACACCTTATTCAAACAAGTGGAAAAAACGGTTTTCTGAACATGGTATTCGGCAATATAATACTGAGCATTTAATGGATAGGTTCTTGAAAGAGTTTGATTGCCCTCAAATTCCAACCTTATCTGAAATGGGCTTTATTCAATCCTCTATTGATATACCTGATAAGATTTTAAATACCAATGTCGTTAAGAATTACAAAGATCAAAGAGATTTTCCCGCTATAATGGGAACTAGCCGACTCAGCGTTCATTTGAGATTTGGAACAGTTTCAATTCGACAGTTAGTAATAGAATCGAAAGATTTAAGTGAAACATGGCTTAATGAGTTAATATGGAGGGAGTTCTATCAAATGATACTCTGGCATTTCCCTCAGGTAGTTAATAATGCATTTAAACCTGCTTACGACAATATTCCGTGGATAAATAGTCAGGAAAATTTTAAAGCTTGGTGCGAAGGTAAAACGGGTTACCCCATAGTTGATGCTGGAATGAGGGAACTAAAAGCTACCGGTTTTATGCATAACCGTGTGAGAATGATCACTTCGAGCTTTCTCATAAAGCATCTTCTTATTGATTGGAGATGGGGCGAAGCATGGTTTGCAAGATATCTTTTAGATTTTGAGCTTGCTTCAAACAATGGTGGTTGGCAATGGGCTGCATCAAGTGGATGTGACGCTGCTCCATATTTCAGGGTTTTCAACCCCTACCTTCAAACAAAAAAATTTGACCCTAGATTAGAATACATAAATAAATGGGTTCCAGAGTTAAATTCCTTAAAAGAGTATCCCAAGCCAATTGTAGAACACGACTTTGCTAGAAAGAGAGTTTTGGAAACGTATAAGAAAGCGCTAAATTCTTAATTTTGAGAGGAGTAAAAAAGCAAAACTTGCCTTCTAAAATCTGCCCGATTTGCCTTCGTCCATTTTTTTGGCGAAAGAAATGGGAGAGTAATTGGGATCTTGTAATTTATTGTAGCAAGCGATGTAGATTGAATGCTTAAGATTGAGATTCTACATCCATCTTTTAGTTTTCTATTGTAAGAAAGTTAAATAAATCAGGTTTGTAAAATCTGAAAACAGCACTATAATCAATGGTTTCAAAACGCATTTGAGTAGGACACGATAAATTAAGATGTAAGAATGTAACTGTTTTTGTAAAAAATCCGTATCTTTGCTTGCAACCTAACATTAAAATAAAATTTATGAAAAACTTATTCTCACTAAAAACTTTTAAGACAGCATTCTCTATGCTAGTTTTATTTATGGTAACAGGTAGTTTGAGCGCTCAGGATTACCGTTATTTCTTAGCACAGCATGAAGGTAATTCAACTAATTTGTATGAAGTATCACTTGATGGAACTGATGCAAATCTTTCACTTGTCCACACAGTTGGATATAGAGCACACATTGCCTATCACGAGTCAACAAAATCTATTTATTTTGTGAATGAGACCAATGCCAATTATGAGAATTTCAGTCTTGAATCCAATAGTATAGAATCATCTGCTGTTATTGGTGCTAGTGGCTCTTTTGTGGCTGCCTCTTTCAGCGATGGTATAAATCTTACTCTCGGAAATGGCTCTAACGGTAAAATTTACACGATTCCTGCCGATTTCTTAACCACAGATTTAACAGAAGTAGCTTCTGCTCCAGTAAGTGGTGGTGATGTAGCTTATGATGGCTCTGACCTTTACCTTGCTACTCGTAGTGGTAATCGTCTAATGAAATTTAATGGTGTTGGATTTGACCTTCAGACAAACATTCCTCAGAAAGTTACAGGAATGGCTAGAACAGCTGATGGAAACTTCTTGCTTTCATTTTTTGGTTCAACAACATTAAAGAAATACAGTCCAGCTGGAGCTCTTGTTGAAACTTACAATTTGAAGGTGGGTGATTTATCATATCAAGGACTTAATGGGGATTTAGCTTCAGGTACATTCTCAACGGCATGTTTACCATTTCGTGTAGATGCTTATGTTCCAGGAACACAAGCAGATTTATTGAGTCCAGTAAGTGCACTTAGACAAATTGCAGATAATGCATTGG
>JBBEBC010000022.1:0-7417 GCA_040882555.1 Bacteroidia bacterium
TAATTCTCATTTTTGCTGCAGCTGTATCATCCGCACCACCAACAATTGCTCCTGCGTGACCCATTCTTCGTCCTGGAGGCGCTGTTTGTCCTGCAATAAATCCTACAACCGGCTTAGTGCCATGGTCTTTAATCCAACGAGCGGCATCTGCCTCAAGATTTCCTCCAATTTCACCAATCATTACTATTCCTTTGGTTTCGTCGTCAGACATTAGCATTTTAACTGCTTCCAACGTAGTTGTACCAATAATCGGGTCTCCACCTATTCCAATGGCAGTTGAAACCCCTAAACCAGCTTTAACAACCTGATCGGCAGCTTCATAGGTTAGAGTTCCTGACTTAGAAACTATTCCAATATTTCCCTTCTTGAACACAAAACCAGGCATAATTCCAACTTTCGCTTCATCAGGAGTTATAATTCCCGGACAATTTGGTCCGATAAGATGTAAATCCTTTCCTTTAATATATTCATAAGCCATGATCATATCCTTAACTGGAATACCTTCAGTAATACATACGATTACCTTAATTCCAGCATCGGCTGCCTCCATAATGGCATCAGCAGCAAAAGCAGGTGGCACAAATATGATAGAAACATTTGCTTTCGTTGATTGAACAGCTTCTTCAACTGTATTAAAAACTGGCTTGTCAAGATGAGTGCTTCCACCCTTTCCCGGAGTAACTCCGCCAACAACGTTTGTTCCGTATTCAATCATCTGGCCTGCGTGGAAAGTTCCTTCGCTACCGGTAAAACCCTGAACAATAATGCGACTATCTTTATTAACCAATACACTCATAAGATTCTGAATATTTTTTCGGCGCAAACGTACGCAAAAAATAGCCTTGTTTCTCTCTAAAATGTCATTGCTCTTCGTGTCAAATTGCTTTTTTTTTGAATCACTTCGATTTGATGAAAATTATGTCCGAAATTCATCTGTCTGAACTTAATTTGCAGGATGTTCGATATCATAGTTATTGGAGGTGGTGCCGCAGGATATTTTAGTGCTATTCAGGCTGCAATGCATTCTAACAACCTGAGAATACTACTACTCGAGAAAAGTAACAAGGTTCTTTCAAAGGTAAAAGTTTCTGGTGGAGGGCGCTGTAACGTGACCAATGGCATTGAAAATCCGGTTGAATTTGCTTCAAATTATCCACGGGGCGGGAAGTTTATGAAAAAGATTCTTTACGCCTTTTCTCCTGCCGATTGCAAGAAATGGTTTGAAGACCAAGGTGTTGAGTTGAAACAAGAAAGCGATGGGCGTGTATTTCCTATTACTGATTCATCTCAAACTGTTATCGATTGCTTGGAAAAGCTTGCAGAAAAATTCGGGGTAAAACTTGCTTTGCAGGAAGGTCTTGAAAATCTCTCCTTTTCGGAGGATGGCTTTACTATCAAAACAAGCAAGCAGGTTATAAAATCTAAAACGGTTATTCTCGCCTCCGGCGGAAGTCCAAAAAATGAATCCTATAATTGGCTCAGAGATTTAGGAATTGAAGTTGAACCGCCTGCTCCAAGTTTGTTTACATTTAACTGTAAACAGCATGAATTCAATGACTTGATGGGACTTTCATGTGAAGCAAAAGTGAGTATCGATGGAAGCACAGTCAACGAAACTGGACCTTTTCTTATAACTCATTGGGGATTCAGTGGTCCGGCAGTGCTAAAATGCTCCGCCAAAGCTGCTCGATTCCTTCAGGAAAAGGCCTATGAATTTACCATTAGAATTCACTGGCTTCCTGAATTAAATCAAGATGAAATTAGAGAATGGCTGCAAAAGCAGCAATCAAGCTCATCAAAACGCATCATAAAGCATAAAGTTTTTGATGCATTACCACAACGGTTGTGGGAAGCACTTGTAGAAAGATCCGGGATTGATTCAACTAAACTTTGGTCAGAAATTCCTAAAAAACAGATCAACATACTTGCTGAGACTCTCAGCGCCGACCGCTGGGAAATAAAGGGAAAGACAACCTTTAAAGAAGAGTTTGTCACCTGCGGTGGAATAAAACTTAATCAACTCGATCCCAATTCTTGCATGATAAAAAGCATTCCAGGGCTTTTCGCCGCTGGAGAACTTCTCGATATTGATGGAGTTACCGGTGGATTCAACTTCCAAAATGCATGGTCAACTGCTTATGTATCAGCTCACGGAGCCTTAGCTTATTTGAAAAATCATTGAAGCTTAAGTGCCATAATCTTTTGAAATAAGACATCAGCCAATTTCAAGTTCGATTCATGAGTCCAACCTGCAATATGCGGTGTTAATAGGAGTTTGGGATGGTTTCTCAAACGCTCAATAAGTTCGGGTGAAGCATTGAGATTCTCAAACGAAAGACTTTCAAATTCTAAGACATCCAACCCAGCTCCCAATACGTTGCCTGCATCAATAGCATCAAGCAAATCTTTCGTGTTTAAACATTTGCCTCTCGAAGTATTAATCAACCAGATGGGCTTCTTAAATTGAGAAAGCCAATTTTTATTCACCAATTGAGCAGTTTCATTCGTTAATGGAATATGCAAACTTATCACATCCGCATTTGCGAAAATTTCATGCATATCAACCAATTGAATATCATGGTTATCATTGCTACTTACGTAAGGATCGTTAACAAGAATATTCACGTCAAAGCATTTAAGCTTTCTAGCTAAAGCTTGACCAGTATTACCAAAACCTATTATTCCAACCGTTTTACCTTCAAGTTCAAAACCACGATTTCCTTCTCTGATCCATTGACCGGAGCGCACTTCTATATCAGCCTTGCGCATATTATTCATTAAATTGAGAAGTAATCCCATTGAATGCTCTGCAACAGCATTTCGGTTTCCCTCGGGAGCGTGCAAACAGTGAATTCCCTTTGACTGAGCATATGGCACGTCAATATTTTCCATGCCTGCGCCTACTCTTGCTATAAACTTCAAGTTTTTAGCTGCACTAATCATTGCTACATCAAACTTGAACTTGCTTCTTATCACAACTCCATCATATTCAAAAATTACGTTCTTTATTGAATCTAAATCTGTTTCCTGAAGGTCATCACAGGTAAATCCTGACAACTTTAATGAACCTTTAAGATGAGGATGAGCCGAGTCGGCAAATAGTATTTTCATGTTCTCAATTTATATTAAAAACTATTGGCAGAATCAATAAATTCTAATCATTTATATTTGGCCCAAACTTAAGTATATGCGTCAAAATATTGTTGCCGGAAACTGGAAAATGAATACGAATCAAGCTGATGCTTTAGACCTTGCAGCAGCAGTTGCCAATGGCCTAAATGGATCTGAGAAAACGAAAATCATTGTCTGTCCTCCTTTGCCATGGCTTGTTTCAATTAAAGAAAAGCTAGCTAATTCGAGTGTATTAGTGGGTGCACAAAATTGTTCAAACATGGACAAAGGGGCTTTTACAGGAGAAGTCTCCGCCTCAATGCTTGCATCAGCAGGAATTTCCTACGTACTTGTTGGTCACAGCGAAAGAAGATCAATCTATCATGAGTCCAACCAAACGGTAGCCGAAAAATTAGCCCAAGTGCTTAACAATAAAATGATTGCAATTCTTTGCATTGGCGAAACACTCGAAGAACGAAATGCCGGAGAATTACACAAAATTATAGATGAACAACTTAGCGAGGCTTTAAAAGGTCTTGATAATGATGCGTATAAGTCCATCATTATAGCTTATGAGCCTGTTTGGGCAATCGGCACAGGGCTTACAGCCACTCCAGAACAAGCGCAGGAAGTACATGCTTATATCCGACTAAAACTTGGTTCAATGACAAATCAAAACATAGCAGACGAAATGAGCATACTTTACGGTGGTAGTTGCAATGCATCAAATGCTGCTACTTTATTTGCTCAGCCTGATATTGATGGAGGACTCATTGGAGGAGCCTCTTTAAAAGCTGAAGATTTCTTAACGATAGCTCGTTCATTTTGACCTTCGTTTATATAGAAGCTTCCTTTCAAACCGGCAGCGACAGGAGCTTAAAGGATATTTTAATATCTGAACTTGCAGATATCGAATTCGATAGTTTTATGGATTCTGAGGAGGGCTTTTTGGCCTATGTTCGTGAAGATTTGTTTGATGAGAAACTTTTTAACGATTTGGTTTCCCACCGTGAGGTGGATAAAAAATTTACGCTTACGCGGATTGAACCTCAAAACTGGAATGCCTTATGGGAAGCGCAATTTGATCCAATAGAAATTGAAAATAAAGTTTACATAAGAGCTCCATTTCACGAGAAACCGAAGGGTTTTATTTATGATTTAGTAATAGAGCCGAAAATGTCTTTTGGAACAGGACATCATGCCACTACCCGGATGATGTGTGCAGCAATGCTTGAAATAGAATTGACTGGTCAGAACATTTGTGATATGGGATGCGGTACAGGGATTTTAGGAATACTTGCCAAAAAAGCCGGAGCAGAAAAAGTAGTTGGGATTGATATCGAAGACTGGGCGGTAGAAAACTCAATAGAAAATGCTGAGAGAAACGATGTTGAAATGGAAGTTGTTTTAGGCGGTGCCGAAAAGCTTGAGAGTAGATTGTTTGAAGGGGTTTTGGCAAACATTAATAGAAATATTTTAATTGCTGATTTTGATAAATATAAAGCCAGTTTAGAAGTTGGAGGATGGATATTATTGAGCGGATTCCTTGAAACAGATGTTAAGGCAATTATAAATAAAGGGGAAGAACTAGGTTTCACGCTAGAAAAAACATATTTTGAAGATCATTGGAGATGCCTGAGAATGAGAAGAATCGCTTAGCATAAATCTCCAAAATCTTACAAGGTTATTACTGCTTTTTACTTACTTTTGAAGTTAGCCTTCATCCAAACTACGACCATGAATATTCATTTACGCATTACGCTTATTGCCTTTCTTGCTCTTATTATACCTATTTGTGCATATTCGCAATCTTCTAAAAAGCTTATTAAAGAGGCAAAATCTTTGTATGAGCAACAAAACTTCTCTGGAGCAAAGGCAATCCTAGATGAAGTAATAAAACTAGAAGCAGATAATGACGATGCGCTTTTTTTGAGAGGAAAAACTTACAAAGCATTAGATGAATGCGCTAAAGCAGTCGCAGATTTTCAGGCAGCTGCCAGCAGGCAACAAAAAAATGCAGATTTATATTATTCACTCGCTGAATGTCAAGTTTCTAACGGGGATATTAAAAATGCCTTAATATCAATTGATAGAATAATCACCCTCAGTCCTAAAAACATGACTTACTACCACTTCAAAGAAAGGGTGCTGATGAATGAAAAGGAATTTGATAAAGTAATAGCTACTGCAGATCAGGCAATTCTTATGGATGATGAAGATGACTATTCGTATTTTATGAAGGGCGGAGCTGCGGATAGTATTGGAAATTACTCATTAGCAGAAACATATTTCAAAAAGGCATTAGAACTTGCTCTCGATGACAAAGCAAAAAGAGAGAATGCTGCGGTGCTTCACCCCTATTTCAGCGGTTTAGCCAATGTCCAAAAAGCTTTATTCAAAAACCAGGAAGCTTTAGAGAATTATAATAATGCTCTCAAATGGAATTCCTCAGATATTCAATCTTTGAATGAACGAGGGGCTATTCACCTGGAATTAAAAAATTTCCCTCAGGCAACCGCAGATTTTACTCAAGCTATTACGCTAGATCAAAAAAATCCTGAAGCATACTTTAGAAGAGGGAAAGTTAATATGCAGCTTGGCCAATTCGCTTCAGCCATAAATGACTTTAATCAAGCTATCAGGTACGACGATAAAAATGCTTCCTTTTTCCAGAAAAGGGCAGAATGTTATTTTGCAAATGCTGATTATAATTCAGCTGTGTTGGATTATAAAAGAGCACTAGAACTAGACCCTAGCAATAAAGAATTGAACAAATCGTATGCGGAAGCCAAGCAAAAAAAATACGATCTCAACAAAGAATCAACTCCTCCTAAAATACTTGTTATTAGTCCCAAATTAAAAAACAAGTTAATCGAAGTAAGAAAGGACCTAAATGAAATTGAATTCAAAGCTCAAATCTCTGATGCTAGTCCTATTAAGTCAATTGTTCTGGATGGAAATATTCTTCCTTTAAAGGAAGACGAAATGAATCCTGAAGTATCCAAAATATTAAACATAAAGGATAAGAAAGAAATCAAGATCCAAGCGAGCGATGTGTATCTAAACTCAATAGAAGAAACCTATACTCTTGAAAGAACAGAAGTTGATCCACCAACTGTAAATATTACCAGCCCATTTCAAACGATAGAGAATGAGCTTTTTATTGAGAATACCGCAAGTATTATGATTGAGGGCAAGGTCACAGACGAAAGTCTTATTAGCTCAATTATTATAAATGGAACTTCTGCGAGCTTCCCATTAGAAATGAAAAACCCATCATTTCAGGCTTTAGTAAATATCGGCACAAAAGATACAATTGAAGTTAAAATAGCAGATGTACTTGGTAATGAGCAATCTATAAAGTATAGACTTTTGCGAGAAGATACTTCTGGCGCCAATCCAATGGGTCGAACTTGGGTAGTATTTATTGAAAACACAAATTACAAAAATCTTCAAAAGCTTGATGGACCTGCAAAAGATATAGCAGATATGACTGTTGCTCTTTCAAATTACAAAATTGACAAAATAATAACGAAGAAAGATGCGAGCAAATCTGAATTAGATAAGTTCTTTTCAATAGACTTAAGGGATCAGGTTCAGAAAAACAGAGTAAAATCTCTCATTGTATGGTACGCAGGGCACGGAAAATTCTTAAATGAAACTGGCTATTGGATTCCAATCGATGGAGACAATTATGATGAATACACTTATTACAGTGTTAATAATCTAAGGGCTGCAATGCAAGCTTATACAATGGTGAAGCATGTTCTAGTAATTTCAGATGCATGTGAGTCAGGTCCTGCATTTTATATGGCCATGAGAGATGAATTAACTCCAAGACTTTGCGACGATTGGGAAGTAACTAAATTCAAGTCTGCTCAGGTTTTAACTTCCTCAAACAAAGAGTTATCGACCGACAACAGCCTTTTCACTCAAGCATTTGCTAATACGCTGAATAACAATCCCAACGACTGTATGTCAATTGAAGCCATTACTTTAAAAGTGATGGGAATTGTAAAACAAAACCAAAAACAAACACCTAAGTTTGGCAAAATAAAAGGACTTGACGACGAAAACGGGTCATTCTTCTTTATTAAAAAAGACTTTTAAATCAATTTTCCACACTTTCTAAGAATAATTTCGGCAATGTTAATTGCTCTTTACAAACTAATACGCCCAATTTGCAGCTAGGTTAATTAGGGTGATTTTTTAAATATTCTGCTGAACTCAGCAATTAAAAAGTTCAACATATGCTTTATAGTTTTCTTGGCTCCACAAACCTATTTGGCAATAAAATACACATGCT
>JBBEBC010000023.1:0-7403 GCA_040882555.1 Bacteroidia bacterium
CCAATGCTGGCTGCCAAATATAAGTGTAGTTAGTAACGAATTCAGCCTTCTTACCAATGTACAAACCTTGATACAGATTAAATTCAACATCCTCCCCTGCATCCGCTCTACATGGCACACAATCAAAGGTATCAGTGGTGGCAAGGGTGTACATGCCATAGACAGTAGCCGCTCCGTTGGTGCTGATGGTTCCTAGGGTATCGTTGCCCGTTGTGCCGCCGTTGCCAAGGTCTTTCCAGGTGCTGCCGTTGTAGGCGGTAATTTTTAAGTTATCGAGCGTGTCGTAACTGCAGCCCATATTGTCACGATACAGGCTTACTGTTACATTGGCAGAACCTAAAGTGCGTTCGAATAGCCAATACTCGTTGGTGCTTATTTCGTTGAGTGTGGTGTCTTTGCTCGAAAAGCTATGTTCTTCTGATGGGTCTAAATTAGCATACATAGCTTTAAAGGTAGTGTTTATTCCCGGTGCCGACATCGTTAAAGGTTTGTAGTGTCCATTTCTGCCCAATGGGAAGGTAAAGGCTGTGCTTCCATATTTTGCCATATAGCCATCTACATATGAACTATCTGAACCACCGGTAATGCTTGTGCTTAATGAAGCAGTAAAGTTATTTCCAGCCGTAGGTTTAATAAGCCCTTTGGCTAAAGTTAAGTTCACTGCTAAATTTATTGGTAAATCTAAGATTAAGTCACCACTGGGCTTATCAACCGCTAAACGATTAAATGCCGTGCTTAGCGAATGTCCTCTTGAGATGGTTTGATTGCCAGTGCCGTTGAAGATTAAATAATTATTATACATTTATTTAATCACTGCACCACCAACAACTCATCATCAACCGTTGTGCTGTTGCAGATTAAAAGTATGGAGTGAGCTCCGCTTGTATAAGCTGAAATATCAATATTTAAAGTGCCTGTTCCTGTGCTAATTGTGTGTTCTGTGAAGGCACTCGTGCTAATATTTACAATTCTAATTTTAGGACTTGTAGCTGTACTTGAAACTTTATAAGCAATGGCCAAAGTACCTGTGCTAATAGGGTTGGGAACTACGCTCGTTATTCTACCAAGTTTCTTGGTAATCGTTACCTGGTCATAATCTTTATACCCGTCGGTTGTTGCAATTAACTCTAAATTAAACGTTTCGCTTCCCGCTGATGAAGCTGTATCAGAAAACACCGAACCGGTTGACAATCGATTGCCATTCAAATTGTACCAATTGTAGATGGCCGTTTCTGACAAGGTGCTTGCCTTGCTTTCGTAAACAGTCCCTACCACAACCTCCTGATCGGGTCCAGCATTGGCAGTAAAATAGGGTCTGCTAGGATCGGGCATGAAGGCATACATTTCGCCCCCTAAAACACGCTGAGTGGTATCGTCAAGGATTTGTTTAACGCTTAAGTTGAAAAGCTCTTTGGATGTTCGCTCCTGAGTTAAAAAATTAACACTTACATACATGCCAAAATGTGAATTCGAATCCAATTGAATGCCCGATAAAGTGCATAAGGTATCTTCCAGTAATAATTGGTGCAAACTTGAATCATAAACAGCAACTTTATAAGCTTGCTGCCCTCCATCAATCCATTTGCTCCACAGGGAATCACTTAACATGATGCGCACTTCGGCTTCTTCGGTAATTGGTTTACCTGTTTCAGTTGAAGGGACTTCAAACTTGATTTTGTAATCGCGGGGCACCGATTCGTTGTTGGACACGATGACAGCACCACCACGAATAACATCGGTAGAAGTGGTTTGACCGGTAGCGCCATCTGTAAAATCATCAATTATGGCAATGTTACGCCAAACAATATTATTCGACTGAAGCACGCTTCGATATAAAGGATAAGGATCGCTATCATTTATCATTACCGCTTCGTCATAGTCTGAAGTAACCAAAGCAAGGAAGCAAAAATGCGCAACTTCAGCATTGTACAATTCAAATTCGGCGTAATCTTCCGGATTGGGAATATCCCACATAGCAGAAACGACTACACCCGCAGTATTAGTAATATCGATATCTTCTGTCAAATTTACAGGTGAGCCAATCTGATCACCTTCAAGGGGCCCGGAAGGTACAATTTCATCTCCATCCCAGTCGTTAGGCCATTCCAGATTTGTCTTGGCTTTGGCCCACCAAAACGTAACGGTTCCATCGTCTTCGGTGGTATCGAACATTTTGCAACCTCTGTTTTTCACAATTAGATTTACTTGAGCTTCGGCACTTGGACCGTCATAACTTGGTGCATCGCCAGGTTGAGCGCAATCTGCATTCTCATCGTTACATAACCAAATGTCAGGACTGCTCCATAAATTAATTGAACCACTTGATAGTTCAATGCCTCCATCATCAGAAATATCTTCAGCATACAAGTCTGTACCGGGAATGCCGCTGTAATTCACTGTCCATTCAACAATTTCTTCATGATTGCCATTAGTTTCATCTTCTTCATCAATTTCGTGTTGAGGGTGTCTAACCCACCTGTTTGCAGCATTTTCAGTTGTAGCAGTCATATCAAAGATTCTTGCTCTTACTGTATAATCACCAGCAGCATTAAACCCTTCTTCTTCAAACCTGGAGCACTCTAAATGCCAGCGATAAAAACCTCCCGGTGCTCCGCCTCCAGCCCCAGCGTTGCCATTGGCGTCTGTTGCATTGTTGTAATCTGTTTCAAGTTCCATCACATCTCCAACGCTATTTACTAATTCCCACTTAACACGCATAGTATTTGGGTTGGGTGTTGTTAAATTAAGGTCGAAAACCAAGGAAGAACTAGCTTCATAAGTTGCTTCTAAATCAGCCGGAGTTTGACTATTAATTGGGCTTGTTAAATCATGAACTCGTTCAATAATGGCTTCACGGCAGACGGCGCAGAAAGGCCGAACGTCTACTACCTCTTCCATTAAACAGACTTTATTATTTGTTGGCTTAAAATATGGTGCTGTAGTGGCACCATAAGGTTGAAAACACTGACAAGCTGGCACAGTATGCGGAAAATTACCAATTAATGGCTCTTCAGGTTCAGTAAAATTTTGATACCAATGATGCCAAGTATGATTATCATCAGCCCATGCGTATGTGCTATTAGTCCGGTTGGGAGCTGTGTTGAATTCAGCTTCATTAACTCCTAAAGGATCTGAAAAACAATCGAGGTTAGTATTAAACGCAAAATAGTATTCATCTTGAAGCTTGCCAAAAATATGTGTAAGCTCATGAACGCCTCCTCGTTCGTCAAAGTGGGGATAACTACCTCCAATTCCTCTTGAATATGCAGACGAAATAGCAGCCGTTCGCTTATTTATGTTTGCAGCGCCACCGTAATGATTTGTATTCACTAGGACGATAACAAAAACCGGTACATTTGGAAAATAAACGTCTATGAAATTATCAATTTTGTCATAATCAACTGAAATTGCCCTATGACTATTACAAAAATCGAGATTAGAAGACCAAAATGTCGCAACTTGATTTTCAAAGTTTGGAAAAGCTGTCGTTAAAGGTGTGATACAACTTGGATTAGTTGTATTGCTACTTTCACAGTTTGGCACTTCTGGCTGATCTCCTCCACTTGTGTTGAAGTTGTTTAAATCAACAGCATAGGGATGACCGATACCATTTCCATTATTTGAATTGTAAAGTACACGGTAAGTATTAAAATATGAACTATACTGCTTGTAGGGCGTGTAACCTAACCAGTGTCCAGTTTGTAATTCGTTTGCACTCCTCAATTCATCACCAAATAAATAATCAAGAAAATCTTCTGAATCCCCTTGATCTATGTAATCAATATCATCAACGGAACCGTTATAAATTTCATAAAAACCATATTCATTTTCCTCTACTTCAGTTATGTTAGAATTAAAAAATCTATTTAACTGAGTTATTGACAAAGGGCCGCCGGCTGGCAGGAGACCGTTCTCAGGATGAACTTCATCGATAACATTATAACCATCACCTAATACTACCAAATGTATTTTGTTTGGATCCAACTGCTTAGCACTTGGATCCTCATTAACTAAATCAGCAGCAGGTTGTATAAATGGGAAGGAAAAGAACGGTGCTTCAAAAGTTTGACTGAGCAGTGCATTAAGTTGAAAGCAAAGGATTATAAGAAGAAATTTTTTCATGTTAATAAATTAATAATTGTTCAACATAAGTGCTTTTGTCTGTAATTACACGTACTAAATACAAGCCAGAAGTCAGATTAAATTGCAGCGAAATACTATTAGAGCCAGTTGAATAAAAGCGCTCCAAAATATCGCCATAAACATTAAGAATTTCGATGCGCGCATTTTCATTGGAATCTCCAAAAACAATACTAACTTGGTTTCGAGCAGGATTAGGGAAAATTTTAAAATCAAGTTTTGATAACATGTTATTATCAAAGGTTATTTTACTAGTTTTATTGAGGAAGACAGATCTTGTTAAATCTCCATTGACACTAATTACATCCATATCCATATCATTATCTAAATCACTAAAATTTAGCCATGTGCTTCCCACATTATTTAGTGTAAAATTGCTTTGAAGGATTCCGTCATTATTTTCAAAATATTCTAAGTTTAATTGTGTTGAACCCTCATTATCGGAATACACAGTTGCAATTAAATCAGGATCGCCATCAAGATCAAAATCATTTAAGAGGAAAGCTGATTTTACGCTAGTGGGAATAAAACTTTCGTCATCAGCCTGAGAGAAATTCAAATTCCCTTCGCCCCAATTAACAGCAATATTATAAAAGCCACAGCATCCATAAGTGAACATGATGTCTTTTATACCATCGCTATCAATGTCTTCTAAATAAAAATCATGGGTATTATCATTTGTAAGTAAAATTGGTGAAGAAAACTCCCCAGCACCCATATTCAAATGGCAAATCAATCCAGAAGGAGTACTTTGCAAAATATCGGGGTAGCCATTTTCGTCAACATCATATGTTTTCATAAATTGATTAGACTGACTAATAGTTTCATAAACACCCGCATGAATTGGAATCAAAGTACCTGTATTTGTTTTTCTGTAAAAAAGTGATGTTGTGTCTCCATTTGGTGTAGATATAGAAACTACAAAATCTAATAAACCATCTAAATCAAAATCTATCTCAAGAAAGCCTCTAATGCGAGTTTGAAATCCTATTGGTATACTCGATAAAATTGGGTTTGTTCCGGAGGACATATCATTGATTCTAAAAACCAAAGAATCCGTTAATGAATTATTTGCAATTAAGAAGTCCTTAATTCCATCATTATCGAGATCATATACGCCGAATATACTGTTACTCCGATAATTTAAGGAATCAAATAGAGTATTAAATTCTGAGAACTCCAAAGGATTTGTATTTAGGCATTCATTCCAGCCATCATAAAAAAAGATATCTAAATCTCCGTCTGAATCTAGGTCAGATAAACGGGGATAATTTCCAATTCCGTCTAAACTCAAATATATATAGTCCTCAAATAAGCCATTCTGTGAGTGCTTTATTATTTTTATAGCACCTAATTCATCATTAACAGGCCCAGTCAAAACGAAAAATCCTGCTAGATCAATCAACAGGTCATTATTGTTATCAATTGCAATTACCTCCTCTCCAATACCTGTGTATTTTTGAGGTTGTTGAAAGTTAAATTCGCCTTGCCCTTTCAAATAATAAAAGAATAAAGGAGAGGTGAAAACTATATCAATTAAATCATCATTATTAAAATCGTTGCAAATTATTTTATAATCTGTTGCAGGAAATCCGGGATTTGAAGCTGTTAAAACAATTTCAGGAATTGAAAATTCTAATCCCCCAACATTTTTAGATATAAATAATTTGTTGTCATTATCTATACAGAACAAAATATCTTGATTTCCATCCTGATCTATATCAACTATTTCAACATCGGAAAAACCAGAATAATCACTTGCGATATAAATGATGCTGTCAATTTCTCCATTCATACTATGTTGGCCAGCAACTAAATTATAGCCAGGAGAATCTGAAAAGAGGGTGACAATTTCAACCTGAGCATCACCATTTAAATCGCCAACAAAATATTTCCCTACAGAGAAATAATCTGATTGATATGTGATAGGCTGAAAAGGAGACCATACACCATCACCCATATTCTTGTTCCAAGTGGACTGATATCCATAAATTAAGTCCTTCAAGCCATCTCCGTCAAAATCTCCAAGATAAAAGTTAATTTGATCGCTATCCCTTCCTAATTGAGAAGTGTCAGCATCAATTAATTGTTTGTTACCAAAATTGCCCTCAGATAAATTCTCTATCCAATAACAATTTCTATTGTAGGGTAAATCAATCCCCATAAAACCTAAAACATATTGGTAATCATAGGCTATCAAGTCTTCATCTCCATCATTGTCAATATCATAATTCAATACAGCACAAGTTATAGTTTTAGGGTCTGTTGAAGTGTAAATAACTTGTTTCTCTTCAAAATCTCCATTTCCTGTGTTGCGATACCAACAAATATTGTCCGGCATAACTCCAGCTACTACAATGTCTTTAAATCCGTCAGAATCGAGATCAGCTTCAATTAATTTGTAGGGTTCAGTGATTGCCTCTCTGGATATAAGTAGTTCAGAGTCGAAAACCTGAGCGTAATTAAAATATGGGAGAAATATCAATACTAAATACAAGTAAAATTTAATGTAATTCATACCGCTTTTTAGTTTGGAATAATACATTGATGATTAAAAATCGGTTTTGGTCGTGGAATTACAGTTGCTTCAACATCATCATTTGCAGAGCAGCCTTTAGTATTCGTTACTGACAGCTTGTATACAATTGATTCAGATGGCGAAATGTAAACTTTTGGTGTGTTTCTTAATTGTATTGGATAATTAGGTTGCCAATTAAAGTTATATTCAGATGAATTGATGACATCTGTGCCAATGATAGCTTCAGGAAATCCACTCAATATCTTATCCTCCCCCGCATCCGCTCTACATGGCACACAATCAAAGGTATCAGTTGTAGCTAAAGTGTACATACCATACACAGATGTTACTCCATTGGTGGTAATGGTTCCTAATGTGTCGTTGCCCGTTGTGCCGCCATTGCCTAAGTCTTTCCAGGTGCTGCCATTATAAGCTGCAATTTTAAGGTTATCTAAGGTGTCGTAGCTACAGCCCATGTTGTCGCGGTAAAGGCTTACTTCTACATTGGCAGTGCCAAAAGTTCGTTCAAATTTCCAGTACTCGTTGGTACTTATTTCGTTAATGCTTCCGTCTTTGCTCGAAAAGCTATGCTCTTCTGAGGGGTCCAAATTAGCATACATAGCCTTAAAGGTAGTAATAATTCCCGGTGCCGACATCGTTAAAGGTTTGTAATGTCCGTTTCTGCCCAAGGGGAAGGTAAAGGCTGTGCTTCCATATTTTGCCATAAAGCCATCTACATATGAAC
>JBBEBC010000024.1:0-7252 GCA_040882555.1 Bacteroidia bacterium
CGATAAATTCAGTCTATGGCGATGGTCGGCTCAAGCACTCGGAATGACTGGTCTTTTATTAGGTTGGACTTCCACCGTTAAGCACAAAATCAAGAGCATGGCAAATGCGTCTTTAAGATCTTTTATGGAGAAAAATGCCGCAGCAAAAGAATAAATCAATTCTCCCCTAGCTTCAACAGAAATGTTGATGAGAGGCATTCTACATTATTAGTTTACTATAAAAACCTTCTTCTTTTATAGCTTAATCTCCGTTATCATTGGGCAATGATCACTATGCGTTGCATCTGGTAAAATGCGCGATGAAATGAGTTTATCTTTCATATTGTTTGAAATACAGATATAATCAATACGCCAGCCTAAGTTCTTGGATCGGGCTCCTGCTCTGAAACTCCACCAAGTGTAATTATGCGGTTCTGGGTTTATACTTCTGAAAGTATCTATAAACCCAGAATTCAGAAAATTTTCCATCCATTCTCTTTCCTCTGGCAAAAATCCAGAGCTGTTCTTATTGCTCACCGGGTTGTGAATATCAATCGGGCGGTGACAGATGTTGTAATCGCCACAAATAATAAGATTAGGAATTTCTATTTTCAACTTATCGATATAGGATTGATAATCGCTTAGAAACCTCATCTTGAAATCCTGCCTTTCCTCACCACTCGAACCACTAGGAAAATAAGTGTTTATAACAGAATAACCATCAAAATCAAGACGAATGCTCCTGCCCTCAAAATCATGTCGTTCTAATCCCAAGCCGTATTCAACATGATTAGGTTTTATCTTTGAAAATACCGCAACACCACTGTAGCCTTTCTTTTGAGCATGAAAAACATAAGTAGTATAGCCAAGTTCCCCGAAAGCTTCTTTATCAATTTGATCTTCCTGACTTTTAATCTCTTGAACACATAATATATCCGGATTAGCCGCTTTAACCCAGTCAATCAAGCCTTTGCTTAAAGCTGAGCGGATTCCATTTACATTGTAGGTTGCTATTTTCACTGACATTGTAGGCTATTTGAGGGCAAGAAAGTAAATCTATTATCACAAGACAAACATTCTAAACTTTTGTTTTTACTCTTTCTTCTAAGAACAAAACCATTCAAAATCTATGATTGATTAATTTGTTTCTTTGCCTCACATGAGCAATATTGAATTTATAGCTGCACTAATAGCTTTTTTTGGAGTTTTACTCACTGCAAGAGCCTCTATTCTAGGTTGGCCTTTTGGCATTGTTGGAGCTATATTATACAGCTATATATTTATCATAAGTGGCTTATACGCTGAGTCTGTTTTGCAAGCATTGTATGTCGTTTTTGGCTTTTTTGGATGGTATAATTGGCTTAGCATGGGTAAAACTCCCGAGAACCGACCAGTGATACTTTTGGATACTAAAACAGCAATTTTATCAGTAATGATTTGGTTTTCGGGAGGATTTTTAATTGGCTACTTGCTAAAGAATTTTTCATCAGGAAACTCTCCTTATGTTGATGCAAACCTAGCCGTTGGCGGATTGGTAGCTACCTATCTTATGGCGAAGAAATCTCTCCAGAACTGGCTTTTTTGGATAATCATTGATCTTGCCTCAGCTGCATTATTCTTCACCAGAGAGCTCTATGCTACTTCGTTTTTATACCTCACCTTCACTGTTCTTGCCGTGCAAGGCTATATTTTATGGAAAAGAGAGCTAAAAGAAGCATCCTAATCACAGGTCCCGAATCAACAGGTAAATCTGAGATTTCGAAAGCTCTTGCGACTATTTTTAAGGGAAAGCTACTTCCTGAATATGCCCGTGAATATCTCGAAACTCATGGCTCAGCATATACTTCTACCATAGTTGAAGAGATTGCAAAAGAGCAGCTTAAACGAAGGAATGCACTGCTTTCTATCGCTGATTCAGTCGTTTTTTTTGATACAGATTTGCTCGTTTGTCGCATCTGGATGGAGCACGTTTATGGCATTTGTCCCGACTGGATTATTAAGGAATCCATGAATCCAATTTTCACCCATATTTTGCTCATGGATATCGATTTGCCCTGGCAGGAAGACCCTTTGCGAGAGCATCCTCATCAGAGGAAGGAGTTATTCGAAAAATACCATCAGGCCTTGCTCGATTCGGGCCGAGATTTTTCCATTGTAAGAGGCGTTGGCAATGCCAGAATTGAGCATGCTATTGAAATACTTAAACCTATAATTGAAGCTTAGGCCAACAATTCTGAGTAATCACTGTTTCTTGGTCATGAGGGAATTCACTGCGATAGAAATTGACAGGATTATAGAAATGGCTTGGGAAGATCGAACACCTTTTGAGGCCATTTTCGTCCAGTTCGACCTACGTGAAGATGATATCAAGGCTATCATGAAACGCGAGCTGCACCCCAATAATTGGAGAAAATGGAGAGCTCGGGTAGGCGGCAGAAAAACCAAACATCAGGCATTGCGAAATGATGATGTGAACCGCTTTAAATGCAGCATGCAGAAGTCCACCGGTAATAGAATTAGTAAACGATAGGGCTCTGCCAATAGTAAATAGCATGATCTAAAGACTTTGGGCGCCTGCATCTGACTTTCTTTCAGAAAATCAGAGGCAACACGCTTTTCGCGCTACATGGTAGCTTGCTACAATCGTTGGCGCAAACCTCGCTTTCTCAAATTATACATCATTGAATCACAAAACTCCCTGTTTTGGAGGCTGCTCCAGAGTTCAGGTTTATGATATATGATCCAGAAGGGAGCTCCGTGAAATCAAAAGTAGAAGTGCTTTTACCAGAAGGTATATTCAAGACTTTTCTAAATACCTGCTCACCTCGAATATTGAAAACTTCAACTCTCGATTTAAAACTACTGTTTTCATTGTTAATTTCAAGAGATATTCTACCATTTGAAGGATTTGGGTAAACACTAAATGAAGCTGGAAAACTTTGGTGGTGATCTTCAATACTCAACACATCAGATAAATTGGCTTCGGCATGAGAAGCTGAAATTGGGACAGCCAATTCTGCAACTGTTGCAACAGCTGCTTTTACCACATTCTTAATAAAATTGAAATTCAACGTGCCAACTGAATCTGCTGGAGTATGATAATTTAAATTACGAAACTCAGCACCATCTGTTAGCATCAGCGCTTTCATACCGCCATCCCAAAAGCTTGCATGGTCGCTTCTCCTCAAGTCGGGTGCAATGCTTCCATCACCCGGAACGGGAATGGTTAACACACTCAATTCAGGAACATAAGTTTCTGATGCCAATGCGAAAGCTTCCAATAATGAGCTAGACGGAGCATTGCCAATAACACTTATAAAGTCACCTCTATATTGATTGTCTGCAACTTGCTGAGTTGCTGCTGGAAATAAGAAGTCAAATCCATTCGGCAAAGTTTGAGAGTTTGGCTCATCAGAATAATAACCTATCATTTCAAAGTTTAAAACCCCTTGAATATCTTCGAACGCCTTGATGCCATTTTGGACATATCGCTGACTTCCAATTAAACCTAACTCTTCGGCATCAAAACCAATAAATCGAATAGAATGCTCAAACGAATATTGCGAAAGAATGCGTAGTGCTTCAAGCATCCCTGCAACAGCAGAGCCATTATCATCGGCAGCAGGACTACCCGGAACGCCATCAAAATGGCCATCAATGAGGTAGGTAATAGCTTCGTTTTTAGCACCTTGCTTCCGTCCTAAAACATTTTGCATGGCGCTGTTATTAAACATAAACTCATGGTTTTCAGTTTGTAAATCAGCATCGGTAAACCTTTCGTTTATATACGATTTAACAACTTCCAAATGCTCCGGCGCAGCGATGTAATGGCGTTCACCTTCAATCATATCAAGAGAATTTCTTAGTTCAATCTCCTCAACGAGATTAACTAGTTCAGCTATATCAATCACCTTGTTATCGGACACATAGAGCTGAATTTGCTGATTAATGATTTCTGAGGTAATACTTGAATAATCCCACACAACACTCAACTGATTTGAACTAAGAAGACCCTCTCCGAAATCGCCAGTTAATAAGGCTAAGTCAACCAACTCATAGTAAATACCACCGTCAGATGAAGATTTTAACCATACTTCACACGAATCTCCATCTAGGTCATTAAACTCATAATTAATTGTTAATTCTTCGGCCGTTTCATCATTTGAAATGGACAAAATATTTATTGATGGAACATTGTTCTGACCGAGAATCATCAATGGAAAGCATGCAATGAAAATTGAAATTAGAAACTTCATAGATCGAATTTTAGTTGTGTCTTAAGGATTAAAAAAGTAGGTATTTTTTTTATTTCCCCCAAAACCCAATCTCGATTTCAATTATTCTAGGAAATAAATCAACCGTTATTTTATAGACAAGTTGCTTATTACTAATGCATTGAAAAAACATCTACGGCAAAAGGTCAATTGTAGAAAAATTAGTCCATGTAAAAAACCTTTTTCCTTAATCAGTTTAATAACTAAGGACCGAATTAGGAAAAATTGGCTTGACAAAGTAGCTGAGAATGTTGAGGGACAAGCCCCTCTTCGCCGCGCTCAGAGTGGGCTAAGATTATGCATCCCATGCAATGGCGATTTTACCTAAGTTAGAATTGCTTAGAACAAAGTCTCAAGTATTGGCTTATTTCAACCTGTTCTCAAGTATGGATTCATATTTTATTATCCCAATGTGGTTTTTGAACAGTCGGGTTAATAACTAAGGACCAAATTAGGAAAAATTGGCTTGACAAAGTAGCTGAAAATGTTGAGGGACAAGCCCCTCTTCGCCGCGCTCAGAGTGGGCTAAGATTATGCATCCCATGCAATGGCGATTTTACCTAAGTTAGAATTGCTTAGAACAAAGTCTCAAGTATTGGCTTATTTCAACCTGTTCTCAAGTATGGATTCATATTTTATTATCCCAATGTGGTTTTTGAACAGTCGGGTTAATAACCAAGGACCGAATTAAGAAAAATTGGCTTGACAAAGTAGCTGAAAATGTTGAGGGACAAGCCCAATGTCCCCTACCCGGGAACAATATAGGGCTTTGAGCATTTACCAACCAAATTATAGACGTTTATAAACGTTTAAAAAAATAAATGCTCAAAACCCGCTAGTAAAGCAGGTCAATGCAATAAGTTTTTATCCGTTTATCGATAAAATAAATGCTTCAAATAAAAATGATTTAATCAAGAACCTACAATGCCAATTCCTTGGCGGGATCCCAGTAAACGGCTTGAAAATCTAAGATCGTATCATTAACAACCTTTAGTCCTTCGGCTTCTAAAGCCTCTTGCATGGCGTTTGGTCCCGGGAAGTGATGTTTCCCCGTTAGCATGCCATTTCTGTTAACCACTCGGTGCGCTGGTACTGGATTAGTTTGGTGGTGAGCTGCATTCATGGCCCAACCTACCGTGCGAGCCGATGAGCCAGTGCCCAAGAACTTAGCTATTGCTCCATAACTACTCACTCTGCCATAAGGAATTTCCCTCACCACAGCATACACTTTCTCAAAGAAATCTTCTTTCCAACGTGGGTCTTTCATAGTTTGAATTTCACGTAGTTAATTGAAACGCCTGTTTCACGGAACTTCATCTCATAAAATGTGCGAATTTCCAGAAGCTCGTCTCCCGGAAAATCTTTGTCAATATCATGACTAAGCCTCAATATTTCCAGGTTTTGCTCGGCAATTACTTCTTCGGTATAGGCAAAGAGAAGTGCCGAGTCTGTTTTCAAATTCACAATGCCATCGGGCCTTAGAAACTGCCTATACCTTTCAAGAAATGGGGGAGAGGTAAGGCGCTTTCTGATTCTGGTCTTATTGGGTTGAGGATCAGGAAATGTAACCCATATTTCATCTACTTCACCTGGCTCAAAGAAGTTGGTTATTCGGTCAATTTGTGTGCGTATAAATCCAACATTGCTCATGCCTTCTTCAAAGGCAGTTTTTGCTCCTCGCCAGATGCGACTTCCTTTTATATCGATGCCGATGTAATTTCTTTCGGGATGTTTGGCTGCTAGTGCAACAGTGTATTCTCCTTTACCACAGCCGAGTTCTAATGTTATTGGCTGATTGTTTTTAAAGAATTCTTTTGCCCATTTCCCTTTCAGGGGATGATCGTAATCGTCTTTTTCAAAGGGATGCTGAATTACATGATCGAAAGTTTCCAGCTCTGCAAAATTCCTCAGTTTTCTTTTCGTCATTCTACCAGTTCTTGTCGTTGGGACGGATAATTAATTCTTCAATTTGGGTTGTAGCAGGTAGATTCAGAATCCACGACACAGCGGAAGCAATATCTTCAGGCTTCACGAAATTCTCAAGAGGAGCCACCTCTGAATCAAAACTTGGAGTAGCAACAGATCCAGGCTGAATTCTGGTAATCTTGATATCAGTATCTCTTAATTCATCAAACAGCATTTTTGAATAGCCGTTGAGTAAGTTCTTCGATAAAGTATAGGTTGCTGCCGAAGTTCGTGGGTAGATATTAATGATTGAACCGATGAAAATAATGCTGCCACGGTTTCGGCTTTTCATATTACTTACCCATTCATTGCACAGTCTAATAGCTTGGAACGCGTTGATTTCGAGCTGGCTAAGTAGCTTTTCTCGTGTAATTTCTGAAGGATTGTCTGTTGTATAAATTCCAGCATTGCAAATAATCAAATCAGGGCATCCCCACTTGCTTTTTACATTTTCAATAAATGATTCAAGCTCTGCTTGGATTGTTAAATCAGCTACTTTAATAATAGGTTCAACCCCTTTCGGGTGAAGGCTTTTCAGGTTGCTAATAAGCTCTGTTGCTTTCAATTCGCTTCTTGTGGCACTCGCTATTTCCCAGCCCGAAGCGCTCAGACTTTTTGAAATTGCCAAGCCAATCCCGCTGCTTGCTCCCGTTATTATTGCTTTCATAAGCGCAAAAGTAAGTATAAATGAAAGAGACGATTAACTTGCGGCATGCATTTAAAGCGAAAGCCTGTCGTGATTATTTCTGCCCTCAGTTGGGGACTAGGTCATGCTGCACGATGCATTCCTGTTATTAATGAATTTGTACAATTTGGTGCGGAAGTCATTTTGTTTGGTTCAGATGAAGTGTTAGCTCGATGGGAGCAAAATTTTCCAGAGCTCGAACAAATTCGTTCAAATGACTATGAAGTTAGATATCATAAAGACCATAGTGCATGGTTAAAAGTAGTCACTCAATTAACATCTATAAAGAAAAGTGAGCAACAAGCGTATGCGCACTTACAGTCGATTGTTAAAAATAGGCATATCGATA
>JBBEBC010000025.1:0-42001 GCA_040882555.1 Bacteroidia bacterium
CGCTTGTAGGCTGCCAAAGTATCTTTAGGAAGTGCATCGGCTTCTAAGGATATGAGAATATGACTCGCACGAATATCTGTTTTCATGCGATTGTACGCTTCTTCTATTAGCTGCTCATTTACCTGCTTATCAGTTAAGTATGGCTGTGCTAATTGGCGACGATACCCCTTCAATTCATTGACAAAAGAGTTGACCGTATCTTTACCAGCATCTTTAGCTGCCTTAACTTTTAATTTAAAATTTATAAAAAGCTGAAGGTATTCTTCAAGCGCTTCTTTACTCGTGTCAGTTTCTTTCGTGTTATTCTTTCTGTAAATAGCTTCGAATTCTTCCTTGGAAACAGGATCACCGCCAACTGATAAAAGAAAAGCATTGCCAGTATCTTGACGCATTTCAGAGTTCTCATTAGTCTGAGAATTCTTTTCAGCAGTAGCCTGTTTCTTCTTGTGCATTTGTCCAAAGGCAACGCTAGTGGTTACCAATCCGAAAACCAATAGGATATTTCTTACCAACATCTTACATAAATTAAATGAGCGTGCGAAAATAGGTGAACCATAAGATATATCAAAGGACGAATGCAAATGCTTGGTAATTGATGATAAGATTAATTTTAAGATATATTTGCAGTAATGAGTAGCCAACCAACGCAGTCAGCTTCAAGTGATAGAAACCTTGATTTCACTGAGAAAATCTCAAATCGTCACGGTATTGGTGAGCAAGAAAGAAATAATAGAATTATTAATTCTGCAATAGCCTATTTAGCAGCTTTTACCATAACTTATGTTTCATTCAATCTTGTAACTGCACTTTTCGCGAAAAGGTATCATCTCTTTTACAAGCTTTTTTTCTTCAAAGTTGATTTTACACAAAACTATGACTTGTGGACTATTGACTCTGTTTTGAAGACTTTTATTGCTGGGCCTGTTTTCTGCCTCTTAGCAGGAACGATTGCTTTGATTGTCCAAAAATTATATCGAAAGAGGCCAGGCATTCAAAAAACATTTTGGTTGTGGCTAGGAATCCATTATTTCAATCTCTTTTGCGCCCAGGTGGTGCTAATGCCTATAAAAAACACTGGATCACAAGGAATTAATGCAAGTTTTCTCGGCATCGTTGCCGACTATCTATATTGGGAAGATTTCAGCAAGCTGATAGCTTCAATACTAGCAACCTTACTATTGATTTTTATAGGTTCTTTAGTTGCTAAGCCCTTTATTCAAATAACTAATAGCACTTTACATGTAGTTAAAAACGAGAATAAAATCGTTTATCTATTTCAAACAGTGCTGCTTCCTTACATTATTGGTTCAGCTATTTCGCTTGTATATTTTTCTGATGGTTCCTTTATCCTGAATCTAGCCTTGGTGTTTTGTCTTTTCGTCATAATCGTTTCTATTTTCATTAATGCCCTGAAAAATAGAATGATTATGATATATAGGCTGCCTGAAACTGGTCTTATAGAAAATCGCTTTCTTATCATATTAGCCTCTGTTTTAATTCTAATGAAGATTTTCCTGAACAACGGAATAATGTTTTGATAGGAAAGGCAACATTGACTTAATAATACACTCGTTTTTTCTTTCTATATTTGCGCGCAATTCGGGACCAAACCCCGATACCCGGTTGCATGGATTCGAAAATTCCGCTTACAGAAGGACTCACCTACGATGATGTTCTATTAGTTCCAGATTATTCAGAAGTTTTACCGCGAGAAACAGAAATAGGAAGTTATTTCAGTAGGGGTATTCATTTAAATGTACCAGTTGTTTCGGCAGCTATGGATACCGTTACAGAATCGGCTCTTGCTATTGCTATTGCTCAAGAAGGTGGAATTGGTGTTTTGCATAAAAACATGAGTATCGAGCGTCAAGCGGCTGAAGTAAAGAAGGTAAAGCGCTCGGAAAGCGGAATGATTATCGATCCTGTTACAATGCATCAGGATTCTCTGGTTGCAGATGCTCTGCAGCTTATGAAGGAGAATAAAATTGGCGGAATTCCAGTAATAGATGACAACAAAAAACTGGTGGGTATTATTACAAATCGCGATTTGAGATTTGAAAAACGATTCGATAAGCCAGTTCGCGAAGTGATGACCAAGGAAAATATCATTACTACTGAAGAAACCAACCTCGAAAAAGCTGAGATTCTACTTCAAGAATATAAGATTGAGAAACTTCCAGTTGTTGATTCAACTCATAAACTCGTTGGATTAATTACTTATAAGGATATCATAAAAAACAGATTAAGACCTAATGCATGCAAAGATGACTTTGGCCGTCTTAGGGTAGCAGCAGCAGTTGGAGTAACAACGGATACTCTTGAGAGAGTTCAGGCTCTTAAACTGGCAGGAGTTGATGCAATTATCATTGATACGGCCCATGGTCATTCAAAAGGTGTTATTGATAAGCTCAAGGAAGTTAGAAAGCTGCATCTCGACTTACAGATAATTGTAGGAAATATTGCCACTGCTGAAGCTGCATTGGCCTTGGTTGCTGCAGGTGCTGATGCTGTAAAGGTAGGGATTGGTCCAGGATCAATTTGCACTACACGGGTCATTGCCGGTGTTGGAGTACCTCAGTTAACTGCAGTGATGGATGTAGCAGAAGCATTAAAAGGGACCGGTGTTCCTGTAATTGCTGATGGAGGAATACGTTTTTCAGGAGATATTGTAAAGGCATTAGCGGCAGGTGCATCAAGCATCATGGCAGGCTCTATGTTTGCAGGGGTAGAGGAATCTCCTGGTGAAACCATTATTTATGAAGGAAGGAAGTTTAAGTCCTACCGCGGTATGGGTTCAATTGAAGCGATGCAAACAGGCTCAAAAGACCGCTATTTTCAAGATGCAGAGGATGATATAAAGAAGCTTGTTCCTGAAGGAATAGTTGGTCAAGTTCCTTTCAAAGGAACTCTAAATGAAGTGCTGTATCAGCTAATCGGAGGGTTAAGAGCAGGCATGGGATATTGTGGAGCAAGAACTATTGCAGAATTACAAACCAAGCGATTCATTCGAGTTACTTCAGCAGGAGTGCGAGAATCTCATCCACATGATGTGAGCATCACCAGAGAAGCGCCAAATTATTCTAAACGATAGTTTTAAGTTAGCCTTATCGAAAACTTGCTTCCTTAGATTTTATTAAAAGAAAATCTAAGGAAATTGTGATAATATCAGGATATCTGCTCCCCGTGCTGGCTCAAATCAAGACCTATTTCTTCTTGATCTTCTCGAACTCGCATTCTTAACAGAACATCTACAATTTTAAATAACAAGAAACTTCCACCTAAGGTGTAAACTGCAGTTATTACGAGTGCTAATAAGTGAGAATAAAATGTTGAAGTTTCTCCATAGATAAGTCCAACATTGGCAGCTAAAACTCCTGTTAATAACATACCTACAACTCCACCAATTCCATGACTTGGAAAAACATCTAAGGTGTCATCAATCCCAGATTTATTTTTCAAGTATATCATCCAATTAGATATTATGGCTGAAATAAATCCAATAATCATAGACTGGCCAATGTTTACAAAGCCTGCTGCTGGCGTAATAGCTACAAGCCCAACTACTGCGCCAATACAGGCTCCAACAGCAGACATTTTTCTGCCTAACATTCTCTCATAAAATAGCCAGGTAATCATTGCTGTAGCAGAAGCAATATTGGTATTTGCAAATGCAATTACGGCATCTCCATTAGCACCTAAAGCAGATCCGGCATTAAAGCCGAACCAGCCAAACCAAAGTAATCCGGTTCCTAAGATAACGTAAGGAACATTGGCATGACTTTCAACAGCTTGCTTTCTCTTTCCAAGATAAATTGCTCCTGCGAGAGCAGCAAAACCAGCCGACATATGAACTACTGTTCCACCAGCAAAATCTAAAACTCCCCATTTTCTGAATAAACCATCTGGATGCCAAGTCATATGAGCTAAAGGGCTGTAGATAAAAATACTGAAAAGCACCATAAATAATATGTAACTCCTGAATCTTACTCTTCCTGCAAAGCTTCCTGTAATTAATGCTGGTGTTATAATTGCAAATTTCAATTGAAAAAGAGCAAAGAGCAAAAACGGAATTGTAGCTGAGAATTGAGCATTAGGCTCTAGACCTACATTTTTAAAATTGAGATAGGTTAATGGATTACCGATTATGCCTCCAATGCTGTCTCCAAATGCAAGGCTAAAGCCAACGAGAACCCAAATAACACTAATAACTCCAAGAGCAACAAAACTCTGAAGCATCGTTGATATTACATTCTTCTTATTTATCATCCCACCATAAAAGAACGATAGACCGGGAGTCATCAATAGCACAAAAGCGCTTGAAATAAGCATCCATGCTGTATCAGCTTTATCTATTTGTGAAGTAAGTTCAGGATAAGCAGTTGCCGTAAAAGCACTAACTACAACCAAAAAGGCTAAGACAATAAAGTTTATTTTTTTACCCATTTTAATTTTTGAATAACTAAGCTTTATTACTTCTTCCCAACAACCAGTTCAACTAAATCTTCTTTTTTCAGCCATTTATTTGCAAGACCCAATAGTTGAGATGCTGAAGTGCTGCGTATGGCATCTGAATAATCTTCGTAATAATTCACATCAAAACCATGCAAGTGAACAAGCTTAAAGCGCTCCATACGTTCGAAGGGACCTTCAAAGCTCTTGAGTAAGGAACCAAGCATGTAGTTTTTAACAAGATTCAATTCTGTTTCAAGAACAGCAGATTTTTGAAGCTGTTCTATTTCTTTATAAATCTCTGAAATAGCATCAGCACAGACATCAACACCAACTTCAGTGCTGATGTAAAAATAACCGTCGTTATTCATTGCAACCATCCCCGCCCCTATTCCATATGTATAGCCTTTGTCCTCTCTGATGTTTGTCATCAAACGAGAGCCAAAATATCCACCGAGAATCGTGCAAAGTACTTTCATTCCAAAGTAATCAGGATGAGCTCTTGTAAAGAGCTTTCGTCCAATACGAACCGCCGACTGCATAGCATTATCCCTTGTAATAATTTCTTTGATTGGCTTTATAACATCAATTGAAGAATAAGCAGTATCGGCGTGGTTAATTTTAAAATTTGATAAAGTAGAAAACTCGGTTTTAACAATATCTAGGTCTCTAATACTTAAAAATCCGCTCATATAAATTCTGAAAGGACTATTCTTGAAATTCTTCTGATAGAAGTCTAGAACATCCTGTCTATTCAGTTGATCGTAGGAATTTTCATTGAATGTAGCTCCATACCCTGTAGACTGAAAAAGGATTTCTTGAAAACGCTTACCCGCAACAAACCCAACTTTCTCGAGACCAACCAAATATTTCTGTTTTCTATTGGTTCTCTTGATCTCAAATTCCCTTTCAGGGATAGTTGAATTTCGAATAACATCAATTAAAACAGGTAAAGTCTCCGGTAAAAAGCGAGAAAGTGTAATCAAAGTTACCGAAGTAAAATCCTTCCCTAAGTCAGTTTCGAGAAAAGCTCCATAATCATCTATGGCTTCAGCAATCTGTATTGCAGATTTTGAGGAAGTTCCTTCACTTAGCATTGAAACAGCGAATCCCGGGATGAGAGGATTGTCATTAGAACTGCTTCCAGCTTCAAAAACCAACTCAATTTTAACAACTTCCTGCGTACCAGCAGAATAAGTATAAAGGTCAAGTCCATTAGATAGCTGATTATGTTCAGGCGTATTTAGGCGAACATTCTGTATTGCCTTTGCTTCTGGAGGTATAACTCTATTTAGTGTATTCATAGCTTTTCCCTCCTATAATAAAGTGTTGAACAATTTGTATTTACAAGGATTCTATTTGCTTGCAAAAGAATGTCATCCTCAGAAATCGCATTAATCTTACTGATTTCCGTATTTATCATTTCAGTATCTCCTAACAATTCGCCAAAGGCAAGATTCATTGCTTTATTTAGCACGCTAACTTCTCCAAAAACATGGGTGCTTTCAGCTTTGTGCTTCACCTTTTTAAGTTCATTTGAATCAAGTTTTTGAGTCTTTAATTCTTCAATTACTTCTATAATAGCTTCATCAGCCTGTTCCATTTTAACCCCATTTACCAATCGCCCGTGGATAACTAATAAACCAGAATCAAAGCTACCCGTTACGTAAGCAGAAATGCTTGAGAAAAATTGCTTTTCCTTAACAAGCTTTCGATGTAGGCGCGAAGAAGAGCCTCTACCAAGCACATCAGATAATAAATCTTGAGCATGGTATTCAGCCGACATCCTTTCGGCCATATGCCAAACTTTTGTAATGCTATCTGAAGGAACATCCTTAAAGACCTCTAGTTTTCGCTCCTCCGTTTGGGCTGGTTCTTTTGGCAAGGACCTATTATTAGGCTGCCCTGATTCAATATCACCAAACCACTTTTCTGCTAAGGCTTTAACTTGATCCGTTTTCACATCACCAGCAACTACCATGATCGCATTAGAAGGATTATAGAATTTTTTAAAGAATGCTTTAACATCCTCCATTTTGGCATTTTCTATATGCGAAATTTCTTTGCCAATAGTTGCCCAACGATATGGATGTTTTTTGTACGCTAGAGGCCTGAGTAAAAGCCATTCATCGCCATAAGGCTGATTTAAATAACGTTGTTTAAACTCTTCAACAACAACATTTCGCTGAACTTCCAGACTTTTCTCAGAAAAAGCCAAGCTTAACATCCTATCTGATTCAAGCCAAAAACCTGTTTCAATGTTCTCTGAAGGAAGCGTGAGGTAATAATTTGTTATATCGTTGTTTGTGAAAGCATTATTCTCGCCACCAACTACTTGAAGTGGGCTATCATAATTGGGAATATTTATGCTTCCACCAAACATTAGGTGCTCAAATAAATGAGCAAAACCTGTCCTTTCCTCCTCTTCGTCTCTAGCACCCACATTATAGAGAATATTAAGACAAGCCATTGGAGTGGAGCTATCTTCGTGCACAATTACCCTTAATCCGTTGGATAATGTGAATTTTTCGTAAGAAATCATGCAGCGAAGATAATCGGAAATGAAATTCAGGTTCTTGAAAGGTGAAATCGTTTTCTACACAAGATGTTGTTCAGTGTTGTTTGTATAGAAATAATGCATTGGATTTCTATCTTTGGCCTTATGCAAGAGATGATAGAAAAAGCTTGGGAGAATCGCGAAATGCTTAAGGATTCTGGCGTTCAAAAATCGATTCGGGAAGTTATCGAAGAAATTGATAAAGGAAGAATTCGAGTTGCTGAGCCTTCGGCCGAAGGCTGGAAAGTAAACGAATGGGTTAAGAAAGCGGTGATTCTATATTTCCCAATTCAGCAAATGAAAACCATAGAGCTTGGGCCTTTTGAATTTCATGATAAGATGCAGTTAAAAACAGGTTACGCTGCGCTTGGAGTTCGAGTGGTTCCTCTTGCTGTTGCTCGATATGGAAGCTTTATTTCTAAAGGAGTTATATTGATGCCTTCTTATGTGAATATTGGAGCTTATGTAGATGAAGGAACCATGGTTGACACATGGGCAACTGTTGGTTCGTGTGCTCAAATAGGTAAGAATGTTCACCTTAGCGGAGGAGTTGGCATAGGAGGAGTTCTTGAGCCCATTCAGGCAAGTCCTGTAATAATAGAAGATGGCTGTTTTATTGGTTCTAGATGTATTGTGGTAGAAGGCGTAAAAGTTGGAAAAGAGGCTGTTCTTGGAGCTAATGTGGTAATCACTAAAAGCACCAAGATTATTGATGTTACAGGAAGCGACCCGAAAGAATACAAAGGCGAAATACCTGAACGTTCTGTAGTCATCCCAGGTTCTTACACTAAGAATTTTCCAGCAGGTCAATTTCAGGTGCCTTGCGCATTAATTATTGGTCAAAGAAAGGCATCTACAGATTTAAAGACCTCTCTAAATGATGCCCTAAGAGAGCATAATGTTGCGGTTTAAAATTTAGAGTACCATTCATTTAAATTCACAATTTGAAAAAAATACTCCTTATTCAAACAGCGTTTATTGGTGATGTAATTCTTTCTACTCCAATTTTAGAAGCATTAAATAAGCATTATAAAAATTCAGAAATTGATGTAGTTGTGAGGAAAGGGAATGAAACCTTATTCAGAGGTCATCCTTTTATAAAGCGCGTTTTAGTTTGGCAAAAAACCGAATCTAAGTACAAGAATCTCATGTTTTTGCTTATTGCTATTCGCAGGCAGAAATATGATTTGGTAATAAATTGTCAACGCTTTGCTGCTTCAGGATTTTTGACAGCATTTTCAAAAGGCAAAGTAAAGATCGGATTTGAGAAAAATCCATTTGCTCGCTTCTTCACTTATAAAATACCTCATCAAATAGGAAAAGGTCAGCATGAATGCGAAAGAAATCTTGCATTGCTGAACCCTTTGGGCATTCAGGGAGATAAAAGACCGAGGCTTTATCCGCCAGAGGCGAAAATAATCCCTAAGAAGCCCTATATATGCATAGCACCATCTTCAGTATGGTTCACAAAACAATGGCCTGCACAAAAATGGGTTGAGCTAATACGCAGCTTCAAAATTCCATATGAAGTTTTTCTTCTTGGTGCGGCATCAGATAAAGACCTATGTGAAGAGATTAAAAGTCAAGTCCAAGATTTTGACGTAAAAAACATGTGTGGCGAATTTGATTTATTACAATCGGCTGCTTTTATGGGAGGTGCGGTGATGAATTACGTGAACGATTCGGCACCTATGCATCTGTGTTCTGCCGTTAATGCGCCTGTATCAGTTGTTTTTTGCAGCACTGTACCCGAGTTTGGGTTTGGTCCTTTATCAGATAATTCAACGAGTATAGAAGTCAAAGAAAAGCTTGATTGTAGACCTTGCGGATTGCATGGATATAAGGCTTGTCCAAAAGGACATTTTAATTGTGCTGAAAAGATTGAAATTTCCCAGCTTTTAAGGTTTACAGAGTAAGTTAAAATTCTATTTTTGCCGAAAGCGTGGCAACACTCAAATTAATAGACCCCATTTTCGAACTGCTTTCAAAAACAGCTTCCACCAAAGGCGTAAATGCTTTTGTTATTGGAGGTTATGTGCGAGATTTATTACTCGATCGAGGAGAAAAGAAAGACATTGATATCGTGGTAGAGGGAAGCGGAATTGAATTCGCTAAATCCGTTTCAGCAGCGATGGGTAAGGATGTGAAAGTGCACGTTTTCAAGAATTTTGGCACAGCAATGATTCATACAGAAGCTATGGAACTTGAATTTGTTGGAGCTAGAAAAGAGTCCTATCGGCTCGATTCGAGGAAGCCAATTGTAGAAGATGGCACTTTGCAGGAGGACCAGGAAAGAAGAGACTTTACCATAAATGCAATGGCTGTTCAGCTTTACCCCTTAACGGGGGAAGTGATTGATCCTTTTGGAGGCATCGAGGATTTGCAGCAGAAACTCATAAGAACACCCTTAGATCCAGATAAGACGTATAGCGATGATCCGTTAAGAATGCTTAGAGCGATTCGTTTTGCTAGTCAATTGAACTTTGAAATAGATGAAGCTTCTCTAGAATCGATGAAACGAAATGCGGATCGATTGAAAATTGTTTCTCTGGAGAGGATTACAGACGAGCTCAACAAAATCATTTTATCTAAGCAGCCCTCCATAGGATTTAAGCATTTATTCAATACCGGACTACTTCATCAATTCTTCCCTGAAATGGTTGCACTTCAAGGTGTGACCGTTATAAAAGGAAAAGCTCATAAAGATAATTTCTACCATACACTTCAAGTTCTGGACAATATCTCAGAGAATACAAATTCTCTTTGGCTAAGGTGGGCAGCTATTCTTCATGATATTGCCAAGCCTGCCACGAAAAGATTTGAGGCTGATCATGGATGGACATTTCATGGTCATGAGGATAAGGGAGCACGCATGGTTCCAACAATTTTCAAAAAATTAAAGCTTCCCTTAAATGAGAAGATGAGATTTGTGCAGAAAATGGTCATGTTGCATCTCAGACCTATAGTTTTGAGCAAAGAATTAGTAACAGATTCGGCAGTTAGGAGACTTCTCTTTGAGGCTGGTGATGATATTGATGATTTAATGACTTTATGTGAAGCTGATATCACATCAAAAAATAAGGAGAAGGTAAGCAGGTATTTGGCTAACTTTGAAGTGGTTCGTCAGAAATTAGTTGAACTTGAGGAAAAAGATCGTTTGAGAAACTGGCAACCACCTGTAACTGGAATGGATATCATGGCTACTTTTGGAATAAAGCCTGGAAAGGAAATAGGAATCATTAAAATGTCGATTAGGGAAGCCATTCTTGACGGAAAAATACCTAGTTCATTTGACGAGGCATATAGTTTTATGCTTGAAGAAGGAAGAAGTCTTGGACTTAATCCTATCAAATATTTAAAATCATCTATAACAGAAAAGGAACTTTAGAAATTATGAGCATACTACGTTTTCGAATAACATTTGAAGATTATGACGATGTTCACAGGGATATCGACTTTGAAGCAAATCACACTTTTGCCGATCTTTTTTTAGAACTGCTAACAGCTGTAGGTTTTGATAACAAACATACCGGAGAGTTTTTCCTGGCCGACCATAATTGGAGAAAAGGAAATAGTATTGGTTCCATTAGCGGAAAGAATCAGTCTGCTCTTAAGAAGGTAGAACTTGTTGATCATATTGATGACCCACATCAAAAATTTCTTTTTGTCTATGATGAAAATGTGAAATGGGGATTTCAGATTGAATTGATTCGAATTATTAGTTCTCCTGAATATAAAGCAAGCTATCCGAAAATTTCTGTCTCATTTGGAATGCCTCCGATTCAGTATAAAGAAGAGCTCATTATACCAGTTAGAGAAGAGAAAGAAGAAGACGGCAGAGGAAAAAGATCGAGAAAGAAACCTGATAATGAGGAGGATGCGCTATTGGCTATGCTCGGAAGCATGAAGAAGGATGAAGATGATGACTCTGCTGCTGCAGAGGATGAAGAAGCTGCAGAAGATGAAGAAGCTGCGCTAGAAGAAGAAGATTTAGAAACGGACACAGAAATATCTAAGCTGGCAGAAGAGTTTAATAATACCACAGAAATTGAAAGCGATTCATCTTCTAATTATGGCGATAGTGATGACGATGATGAATTTGGCTCTGATGATTATGACGAAGATTACGGAGGCAGCTCCGACTACGAAGAGAATTGATGAGAAAACCGCTTGTGATAGTTGTCACAGGTCCCACTGGTTCAGGTAAAACTGCCTTCAGTATAAGACTTGCTAAAAAATTGAACTGCAGTATTATTTCAGCAGATTCAAGGCAAGTATTTAAAGAAATACCCATAGGTAGCGCTGCACCTACAAATGAAGAACTTAATGAGGTAAAGCATTATCTTGTTGGGAGTCATTCGATTAACGACAAGTTTAATGCAGGTGTTTTTGAGAAAGAAGCTTTAAAGATTCTAGAAAGTTTATTCAAAGAAAATAACATACAACTAGTATGTGGCGGTACGGGTTTATATATCAAAGCTTTACTAGAAGGACTAGATAACATCCCTGATTCTTCTGATGAAATAAGGACGGAATTAGATGAGATTTGGGAAAGCGACCCAGAAGTTTTGAAAAAACAATTACAGGAATTAGATCCTGAATATTCAAAAATTACTGATCTCTCAAATAAGCAAAGAGTAATTCGCGCTTTGGAAGTAATTCAACTTAGCGGAAAAACCTATAGCTCATTTAGAAAAAGTAGTCAAAAGGCTCGTGATTTTGATTATGTAATTCTCGCAATGGAATTGCCAAGAGAAGAGCTTTATCAAAGAATTAATAGACGGTCAGAATTAATGATTGAGGCAGGATGGATTAAGGAAGCTCGAAATGTATTTCCTTTTAGAGAGGTGAATGCTCTACAAACAGTTGGTTTCAGAGAACTATTTGAGTTTTTCGATGGCAGATTAAGTCAGGAAGAGGCGATCGAAAAAATAAAAATTAATACTCGCCGATATGCGAAACGCCAATTAACTTGGATTAGGAATCAACAAGAAGTTAGTTGGGTAAATCCTGAAATAGAAACAGAGTCAGTGATAAAAATAATAAAGGATAGATTTAGCTTAGACGAGCTTTCCTGAGCAAGCTTGCGCTAAGGCTTTTCTCAATCTCCTGCGCTCTTGGGATAAGGATTTCATCTTCTACTTTACCATGAGTAAGCAAATCAATTTCAAACATTCTGAGCTCATAAAACAAAGTGGTAATTTGAATTTTATGATTATTTGCTTCAGAATAATTATTAAGTCTTCTTCTAATCTCACCTAATTCATCTTCAACATGATGGTGTTCGTTGATGAAACGAGTGATCGAGTTTTGTTCAAGCAAATTGAAGAGTTGTAGACTGCTTAAGTCCTCACCTGCACATTTAATTAACCTTAAGACATAAGGGAATAAATCGCGCTCCTCAATGCAAATGTGAGCATACATATCTCTTTTGTAATCTTGGAAATAGTCTTTTAAGAGATATAGATGAACATCAAACTTTCCGTAATGATCAACAAGCAAATCAATAAACTGCTCAATCCTAGGAAGTCTTGAATTAATATAATAGACATGCGTCTTTATCAGATATTCAATAATAGACTGAAGTGGAAGTTTAGAAAGTTCTTCTTTGGGAAAATAATTGTTTTCTCCAAAAGCTTTCAGCATTTCTAAAAGCAGACTCATGTCAACCTGATCTTTCTCACAAGCCTTCTCAAGTGTGAGCGTCCATTTGGAATATGAGATACCAAAACGGTCTACAACCGAAGCTAATAAGGGATTATCCTTAACAATATCAAGAAGTACAAGGTCTTTTGTAATGGTCATATTTATATCCGAACGTTAAAGATACAAAATTATTGAATAGATATATTACTACAAAAAAGCATATTTTTCTTACATCACCTCAAAAACAAATCCGTCGTGAACGGCCTTTGTATTCGCAAATATGGCTTTAGCTTGAGATTCAATTATTTCTGTATCTCGGTATCTTGAGGAGAAATGTCCAATAAAAAGCTGTTCAACTTCTGCTTGTTTGGCAACTTCTGCTGCTTGAGATGCTGTACTGTGAAATGTAAGTTGCGCG
Organism: Bacteroidia bacterium; assembly: GCA_040882555.1. Classification (GTDB taxonomy): domain Bacteria; phylum Bacteroidota; class Bacteroidia; order M30B66; family M30B66; genus M30B66. The sequence goes on from JBBEBC010000025.1 coordinate 13,071, forward strand.
CGTTCTAAGAGCTCATCTTCGAACGTTGCCTCGTGATAAAGAGCTGTAACATGTTTAATTAATGGCAGCAAATCATCGTTAGGTGCTGTATCTGAACAGAAGGCATAAGAAACTGAGCGCGAAGGGTCCAATGTGAGTATTTCATTTGGAATAACATCTCCATTGATATTAATGAAATCGGCTCCCTTTTTTATTTTTTTTCTTTCTGCAACAGGAACATCATAGAACTTAATCATCTCAGGCCTTAAGTTTCTTGGCCTTGTCTTCTCTTGAAATAAGAAACCAGAACAAGGTATTCGATGTCTGAGAGGTAAGCTGCTAATAGTATACGAATCGGATTCAAGAATACTAGCTGAATGCGAAGTATCGATTTGATGATATTCTATTGGAAAACGCAATTCAGTTTCTGAATGCTTAAAAATACCATCTAGTATCTCAAATAAACCTGGAGGACCAAACACCTTTAATTTTTCTCTGCGTCCCATTAAATGCATGCTAGAGATAAGGCCTGGCAAACCAAAAAAGTGATCTCCGTGGAGATGAGAAATAAAAACAGCTTTTAGTTTGCTCATTTTCAGCCTATATTTTAAAAGCTGAGTCTGAGTTCCTTCTCCGCAATCAATCAAATAATAATGTCCATGAATTTCAAGCCACTGGGAAGTAGGATTCCTAAATAAAGTTGGCGTAGCTGATCCGCAGCCAAGTATAGTGACGTGAATACTCATCTGATAAAATAAAATACCTGCTGACTTTGGAGTCAACAGGTATATAACAAATAAAATCAAAATCAGTTTCCTGAAACAACCATTCTTCTTGTAATGGCTTGTTTGCCATCGTTGATCGAGTAGAAATAGATTCCTGGAATAAGCTTGTCTGACTTGATAATGCTAGTGTTTAATCCTGATTCAGCATTGATATTCTTTTCAAGCACAAGTTTACCCACCATATTTCTAACTTCAAGTTTAACAGGTTTACGTGAAGGTACGTTAAATCTGATTTCTGTGCTTGAAGAGAATGGATTCGGGAAATTACCTACAACATTGAAAGATGCTGAGTTAATTTTCTGAGTAGAAAGGGGAGCGCACTCTGAACCTGTATTACTAGGTCTCACACGAACTTTATATCCAGCCACTGGAATAGGACCAATTCCTGGAATAGCAGCTAAACTTGGATCTGATAACCAAACGTTAGATAAAAGATTATTTGCTAAAGGATTATTGGTAGAATGGATTTTTACGTCTACAATCACTGTAAGCGGAAAATCTTGTCCTAGTGGGTTAGCTGCTATAATATCTTGTAAAGCAGATTGGCTAGCGAGGATAGAAACACAACCCTGAACAGAAGTAAATGGTGGAGCTGAACCTACATTTTGCCAAATAGTTTGGTCAGGAATATATACAAATCCTGCTGGAAGACCTTCTACAGAGTTAATTCTGAATGCCTCAATGTACCCTTCAACAGTTAAAGGAAAACCTTCAATCTGAACAGTAACATTTGTATCAGCACTGGTTTTGATATTAATAACTTGATTGTAACCTTCTGAATCGTCAGCGTAGCCACAATCTAAATTTTGTGTTGTATCAGGCCAAACACCAAAAGTTGAATCTGCGAATTGAGGATCAGGAGAGCACTGAGCCGAGGACTCTATGCTAAATCCAACTAGAATAGCTATTGAAAGTAAATATTTTATCATGTTACGTGGTTTGATTAGGATTATTCGTCGTTAAGATCTTTTTCAATAGACTCCATAAATAAGTAGTCAATTGCCTCACTTACTGTAGGAACTATTTGAAGCACAGGGTCTAATTGTGAAATAGTGATTAATTTTCTAACTGCAGGCTGTAATCCTGTGAGAATCAATGATCCGTTATCATTTTTGCAGAGGCGGTTTCCAACCAATACACAAGATAAGCCTGAAGAATCGCAGTATCTTGTTTGCGTTAAATCAAGGATGATATTTGAAACCCCGTCTTTATTAATTAATAAAAGTTCCGATTTTAAATCAGGAGCAATAGTGCTGTCTAGCTTCTCTGCATTAACTCTTACGATAGTATAATGCTCTGTTTTTTCTTGCGTGAAGTTCATAATTAAAACTTTGCCCAAACCTAATGAAAAGGAATGAACCGTGCAACGCTAATATAGAGCCATATTAAGACACTTTACTCACAATTTTTAATCAGGTCTACCAGCCAATAAATAAAGCACTGCCATTCTAACAGCAACACCGCTTTCGACTTGGTTCAAAATGATAGAAGACCTTCCATCAGCCACATCAGAGGTTATTTCAACACCGCGATTAATTGGCCCGGGATGCATGATTGTAATTTCTTTTGAGAGACTCTCGAGTACATCGGCCGAAAGGCCAAAAAGCATGGCATATTCTCTTAAAGAAGGGAAATACTGTGTTTCTTGTCTCTCTAGTTGAATTCTCAACATATTGGCAACATCACACCATTCTAATGCTTTTCTCAAGTTGGTTTCAACCTTAACACCTAAGGCATGTATATGCCTAGGAATGAGAGTAGGAGGTCCGCACACCATAACCTCAGCGCCCATGGCTTTAAGACAATAGATGTTAGATAAAGCTACCCTCGAATGAAGAATATCACCAACGATAACTATCTTTTTTCCAGCTACTTCTCCTAATTTCCGTTTAATAGTAAAAGCATCTAATAGAGCTTGAGTTGGATGCTCATGAGCTCCATCGCCAGCGTTGATTATTTTAGCATTTACTCGCTGAGATAGGAAATGGGCGGCTCCCGGTTTCGGATGCCTCATTACGACCATATCCACTTTCATTGCTAAAATATTATTCACTGTATCAACCAGCGTTTCACCTTTAGAAACAGATGATGAAGAAGCGCTAAAATTAATTACATCTGCCGAAAGGCGCTTTTCTGCTAGTTCGAATGATAATCTGGTGCGGGTAGAATTCTCAAAAAAGAGATTTACAATGGTTATATCTCTCAAAGAAGGCACCTTCTTAATTGGTCTGTTTATTACGTCTAAAAAAGTGTCGGCAGTTTGAAGAATTAAGTTAATGTCCTCGGTGCTGAGGTATTTAATTCCTAATAAATGCGGGACACTCAGCATAATTATAAATCCTTATTTAAAAGTTCAACTTCTGCCAATTCATTATCTGACCAATGAACTACAACTTTTTCAGAAAACACTGCATCTACCGTAAGGCCAACATAATCGGGCTGCACGGGCACATGGCGACTTAATCTTCTGTCTATTAAGACGAGTAATTCAACAGAAGCGGGTCGACCGAAATGTTGCAAAGCGTCAAGCGCAGCGCGAATAGATCGACCAGTGAAGAGGACATCATCAATTAAAATTACTTTTTTATCGTCAACAACAAAATCGATATTAGTAGGCTGCGGAACCAAAGCCTTCTGGCGGAAATCGTCTCTAAAAAATGTGGTATCTAGTTCTCCATACTTAACAGCCTTGCCAGTAAGAGTATTTAGCATATTTATTAGTGAACGTCCAAGCAGTATTCCTCTAGGTTGAAGTCCAATAATTACAGAATTTTCAAATTCATCATGATTCTCAATAAGCTGATAACAGAGCCTAGTGAGAGTTCGCTGGTAGCGCTGATGATCTAAAATTAAGCGTGGCAACATATCAGAGTACTTGTGGCAAATATAATAAGAACAAGATGCAAAGGTTGTTCTAGCAAACATCAAAAGATAGAAGAGAATCAATTTTGTTAAAACAGTTTCTCCCAAAAACAACAAACGCCCCGAAATTCGGAGCGTTTGTGATATAAATTTAAAGAAAGAAATTACTTCTTTGCTTTTTTAGCTGCTTTCTTTTCGCTTTCCTCAAGGTCTGATTTAAGGTTAGCTAGAACGTCAAGATCTCCAAGAGTTGATTTCTCAAGATTATCTTTCACTTTCTTAACCGCCTTCTTGGTGTCATCACCTTTAGAAGCCTTAGGTTCAGAAGCTGCACCTGGCTTTTCAGCCTCATGCGTGCGAGCATGTGAAACGATGATTTTCTTGTTTTCTTTAGAGAACTCAATCACTTTAAAATCGATAGATTCTTCAACTTTTGCTGAACTACCATCTTCTTTCACAAGATGCTTTGTTGGAGCAAAACCTTCAACACCATAAGGAAGGGCAACTACTGCACCTTTATCATTAATGGAAGTTATTGTTCCAGCGTGAACTGAACCATCAAGGAATACTGTTTCAAAAACATCCCAAGGATTCTCTTCTAGCTGCTTGTGCCCAAGGCTTAAGCGACGATTTTCTTTGTCTGTATCAAGAACAACCACTTCAATTTCATCACCAACTTTAGTGAATTCACTTGGGTGCTTAATTTTCTTGCTCCAGCTTAAGTCAGAAATGTGAATTAGACCATCAACTCCTTCTTCAAGTTCAACGAAAACACCAAAGTTGGTGAAGTTGCGAACTTTTGCAGTATGCTGAGAGTTAACAGGATATTTCGTTTCAATATCAGCCCAAGGGTCTGGCATTAATTGCTTAATACCTAATGACATCTTGCGTTCCTCACGGTCAAGACTTAAGATAAGGCATTCAACCTCATCACCTACATTAAGGAAATCTTGTGCAGTGCGTAAGTGCTGAGACCAAGACATTTCAGAAACGTGAACAAGACCTTCGAAGCCTGGCTCAATTTCAACAAATGCACCGTAATCAGCAAGAACAACTACTTTTCCTTTTACATTATCACCAACTTTTAAATCTGCATCTACTTTCTCCCAAGGATGTGGAGTAAGTTGCTTCAGACCAAGAGCGATTCTCTTTTTACCTTCATCGAAATCAAGGATAACAACCTGAATCTTCTCATCCAAAGTAACGATTTCCTCAGGATGGTTAATTCTACCCCAGCTAAGATCAGTGATGTGAATAAGACCATCAACACCACCAAGATCAACGAATACACCGTAAGAAGTAATGTTCTTAACAGTACCTTCAAGAACTTGACCTTTTTCAAGCTTAGAAATAATTTCAGCTTTTTGAGCTTCAAGTTCTTCCTCGATAAGAGCTTTGTGAGAAACTACAACGTTTTTGAATTCATTGTTGATTTTCACAACTTTGAATTCCATTGATTTCCCAACATATACATCATAATCACGAATAGGCTTCACATCAATCTGTGATCCTGGAAGGAAAGCTTCGATACCAAAAACGTCAACAATAAGACCTCCTTTAGTACGACACTTAACAAAACCTTTGATGATTTCGTCATTGTTAAGTGCGTCATTTACGCGATCCCATGACTTAAGTGAACGAGCCTTACGGTGAGACAAGATTAGCTGTCCACCTTTATCTTCTTTAGATTCGATATACACTTCGATAACATCTCCGATTTTGATATCTGGATCGTAGCGAAGCTCAGATAAAGCAACAACTCCATCTGATTTGTAACCGATATTGATGACTGCATCTTTGGTAGTCATCCCAACAATTTTTCCTTCAACAACCTCGTGGTCGTTTACAGAACTAAGTGATTTTTCATACAGATTTTCTAAGCGAGTACGCTCTGTTTTGTTGTATGAAATTGCTTTTTTCCCTGCATTATCCCAATCAAAATCAAGGGTTGACAGCATTTCTGCTGCAATTGTAGGGGCGGACGATTCCTGCGTTTCAGTTTCAACTGCCTTAGCTGCTGGTTTTTCAGCTTTAACTTCTACTGCGGTTTCTTCTGTGATTTCAGGAGCTTTGTCCTCTGTGTTTTCTGACATCAAGTCAATAATTAAAAATGATTAAAAAAATTGATGCTAAAGGCATCACCCTCGATTTTCGAAGGGGTGCAAAGGTAATAATTTTTCATATAAAAAAATGAAGACAAATTCGACCTTCAAAATGATACCTGTAAATTCAGCTAATTCTCTTTAAACCGCAATGATCAAAGGTTACGCAAGCTTCAAAAGGGGCGCGAAAACTTCTTCCTGAACCTCAGTAGCTGGTTCAACAGTTTGCTGCCAAGTAAAATGAAAGGTTACTCCTTGCTCCTGCTCGGAGGAAAGCCATATTTCACCTTTTGACTCTTGAACAAGTTTGCGGGCTATCGCTAATCCGGCGCCAGTGCTTTCAAATTTATCACGGGCTTCAAGAGTTTGAAAAATGACAAATACCTTATCCTTAAAAGAACTACCGATTCCCGGACCGTTATCTTTGACTGAGAACTGCCATTTATTATTAGACTGATGACCTGCAATTTCAATTTTAACCTTTTCTTTATTATTGAACTTTATTGCATTATTAATTAACTCATTGAACACTCTTTCCAAGGCTAATGCTGAAGTATAAATTACCGGAAGTCCTTCAGAAATTGAAAACGAAATATCTTTTCCTTCAGAATGTTTAGAAAGGATGCCCACAAGTAAACTTTTAACATCAACATGCGACATTGATTTCAAATTGCGGTCAACCCTAGAATAATCGAGTAAAGCAGACAGCAAATGATCCATACGATGAGTTCTTTTTCTAATAATTTGAAGCTTCTCTTGTGAATCGAAGGATAAGTTTAATTCGTCTTCAAGAATCATATCAGTAAGAGAACCGATTGCTCTTAAAGGAGCTCTGAGGTCATGCGAAGCAACGGAAGCAAATTTGTCGAGCTCAGCATTCTTTTTTTCGAGGCTTTGATTTCTTTCGACAAGCTCCTGATTCATTTTTTCGAGTTCTTTTTTGGACTCTATAACTTTCCTTATCACTACGTTTCTATTGCTCTGCAAATAACTTGAAAGTGCCGAAATCAGAAAGAAGGTTAAAAGAATGTTTGTTAGAAAATCCTCATTTATCAAATCAATTCTATCATCAAATAAAGAAAAAGAAGTCCAATCGGTGTAGGTTGAGATAACGAACATAAATGAGATATGAAGTGCCGCTAATCCGGCGATGAGCCAACCACCTTTCTTACCTAGCAACATGAATGCATAAATAATGACTGCTGTCATGAAAAACGTGCCCCCTGTTCTAATCCCACCGCAGGTGTATGCAACACAATGAAGAACAATGAGTGCTGAAAGAAGCATAATGAGATAGGCTCCTGGAAGCTCTGATGGCTTTCTAATTCTCAAATAATTAATAAGAATAACACTTCCAAGAAATAGGACGAAATATGGAAGCCAATTGACATGGCTGAGTGTCAAAACCATTTTTGAAAATACTCCTAAACAGACTATGATAGTGGTGACTGAGAAAATCCTATACACGACAAACCTTTGTCGTTCAATCACTAGTTCGGGATCAATGTTTTGAAAAACTGCCCTCTTCGATAAAAAATCGGGTAAAATGAATCTCATTTAATTAAAGTATCAGGTTGGGAATAACCTATACTTTAAAAAAGCAATATTGTTACTGTAAGGTCAAGGAATTAAGAGATTATAACCATCTCTTTGGCCTTAGTTCGGATTTTCTCAGCTACCTCCTCCATGAGCCACATAGGAGTTGAAGTTGCTCCGCAAATACCAACAGATTCGACATCTTTAAGCCAATTACTATCAAACTCATCCCAGACAGAAATGAAATAACTATTTGTATTCACTGATTTACACACGTCGAAAAGCACTTTACCATTCGAACTTTTCTTACCGCTCACAAACACAATTACATCATATTCGGCAGCAAATTCTTTTAGTTGAGGCTCTCTGTTTGACACCTGACGACAAAGTGTATCATTGGCTTCAAAAGAAAGATTCTCATCATTTCCAGCTTCTCTCATTCTTCGAATGATTTCGTCTCGCATATTGCGATACCCTGAAGTTGGCTGAGTTGTTTGAGAAAAGAACTTTACAGGCTTTGAAAAATCAACCTGGTCGAGGTCTTCGATACTGTTTGCAATAATAGCTTCACCATTGGTTTGGCCAACGAGACCGTTTACTTCTGCATGTCCGCTTTTACCATAAACTAAAATTTGCCCTTCTCCTCTTTTCTCATAACCAGAGCGAATTCTGTTCTGAAGTTTTAGAACAACTGGGCAAGAAGCATCAATAAGTTGAATATTATTTTCTATGGCGATTTTATAAGTTTCAGGCGGTTCTCCATGTGCCCTAATCAGAACTTTGGTATCATGAAGATTCTCAAGTTGCTTGTGATCTATAATTTTCAAGCCTTTAGCTTCAAGACGCTCCACCTCCATGTTATTATGAACGATATCACCTAGACAATAAAGACTTCCGGTCTCATCTAATTCATCCTCGGCCATTTGAATGGCGTAAACTACACCAAAACAAAAACCTGAATTCTCGTCCACTTTTACTTTCATGATTGCAAAATTAGGAAATTATCAATGGAATAAATATTAACGAACTCAACGCTTTCTATCACTTGGCAATTAATTCAAGGGCTTTATTCAATGCAAAATTCAACTGTTCGTCGCGACTTAAATTTGTATTATCGAGAATAATAGCATTATCTGCTTTTCTGAGGGGACTTTCTTTTCGCGACATGTCTTCCTTATCTCTTTGAAGCAAATTAGCTTTTATCTGTTCAAAATCAGCATGCATATTCTTAGCCTCCATCTCAGCAACCCTTCTTTTGGTTCTAGTGGCAATGTCGGCTGTCATAAACAACTTTAACTCAGCATCAGGAAAAACAGTTGTTCCGATATCTCTACCATCCATAGAAATACCTTTTTCATTTCCCATTTGCTGTTGCATCCTCACCATTTTTCTTCTTACTTCTGCAACTGCACTTACTTGGCTAACCCAGTCATTGACATCCATTTGACGGATTTGACTTTCAACATTTTCATCATTCAATAAAATCATAGATGATTTAGAATCTGGATTAAACTCGAATTGTATTTCGATATCGTCTAGTTGATCAATAAGTGATTCAGTATCAAGATCCTTTCCGTTAATTAATCCATTTCTTAAAGCATATAGTGTAATTGCTCGGTACATTGCACCCGTATCAACGTAGGCATAATTTAACTGAGCAGCGAGTGCTCTTGCAAGGGTAGATTTTCCGCAAGATGAATAACCGTCGACAGCAATTGTGATTTTCTTGGAAGGCATTAGTTTTTTCGATAGAACTCGGAGAGCCGCGCGGTTAAGGTGAATTGATTTGGTGATCCTGCCAGATGATAAGCAGAACGAGCATAAGCAATTGAAAACTTATAAATCTTAACGCCAACACCCCAAGAAATTCCAACTGTTCCAAGACGTGTAGCAACTTTCATTTCCTGTCTCCTTTGATAATTATAACCAAGTTGAAATGAAAGAGCTTTTGTAATATTAAATTCAGCACCAAGAATAGCATGACGCATGATTTTATTTGCGATGCCAATTTTATTGATGATGGTATCCCCCGTTAGGGGATCAACACTTTCCTCAGGAATGAGCGGATCTGAAAAAGTTAAGTCAGGTTGCTGTAAATTATGAGCAACGAAGGAGAATTTCAATGGAACATGCTTTAATTCCTTCGAAAGTCCTATTTGAAGCTCAAGAGGAAGAGCTTCGCGGTTAGCCTCGGAGTAGGTGGTAATTTGCCCTCCAATATTCTTAACCACTAAGCCTGCAGTAAAAAGTTGATCAGGACTTTTATAGCTAGCTCCAAAATCCACAGCCATTCCAAAAGAGTTATAGCTATCGAATGAGGAAAAAATAGTTTTAAGGTTCACTCCAACGGTAAAAACCGAATCCATTTTTCTAGAGTATCCTGTAGTTAGGCAATATTCTCCTGCAGTAAAATTTCCTGTAATTAAGCCAGTTGCATCAGCGCGTGCAAAATCACCATAATTAATGTACTGCATGCTTCCGGCAAATGTGCCTGTTTTCCCTGCTTTAAAAGCATAAGCTACATTTCCGAAATTAATTCCAGCAAAATAATTGACGTAGGAAAGAGACAAATTACCCGCCATCGATTGGTTAATCAATCCAGGATTTTGATATGCCATGTTAACATCATCATCTCTAATGGCAGCAACATCTCCTCCTAATGCCTGAATACGAGCAGAATTAGGAAGATTTAAAAAGCTATACACATGCTGCCCTCCGATTTGAGCAGATGAGTAAAGGCATAAGAGAACAAAAGCTAAAGTTAAAGCTGATTTCACGTCGACAAATTAAGAGGAAAATATGCGTTTTCGAACGCTTTTATAGAAAAGATATTGCAGAATTTTCAGTTAATTAAGTTTATAATTAAAAAAAGTGCTTGGTAAAAGCGGACTTAAACCTCATTTTTGTTGCAAATCAAATGCATATGAACGCACGTATTTTTCCTGGACAAGGAGCGCAATTTTCAGGAATGGGCAAAGATCTTTTCGACCAATCGCCAGAAGCAGCCTCTATTTTTGAGAAAGCGAATGATATTTTAGGCTTTAGGATAACCGATACCATGTTTACGGGTTCTGATGATGAACTAAGAAGAACAGATGTAACCCAGCCTGCCATTTTTATTCATTCAGTTATTGTATCTCAGATTCAAGGCAGCCACCTTAAACCTGATATGGTTGCAGGTCATTCACTTGGAGAATTCTCTTCTTTAGTGGCTAGTGGCTGTATTTCTTTTGAAGATGCCCTTAAGTTAGTTGCAACACGAGCTTCTGCTATGCAAAAAGCATGTGAGCAAATACCTGGAACAATGGCTGCCATTTTAGGACTTGATGATGCAATTGTTGAAGAAGTGTGTGCAGCTATTAAGGATGAAATCGTTGTTCCAGCAAATTATAACTGTCCCGGGCAATTAGTTATTTCTGGAAGTGTAAGAGGTATTGAACTTGCTTGTGAGGCAATGAAAATAGCTGGAGCAAAAAGAGCTTTACCTCTGCAGGTTGGAGGAGCTTTCCATTCTCCATTGATGGAGCCTGCCCGCGAAGAACTTGCTATGGCAATAAATTCAACACAATTTAATACTCCCAGATGTCCTGTTTACCAGAATGTGAGTGCTTTAGGAGAAACATCAGCAAATAGGATAAAAGAAAACCTTATTGCTCAACTTACCGCACCTGTAAGGTGGACTCAGTCGGTTAGACAAATGCACGAAGATGGAGCCAACGAGTTTATTGAGTGTGGACCTGGAAAAGTACTTCAAGGCCTTGTTAAAAAGATTCTCAGTGATGTAACTGCCTCTTCTTATTAGAGCTTACAATTGAGCATTAATAAGCTTTCCTGAATTAAGAAGTTTGTGCAAAGCGGGTTCTTTTAGAGCTTTTTTGTAGACATCGATATGACTAACTTTATGCATATCACTCCCTAAAAGATCAACCATTTCATTATCGATAAGTCGCTCTGCAATTCTTTTAGCAACTGTGCCGTAATGTCCAGCAATTGATGCAATGTTGACTTGCAGAAGCACGCCTTTGTCTCTGATTTCCTGATACTTATCGAAGCTCTGATACCAATAAGGATATCTTTCAGGATGAGCAAGAACAGGTTTATAACCTTCGAGTTGTAGCTTAAAAGAAACTGTATCAAAATTATCGGAAGGATTAAGGTAAGAAAGCTCAAACAGAAGGTATTTATCTCCGAATGTGAGCAAATCCTCTTTTCCAATCTTCAGTTCAAAGTCATGGTCACAATAATATTCAGCTGCCGCTGAGATTTCCATGTCAATACCTTCGGCTTTCATTGCATTTCTAACATCCTCCAATCCACCTAAAATCATTTCAGGTGTATTTCGGTAGAAATCGCTCATCACGTGCGGTGTGGTGATAAGTCGCTTATAACCTAATTCCTGGAGACCTCTAATGAGGTTGATGCTATCTTCAATGCTGGAAGAACCATCATCGATTCCCGGAATAAGGTGTGAGTGCACATCCGTGTGGAGTACTGATAAATCTGCTTCTGGTAAAGAAGTTCCTAATAGTCTTGAAAGCCAGCTCATTCGTGATTAAACCAATCGAGAGTTCTCTGAAGACCATCCTTCATTTTCACTCCCGGAGAATAACCAAGATAGGTATTTCCTCTTGAAATATCTGCAAGAGAATCGCGAATATCACCTTCCCGCGGTTCGCGGTGAATAGCATTTACTCCTTTTCCAGCCAGCTGTCTAAGAAGTTGATATATTTCAAGGACTGATATACGTTCACCTACAGCCACATTATAAACTTTACCTGAAGCCTCTGGATTTTCAGAAAAAAGGGCACAAACATTCGCTTGAACAGCATTTTCTACAAATGTAAAATCGCGGGTTTGTCCACCATCGCCGTTGATATAAGCAGGTGAATTATTCATGATAGCCTCAATAAACAAAGGAATTACTGCAGCATAAGGTCCATCGGGCTTTTGGCGAGGACCGAAAATATTGAAGTACCGCAATCCCATGATTTCCATTCCATAAGTACGACCAAATACATCAGCATAAAGCTCATCTACTCTTTTTGTTACAGCATATGGGGAAAGAGGATTCCCAATATTGTCCTCCATTTTCGGCAACTGTGGATGATCGCCATACACACTAGATGAAGATGCGTAAACTATTCTTTTCACACCTTGTCTTCTAGCGCAATCGAGCATGGTAAGGAAGCCGGTAACATTAGCTTCATTGGTAGCAATAGGAGTTTTGATGGAACGCGGAACACTTCCAAGCGCAGCTTGATGCGAAACATAATCAATTCCTTCAAGAGCCTGGAGCATAAGAGCTTCATCACAAATACTTCCTTCAATAAATTTAAAACGTGAATTATTTAGCCAATGGCTGATATTTTCTCGTTTCCCTTCAGAAAGATTATCAATAACAAGAACTTCAGCAGCACCATGCTCCATTAAATAATCAACCAAATGTGAGCCTATGAAACCTGCTCCGCCAGTAACTAAAAACCGGCTATTTTTAAATTCGGGATTATTATTGTGGAAGTTAACTTTTTCGTACATGCCTGATTAGGTGGTATTTATCTTTTCGTGTATTGTTCTTGGTAGTAGTGAGTGTAATCGCCCGAAGTAACACCATCTAGCCATTCATCGTTGCTGAGGTACCATTCGACTGTTTTTCTAAGACCTTCTTCAAACTGAAGTGAAGGCTCCCAGCCCAATTCATTCTTAAGCTTAGTAAAATCAATCGCATAGCGCTGATCGTGACCAGCTCTGTCTTTCACAAAAGTGATAAGTGATTCAGAAGTTCCTGTTGTTCTATTAAGCTTTTCATCCATTATAGAACAGAGCTTCTTTATCAAATCAATGTTCGTCCATTCGTTTGCACCGCCAATGTTATAAGTTTCTCCGGAACGTCCTTTGTGGAAAATCAGGTCAATTGCGGCAGCATGATCTTCAACAAAAAGCCAATCGCGAATATTATCTCCCTTCCCATAAACAGGAATCGGGCGCATATTTTTAATGTTATTTATCGCAAGCGGGATGAGTTTCTCCGGAAAATGGAAAGACCCGTAATTATTGCTACAATTAGATATCACAACAGGCATGTGATACGTGTGGTAATAAGCTCGAACAAGATGGTCGCTACTCGCCTTTGAAGCTGAATAAGGAGATCTTGGATCATATCTAGTTTCTTCTGTAAAAAAGCCCGTTTCACCAAGAGAACCATAAACCTCATCGGTGGAGATATGATAAAATCTTTTGTTCTCCATATCATCCTTCCATGCATTTTTTGCTGCATTGAGAAGGTTAGCTGTACCAAGCACATTTGTTTTAATGAACTCATTAGGATTTGTGATAGACCTATCCACATGAGATTCAGCAGCTAAGTGGACTACACCATCAAATTTATGCAGACTAAAAAGTTCAGCAATAAATTCTTCATCAACGATATCTCCCTTAACAAATGAATAATTAGGCAAATTTTCAATATCACGGAGGTTCATGAGATTGCCTGCATAGGTTAGCTTATCGAGGTTAACGATATCATAATTAGGGTAATTTTTCACGAAGCGCCTAACAACGTGAGATCCAATGAAGCCGGCTCCGCCGGTGATTAGAATTTTCTTCCTTTGCATTGTTTGTGAATTTTGAGCGAGTTTAGTTTCCCAGGCCCAAGCAGATGCCATCATCTGAGAAATATCCTTCTTAGCTTTCCAGCCAAGAATTGTGTTTGATTTGGTTGTGTCAGCGTAAACTTTTTCAATATCTCCTGGTCTCCTTGCTTGTATCTTATATTTTAGTGTCAAGCCCGAAGTTTCTTCAAATGCCCTTATTGCTTCAAGAACAGAATAACCTCTTCCTGTTCCAATATTGAATACTTCAAAAGATTCATCTGCCTTATTTTCTAATAATCTCCTTAAAGCTGCTATATGAGCTTCGGCAACATCTTCAACGTGAATATAATCTCTTATACACGTGCCGTCAGGTGTGTTGTAATCATCTCCAAATACATTTAAATGCTCATGTTTACCTATTCCTGTTTGCGTTATAAAAGGAAGTAAATTATTGGGTTTCCCGTTGGGAAGTTCACCAATAAGAGCACTTGAATGAGCCCCAACAGGATTAAAATATCTTAGAGCAATAGATTTTAGAGCTGATGCTTTTACATGATCTGCCAATATCTCCTCCCCTATTTGCTTTGTATTTCCGTAAGGTGAAATTGCTGTTTTAACAGGAGATAATTCTGTAACCGGTAAAACATCAGGCTCTCCATATACAGTGCAACTGCTAGAGAAAACTAGATTATTCACTTGATGATCTTGATGAACTTTTATTAAATTCATCAATGATATTAAGTTGTTTCTGTAATAAGTTAGAGGATTATCTACTGATTCTCCAACGGCTTTCAAGGCTGCAAAGTGAATACTTGCTTGAATGTTCTTTTCAGTTTTAAAAAGATCATTCAACGCATTGATGTTACAGAGATCAATCTTGTAAAACTTAGGAATTACTCCGGTAATTTCTTGAATTCTATCGAGGATAAAGGCGTGTGAGTTACTTAGGTTATCTGCAATAACTACCTCAAAACCTTGCTGTTGCAGAGCAACAACGGTGTGGGAGCCTATGTAGCCCATTCCACCTGTTACAAGAATTTTGCTTCCCTCGCTCATTATTAATTTATAAGCTCCAATAGCTTAGTGATTTAATTTTACCTCTGTAAACTCCTTTGATATCGGCAACAATGCCGTTTGGCGTGAGTAATGATTGAAAATATGATTCAGGTAATCCAACGAAATCGTTGTGATTAACAGCTATTACAATTGCATCATAAGTTCCTGAAGGAGAATCAGCTAATTCAAAACCATATTCATGCTTTAATTCCTTTGAACTAGCGTGAGGGTCAACGATATCGAGATTTACACCGAAATCTTTAAATTCATTTACAACATCAGCAACTTTAGAATTTCTGATATCCGAAACATTTTCTTTGAAAGTTGCCCCCATAATTAGCACTCTGCTTTTGGCAATATCCACTCCTGCAGCAACCATTTTCTTGACCACTTTGCCAGCTACATAAGCACCCATGCCATCGTTTACAGCCCTTCCGGCAAGAATAACTTGGGCATTATGACCTACCTCTTTCGCTTTGTAGGTCAAATAATATGGATCTACTCCAATGCAATGTCCACCAACTAGACCTGGCAAAAAGCGTAGGAAATTCCATTTTGTTCCAGCAGCTTCAAGTACATCATATGTATTAATTCCCATATTTCCGAAAATCTGAGAAAGCTCATTCATTAGAGCGATATTCAAATCTCGTTGAGTATTCTCAATGATTTTTGCTGCTTCAGCTACTTTTATCGATGCCGCGCGATGCACTCCTGCATCAACAACAACTTCATATGTTTTGGCTATTTCTTCGAGTGACTCGGCGTCGCAGCCGCTCACTACCTTAATGATTTTAGAAAGTGTATGCTCTTTATCACCTGGATTAATCCTTTCAGGAGAATAACCAACTTTGAAATCTGAATTAAACTTTAGTCCTGAGAGTTCTTCGAGCAAAGGAATACAATCCTCTTCAGTACATCCGGGATAAACCGTTGATTCATACACTACATAATCACCTTTCTTAAGCACTGCGGCAACACTTCTTGTTGCTGATAGCAAGGGCTTAAGGTCAGGAAGGTTGTGTTCATCAATTGGTGTAGGAACTGCAACTATAAAAAAACGTGCTTCCTTTAATTCTTCTGGCTTAGCGGTGAAATAAATATCACACCCTTCAAATTGTTCTGCTTCAAGCTCTTCACTTGGGTCAATATGATTTCTCATCATATCAACTCTTTGCTGATTAATATCAAAGCCAATAACGCTAATCTTCTTTGCAAATTCAAGAGCAATGGGTAAACCCACATAACCTAAGCCAACTACAGCTAGTTTTTCCTTTTTGTTAATCAGGTCCTGATAGATAGAACTCATGCTTGTTTATTTAAATTTCTAAGTTCGTAAATGCGTTCAATAATCTCCACCACTTTAAGGCCTTCCAGAGCATTGGTTGTTGCGCTAGTGCGACCCTTAAGTGTATCAATAACGTTTTGTATAATAAAATGATGATTTGCTGCCGATCCTTTGTAAGCACCATAATCATTAGCTGGACTAGCTTCGTCTAGTTCTGGCATAGAATATCCTTCTATATGGCAATATTCTACTTCATTCATGTACTGCCCGCCAATTTTAACACTTCCCTTTTCTCCAATAATAGTGATGGAGCTTTCAAGATTCTTATTCCAAACAGAGGTTGAATAATTAAGACTTCCCATTCCTCCGTTTACAAAACGGAAATTAACAAAACCTGAGTCTTCAAAGGCCGTTAGATCTTTATGGTTAAAATCGTCGAATTTTCCCTGAATCTCTTTGATATCGCCAAAAAGCCAGAACATAATATCGATAAAATGCGAAAATTGAGTAAATAATGTTCCGCCATCCAAATCGGCGCTTCCTTTCCAGGTTCCAGCTTTATAATAGCGTTCATCACGATTCCAATAGCAATTTAGTTGCACCATGAAAATCTCTCCCATAAGACCTCTTTCGATCACATCTTTAATCCAAGCTGAAGGCGGTGAATACCTGTTTTGCATGACACAGAAGACCTGGCGAGAAACTCGCAGGGAAGAATATATTACTTGTTCGCACTCAGCTTTGGTTAAGCCCATAGGCTTTTCGCAAACAATATGTTTTCTATGATCTAGTGCCTGAATTGAATGCTTAGCATGAAGTCCGTTTGGTGAGCAAATATTTACCACGTCGAACTCCAGTCCCGAGTCTAACATAGCTTCAACAGAATCAAAATAGGGCACATCAAAATCATCAAGCCCAAGCTCTTCTTTTTTCTTTATATCGCAAATCGCAATTAGCTCAGCATCATCGTTCCTTAAAACCATTTCAGCATGACGCTTACCAATATGCCCAGCGCCAATAATTGCAAATTTCACTTTATCACCTACAATCATTTGTCAGAGATTTTTCGAACTTGAGAGTTTTTCAATTCATATTGTTCAGCACTTTCGGGACAAGTCGCAAGACCTTTCTCATCAAAGCGAAGCTTATGTCCATATTCGCTCATCCAACCTGTTTGACGAGCAGGATTGCCAATTACAAGTGCATATGCAGGAACTTTTTTAGTTACCACAGCGCCAGCTCCAATAAAAGCAAACTCACCAATATCATGACCACAAACTATGGTAGCATTAGCTCCGATAGAAGCGCCTCTTCCAACATGAGTTTGCATGTATTGATCTCTCCTAATCACCGCGCTACGCGGATTAATTACATTGGTAAAAACCATCGAAGGGCCCAAAAACACATCGTCGTCACAAACTACACCTGTGTAGATAGATACATTATTTTGAACTTTGACATTATTACCAAGCACTACACCTGGTGAAATCACCACGTTCTGGCCTAGATTACAGTTCTTTCCGATACTGCAATCTGTCATAACATGAGTAAAATGCCAGATTTTGGTACCGTCGCCAATATGACAACCATCATCAATTATCGCCGAAGGGTGAGCGTAAAAGTCTATATTTTCCATACTGTTATGCAGAAGTAAAACTTCGAGGTATAATTTCCCATTCGGGAAGTGAGCGAAAATAATCCCAAGTTGTTTTCAATCCGTCAGCTCTAGCCACTTTCGGCTCCCAGCCAAGAATTTGCTTTGCACGTCCAATATCTGGTTGCCTTTGCTTAGGGTCATCTTGAGGAAGTGGTTTGTAAACAATCTTTTGATCTGTGCCTGTTAACTTGATAATCTCTTCAGCAAAATCTTTAATGCTTATTTCGTCGGGATTACCAATGTTTACAGGATATAAGTAATCGCTTAAAAGCAATCTATAAATACCTTCTATCAGGTCATCAACATAACAAAATGAGCGTGTCTGGCTTCCATCACCAAACACCGTTATATCTTCTCCTCGAAGAGCTTGACCCATAAAAGCAGGTAAAGCACGACCATCGTTTAGTCGCATGCGAGGACCATAGGTATTGAAAATTCTAACAATCCTTGTCTCAACACCATGAAAAGTATGATATGCCATGGTGATTGCTTCCTGAAAACGCTTGGCTTCATCGTACACTCCTCTAGGACCAATAGGGTTTACATTTCCCCAATAATCTTCATTTTGCGGATGAACGGTTGGATCACCATACACCTCAGATGTTGAAGCAATAAGCATTCTAGCCTTTTTTACACGAGCAAGCCCAAGTAAATTATGCGTTCCCAATGAGCCAACTTTTAAGGTTTGGATTGGGATTTTTAGGTAATCGATTGGACTAGCAGGTGAAGCAAAATGTAGGATGAAATCTAAATCACCTGGAACAAATACGAATTTTGAAACATCATGATGATAGAATTCGAAATTCTCAAGTTTAAAAAGGTGCTCGATATTACTGAGCGAACCTGTAATGAGGTTATCCATTCCTACTACACGACAGCCTTCGGCAATAAACCTATCGCAAAGGTGTGAGCCTAAAAAACCCGCAGCTCCAGTAACAAGTACTCTTTTATTAGATATATTCATACTTACTTCGCTTTTCTTATGGCCTTTCGGCCGATGCTATAATAAGCAAACCCAAGTTTCTTCATCTGATCAACAGAATATAGATTTCTTCCATCGAAAATTATTTTCGATTTAATAGAGTGGCTCATTTTGTCGAAATCAGGATTTCTGAAAACCGACCATTCTGTGCAAATAACAAGTGCATCGCAGTTTTCAAGCGCTTGGTATTGGTTTTCAGTGAACTCGATTTTCAATCCAAGTTTCTTAACATTTTCCATTGCCTCAGGATCATAAGCTGCCACACTTGCACCTTCAGCCAGTAAAGCTTCAATAATATGCAAGGCAGGCGCCTCGCGGATATCATCCGTATCAGGCTTGAATGCCAATCCCCAGAGGGCAAACTTCTTTCCTTTAAGATTACCATTAAAGTATGACATAATCTTAGGTACCAAGACAGATTTTTGTGCCTCATTGACTTTCATCACTGATTCTAAAATCTGAAAATCATATTTCACATCACCCGCCGATTTAACAAGTGCTTTAACATCTTTTGGAAAGCAACTTCCGCCGTAACCAATACCAGGAAATAAGAATCGTTTACCAATCCGATCGTCAGATCCAATTCCCATTCTCACCATATCTACGTCAGCACCCAGAAGTTCACACAGATTAGCTACTTCATTCATGAAAGAAATTTTAGTGGCTAAGAATGAATTCGCAGCATACTTGGTAAGTTCTGCCGAACGCTCATCCATGAAAATAATAGGATTCCCTTGTCTTACAAAAGGTAAGTACAACTCCTCCATCAATTTCCTTGCTCTATTAGAGGAAGTTCCTATAACTACTCTGTCTGGTTTCATGAAATCCTCAACAGCAAACCCTTCTCTAAGAAACTCAGGATTTGATACTACATCAAATTCTGCTTTTGCGTTTGCAGCCAGTGCTTTATGAACTTTTTCAGCAGTCCCCACAGGAACTGTACTTTTATCAATAATTACTTTATAACTGCTTGTTAAAAGGTGACCCAATTGTTCTGCAACACCTAAAATATAAGAAAGGTCGGCTGAGCCATCTTCTCCTGGAGGTGTTGGAAGAGCAAGAAAAATCAATTCTGCTTCTTCAACTGCTTTTGCTAAATCGGTCGTAAAATGCAATCTGCCTTGACGCAAATTCCTTTCAAAATAAACATCTAGCTGAGGCTCATAAATAGTAACCTTGCCAGAATTCAGTTTTTCTATTTTGTATTGATCGATATCAACACAAATAACATTGTTTCCGGTTTCAGCAAGACAAGTTCCTGTTACCAGACCGACATATCCTGTTCCAACAACAGCAATTTTCTTCATGATTTATTTATTCAGATATCGTTGAACAGTGGTAATTATATGATTTAGCTGATCTTCCTGCATTTCAGTATGCATTGGCAAAGAAATCACCACATCGCAAAGATGCTCCGTAACCGGGAAATCTCCACTCTTATATCTTGAATCAGTATAGGCTTTTTGCATGTGCAATGGCACTGGATAGTAAATCATTGCGGGAACATCATTCGCTTCAAGATATTCCTTCATTTCATCACGCGATACGCCTTCACATAAAAGCGTGTACTGGTGAAATACATGAGTAGAATTAGCAGCTTTTACAGGAGTTTTAAGCTTACCTCCTATCGAAAATGCATTATTGTAAGTATCAGCAAGCTTTTTTCTTGCGGCTGAATATTCATCCAGCTTTCTGAGCTTTATCCTAAGAATAGCTGCCTGAATGGAATCTAGCCGTGAATTAACTCCTATTGAATCATGATAATAGCGAACTCGCTGACCATGATTTGCAATCATACGCATAGCTGCTGCGTACTCGTCATTATTTGTAAACAGTGCTCCTCCATCTCCATAACATCCTAAATTCTTAGATGGAAAGAACGAAGTCGCTCCAATAGAACCAATCGTTCCAGCTCTTTGAGTAGAACCATCGCTGAACGTATACGTAGCACCAATAGCTTGAGCAGTATCCTCAATAACATGAAGATTATGCTTTTTCGCCAAAGCCATTAAAGGCTCCATATCAGCGCATTGTCCAAACAGATGAACAGGAACAACAGCAACCGTTTTATCAGTTATTGCTTGTTCAACAGCTTCTATATTTAAGTTAAACGTATCGGGATAAACATCTACCAAAACCGGCTTCAAGCCCAATAAGGCAATAACCTCAGCTGTAGCCACGTACGTAAAGCTGGCTGTAATTACCTCGTCACCGGGCTTAAAACCCAATGCCATCATGGCTATTTGCAGTGCATCTGTCCCGTTGGCACAAGGAATTACGTGCTTCACGCCAAGGTAAGCTTCTAATTCTTTAGCGAATTCCGAAACTTCCGGACCATTTATAAATGCGGTAGTATCAATAACATTCTGAATAGCTTTGTCAACCTCATCCTTAATGTGGCTGTACTGAGCTTTCAGGTCAACCATTTGAATCTTATTCATGCGCCTAAAAAGTTGCGCGAAGATACATATTTTGATGGTTTACATCATGTATCTGCAAAGCAGAGTTATTCTCAATATATTTGCAACATGATAATTGTTTTACGACGAATCCTCTTGTTTTCATTCATTTTAAGTGCTTCCCTGCAAGTAGAAGCTCAGGTGAATGTTCGCGATTCATTGTTAAGTTTTACTATGTTTCAGGTGAATGTGGGTTTAAACTTCCCGCTTAATGATTTGAAAGATCGTTTTACGAATTTTGGAAATTTAGGTGGTCAAGTAAGCAGAAAAACTAAAGCAGGATGGATTTTCGGAGGTTCGGGTAACTTTCTCTTTGGCGATGGGGTGAAGGAAACTTCCATGATTGATGCCATAACCGTTGGAGAAGCTTTTATTATTAGCTCGGGTGGAACACTTTCCGATATACGTTACTCTTTAAGAGGTTTCTCAGCACAACTTCATGTTGGAAAGATGTTTCCCGTTTGGGGGCCAAACAAGAACTGTGGATTATTTGCATTGCTTTCAGGTGGAATGATGCAACATAAAATCCGCTTCGATACAGATAGAAACACCAATGCGCCTTCGTTAACTAAAGAATACAAAAAAGGATACGACCGTTTAAGCAACGGATTGCTTATTTCACCTTCGGTGGGATATCAGTATTTGGGAAATAACACTACCATCAACTTTTTTATTCAAGTAGAATATGCTTACGCAAGTACCCAAAATAGGAGGTCTTATAATTTCGACACCGGCTTGCCCGATACTCGGCAAAGGGATGATTCTTACTTTAATGTTAAGATAGGCTGGTCTTTGCCGATTTATAAAAAAGCATCATCAGATTTCTACTACTTTTAAAATGTGGGGATTATACTACGGTGCCATCTATATGTATGTCCTGCTTGTTCGCTTGTCGGCCATAAAATCACCTAAAGCTCGCCTCTGGCTTAAGGGTAGGGAAAACCAATTTGAGAAGATAAAACTTGCACTTCCTCAAAATCCGAAAAGGATTTGGATGCATTGTGCCTCATTGGGAGAATTTGAGCAAGGCCGACCAATCTTAGAGAAATTAAGAACCGATTACCCTGAATATGCGCTTATTGTGAGCTTTTTCTCACCTTCAGGATATGAGATTCGTAAAAATTACAAAGGAGCCGACTCAGTTATTTACTTGCCCGAAGACCTCCCTGGAAACGCGAAAAAGTTTTTGGACGAATTAAATCCCTCTTTAGCCATTTTTGTGAAATACGAGTTTTGGGCGGGTTATCTGAATGAACTAAAGAAAAGAGAAATTCCTGCAATTTTAATTTCTGCAAGGTTTAGGAAAAAGCAGTTTTTGTTTTCGCCTTTCGGCGGATGGGTTCGCAATAAATTGAAAGCATTCGATACAATTCATGTTCAAGATGTTTTATCAAATGAATTACTAGCAAATGCTGGCTTTCAAAATCTTAAAATAAGTGGAGATACCCGTTACGACAGGGTGTATGCAAATGCTCAAACGCCGGAAGCAATTTATCAGATCACGGATTGGTTAAAAGACAGGAGAGTTTTGGTTGCAGGAAGCACTTGGGCTGATGATGAAGCTGTAATTCTACCTTGGAATTTTAATAACCTAGCCTTAATAATTGCTCCACATGAAATTGATGAAGCGCATATCAAATCGATTGAAGACAGATGTGGTGCTAAAAGTTTACGCTATACCAAACTCAAAAACCATCAACAAGAAGACTCTGATGTTTTAATTCTTGATACAATTGGCATCTTAATGTCTGTTTACAAAGCTGGAAACATAGCTTATGTTGGAGGAGCATTCCACAAACTATTACATAATATTTTAGAACCTGCTGCCATGGGATTACCAGTCATATTTGGTCCTTTCACAGAAAAATTTCCTGAAGCTGAAGCATTGATGAATGCAGGTGGTGGCTTTAAAATTCATTCAAGACTAGAATTTGAACAAGCTTTGAGAGTTGTAGAGCAAAATGATTCATCAGGGCGACAAAGCCTAGAATTTGTCTGTTCCCAAACTGGTGCAACTACAATAATAATGGAAGATATTCGTAAGTTGCTTAAGGAAAAATGAGAATCTTCTTACAGTTAATTATCATATGCATGTGCTTTTCGTGCTTCAATAAAATTGAAGCACAGGAGCGCGTAATAACCGTTGGAGTTCAGATTAAGCCCTTGTTCTCGTCTAAATTCTTCGGCACAGGACCACAATCTTTAATTGATAGTGGATTTACCTATACCATTCGCCCAGCTTCCGGTTATGCATTTGGCATGGTGGTTAGAAGAGGCTTCACACCTACCCTTTCGTTAGAATTTGGCTTAAATTACATTGTTAGAAATTATGAAGTTGGTGCATCTGATGGAGTAGTAAGCAACTCAGAAAGAATGAGAATTGTAGGGTATGAAATCCCATTTAGTCAACTAATATTCATTCGTTTATCTGAAAAAATTTACATGAATGCCTCAGCTGGGCTTTGCCTAAATATGTTTCCATCTGATGTATATGAAGAAAGTGATAATTTTCTAGCTTTCGCTGGAAGGAATAATATTTTTCTTCCCAGTTTACTGGCAAACCTAGGCTTTGAATACAGAACGAAAGACAAAGGCTATTTTTATTTGGGCGCTTCTTTAAACAGGCCGTTCCAGCCATTTTATGGATATTCTATTGATTACATCAGGAATAATGTCATTTTAAACTCAGCTCTCACTCAGTTAAATGGCACTTATCTTAGTGTTGATTTAAAGTACTTCTTCCACGAAGATCCCGAAAAAAGGAAAAAAGGAAAAAAATAAGGATCTATTTAAAATGTTACCCAATAGCTTGAAACAATCTCCATTAGAAGCTGTTTTAGACTTTATTATTGAACATGATGGAACAGAAGGAAATTATATATGTGTATGATGCACACTGCGGCTGATGTTATGGCTTTAGTGATGTTATTAAGAATTTTGAATCAGCCCATTCAAGTGATTACACATTTAGGGTTATAAGTGGAGGGCTAGTTTTAGGCGACAGAATTGGCGCTATTGGTGCAAAAGCAGATTATATTTTGAATGCTATACCTCAGCTAGAGAAAACAAGCGGAATGAAAGTTGGGCAGCCATTTATTGATGTTTTAAAAGCAGGCACACAAATTCAAAACTCCTTAATACCAGCAATTGCATTATGTGTATTTAAAGAAATGCTGCCTGGAAAAGATGTTATGATTGCTCACCGAATTCAATCAGCTCAATTTGTTCATGGGCTTGATCTACATTTAGAAGAAACCTATAAAATTCTCTGCAAGGAATGGGGTATTTCTTTCGATGATTTTAGCAGTAGATTTCATTCTGAAGAGTACAAAACCAAGGCAGAAGAAGAATTTGAAATGGCTTCAGTTTGGGGAATAAGAGGCTTTCCGGCGGTTATATTAAATAGAGGAGATATGCTACTTGCCATTAGCAACGGGTATACTGATTTAACTAGCCTGGAAGATAATTTTTCAAGAGCTGAAAAATATACTACATAATTCGCTAATCTTTAACCCACTTTGAAACACCAAATGAAGTTTTTCCATTATAAACTTCTATAAAATAGAGGCCCGAAACTAAAGAACTAACCTGAACTGTAATAAAATTTGAGTTCTGTGAGCTTAGCATAACCACTCTGCCCGACAAGTCAGTTATTTTAACTTGAGTATTTGCCTTGTTCGAGGCTAAGAAATTATCAAGTTGAATATTCAAAACATCTTTGCCAGGATTTGGAAATACATTGTAGTAAATTACTTCAGTTTCTTCAAGGCCAACCAATGGTTCGACCGTATATGAATATGTATTAGTAATTATGGGGTCATTAAAGTCAAAGTAAATAGATGCTGAATTATTAATTATGTATGATTCAGGGTTATCTGCTTTTTGAATAATATTGAATTCGACAAAACCTTGGCTGGCTTCAACATTAGTTGCACTATCTATCAGAGCGATAGGATCAAAAATAAAAATGAGTTCATTTGAATGCCTTTCATGTCGAAATGGATGACTTGACATGCCAAGCACCACTGATGATTCATCAAGAAAACCAGGTAATGTGTCTCTAATTACAACCTTGTAAGCAGTATCATTGCCAGTATTTTGAAAACGGATACGGTATTTCAATCGGTCGTTTTTAGAAATAAGATGTTCAGCACCTTCGCCAGCTGGAAATCCAGTTTTATCATTTGGATCATAGCTATTTCGCACCAAATCGCACACAGTGCTACCCTCTGATAGCTGAGGAAACATCAAATTATCAACATAATAGAACTCATTTAATTGACCTTCATCACAAGTCAAGGATGCTATATATTGATTATTTAACTCTCTGTTGATGTATAATGTCGAATAAGTTAAATCAACATTCTCATACGTTATTTCTTCTCCCGGTAAAAGATTAAGTTGTTCATTCAATAGGATTAATCCATTAGACCTAAGCTGGATATTACTTGCTTCAGAAACTTCAGATTCACCAATATTTATTACCGTAATGTTGCGATTAGATGATTGAAAATCACAATTATCGATAATCTTCAAAGATGCAGATTCAGGCGAAGGCCCGCAGTTAGAAGGATTTTCTAGCCAAGCGGTGACACAAGCCTCAAATTGTGGAGGTGTTTCGCAATCAACTGAATCCTGAATTGTAAATTGAAATTGCGAAAAAGCAGGGATAGAAGGAATAGAAAACTGAAATGAATGAGGGTCGAAATAAGTTAAGTTTGGCGAATTACTAATTGGAAATAAATAGGAGGGATAATTAACGAATAAAGCAGTAGGCTCGGAAGTTTGACTACCAATATTAGAAATTGTGAAAAGCCTAGTATTAACGAGACAATTTCGCATAAAAGCATTACTGTGATTCACTTGTAATTGATAACAATCAAGCAAGGCATTAGCTGCTAATTCAACCCCAACAATATTTTGTGCAGTTGAAGATTCTGGAATTATTGAAGGAACTGGAGCACAAAGCTGATCAAAGAATGGTGTAGTAGGTATTAGGCCGATTACTACATCCCCTAAATTCAAAGGGTAAATCAAATTAAAAATACCCTCTTCATTGGTATACGTATCATATTGTGAGGTATTATTATTACCTATAATACCTACCTTTGCACGAGGTATTCTGATTTCGTTTTGATCTTCTTCACAATTGCTACTGCTATCTAAAAAAACTTTACCTGTGATAGAATTGCAACTACCAACTAAACAAGTATTTGTTGGTCCGAATTGAATATTAAATCCGCCTCCTGTAAATCCTGTAAAATTGGTCACACACAACATGAGTCTATCTCCAGCTTCAACTTCAATACCTTCTTCATCCTGAATATTTAGTCCGTCATTAGGACCAGTAGCTCCAGTTGGAAAAGTACTACCTGAAAAGCTACAAGAAATAGCTAACTGAGCATCCCAAAAAATTTCACTGCAATTTGCATTAGTTAAATCAAAAATGATAAAATCGTAATCTTCAGATCCTGATGGAACTATTGAGAACGCAAGTCGACCTGAACTAATTATTGGAATTTCCATCCAAGTTGAATTTCTCTCTCCTGAGCCTAAACAGCTTTCATTTGAATTTATCTCATCAGGAACAAGTCCTTCCCCAATACTACCCATAATAGGAACTTGAACATTTTGGCAAAAAGGCATCGCTGTTATACAATCTGAATGATTAGAAACCTGAGATTTTAAACAGAAAGTAGACAAAAGCAAGAATAACACAAACAACTTTTTTATAGCTATCATAACTTATACTAATGAGCTATAAAACTAAAATTATTTATTGAGTTGAGGCTTAAAGATTCTTTATTTTTATTATTGAATTTCAAATTATTTTCTACTTTTGCCGTCCCAGCGCCCGGGTGGTGGAACTGGTAGACACGCAGGACTTAAAATCCTGTGACCTCACGGTCGTGCGGGTTCGATTCCCGCCCCGGGTACAAATCAGAGTGAAAATCAAAGCGCAAGCAATGATTTACACTCTGATTTTTTTTACACCTCTTTGATCACTATAAAAAGGGTATCGCTAGGATATACTATTTCCTCAAATCCTCACAAGCCTCAACAACATCCGCCTCCAGGAGTGCAGGCAGCTTGCTCAATGACTAGCTCTTTCAAATTTACTTTTAACTTTTCTGGCGGAATCCCACAGTTATCTTTTGCTAAGCAGTCCGTCTGTTTTGAAGTCAAAAGAAAAACGCCATCCTGAAAGTCTAAGCCATATTTCCCGATTGTTTCTGACTGAAATTCAACTTCTATTTCATTATCGCCCAAGTTCAAAGTCTTCTCAGAAAGATTGATGATCGAACTCAACTTATTGGTGCTTAATCTGTGGTCATAGTCATTGGCTGTCCACAATTGGAAATTTATTACTTCCTCTTTGCGAACTGTTCCGCCACAATCAATAAAGTGTTTCTCAATTTTACCAACTTCGGTAACGTGAAAATGCTCAGGGACAGACTTGCCATCAGGAAGTACAAATTTCACCTGATCAAGGTCCTTAAGAAATGTTTTTAAATGTGATAGTTTCATAATATTTAGATTTTAAATTAGCAACACGCGCTGTTAGTCTTTTGCAATTTATTGGTCATGCCTTCAAAGTAATCTTTCAACTCAGTAAGAACCTTCATGTCAATACAATAGCAGATTGTATTTCCTTCTACCGACCCTTTGATCAGACCAGCGTTTTTCAATTCCTTGAGATGTTGAGAAACAGTAGGCTGAGCAAGTGGTAATACATTCACCAAGTCGCCGCAAATACAAGCATTTACCTTCATAAGATGCTCTACAATTGCCACTCTTGCGGGATGACCTAATGCTTTAATGATAGTAGCAATTCTATTTTGATCTTCCGTGAAGTTCTCTGTATTTGTTACACCCATAACTCAAATTTAATATTGCAATATTACGATAAACAAATGAGAGATTTGGATTTATTTTCATAGCCCCCGCAAATAAATTAGTCAAAGTAAATATCGCCTATTGTTTTCAAAAGAAATTCTACCGTTTCAAAAGATACCTTAACGAGTATAATTAAATCCAAAACTGATAGATCCCAATTGCCGCTAATCCTACCCTTTTTATTTTAATTTCAAGACAGTGCACGAATTATTCTCAAATACCTGCTCATAATGCATATCAATATGTTGAATCATTTTCAATTCACATGTATCCACAACATCGCTAACATGACCAAATACAAGAACGTATGGCACTTGCTTTATGGAGTTACTCGGATTTGAAACCCACTTAAAGCAATTAAAAGAACCTGAATTAGCCTGCCCAACTTTCAAAAAAGGTACAGTTGACACATCCCACTTTAGTGGAAAATAATCCATCTCTGCTTCATAATTATCAAGTACTACTTTATCACTCCCTGCAAATGCATAGCTGCCAGCATGTCGCATTAACCAATTGGTTTCAATTTGATAAAACAAAACCCAATTACCTTTTTCCACAAAACCTCCAGCTTCTCTTAAGTCGTAAATTTTACTACTCATTTCATTCATTTTGAAGTTTTGCATTGCACGCATGTTAGCACAGCAAATCAATAATACGAGAACACTAACAACCTTAAAAGTTAATGAATACTTAAATGTCGCAAGAAATAAAAAGAAAAATAAAAAGGAAAAATAAACCATT